>CAISTY010000275.1 GCA_903888515.1 Akkermansiaceae bacterium | reverse complement strand
TCGCGAGAATACCGGTCCATGTGCGCGCCGATGCCACCGTCCCACTGCATAAGGAGCGCAGTGTCCTTAAAGCGCTTCTGGATCTGGAATCCGCCCCCCATGCGCTGATCAAACCGGCGAATCTGGCCGAGACATTCTCGGGGTCGGAATCCGCCGACGCGATTGCGGATCTTATTGGCGAATTGGCGATGAGCTTGGACGAAACCACGGCGGTGCCCGCGTCCACCATTGCGCTTCATCTTCGTAACGGACTTCGCGAATGGCGCGCCGGTTTAAGGCGAACCGACTCGGTCGTGCTGACCACGGCGCATGGTGCCAAGGGTTTGGAGTTCGACCACGTCCTGGTGATCGACGATCCCGCATGGAACAATGATAAGCGCGACGAGGCGGTCCGGCTCCTTTATGTGTCGATGACTCGGGCCCGTAAAACCCTCACCGTATGCTCTCATGCCGAACCTGCAAAATCATCCGCTCTTTTCCGGATGTTATCAGAAATCGAGGCAATCGATTCGGTATTCGTTCCGGTTTCCGAACCCGACCCCAATCCGTGCCTGCGCTATCGCACACTGGGCCTTAAAGACTTCGTGCTCGATTACGCGGGTTGGCAGCAACCCTCCCGCAGGATTGTAGAATACCTGGCTGGGTTGAGCGTCGGCGATGAGGTAGCCCTTTCCATACCCGATGAAAGGGGATATATCCACGTGACCCCCATCAAGGCGCCCTATCGAAAATTCGCCCGATTATCCAAGGACGCCGCATCCGAACTCCGGCCGCTGATTGACCAACACCGCATTGAATCGATCACCTTGCTGGGGTTTGTCCAACGCGAGAAAAAGGAGACGACGCCCATGCCCGACCATCCACCGATCCGTGTCGAATCCTGGGAAATTCCCATCGCGGAACTTATTTTCCGAGCATAAGCGTACATCAGACCGAAATATGGGAAAATCCAAGGACTGGAGCACATCTTCATGTTACTGGGCATGCTTGCCCTGTGCCGCATCAAATCCATCGAACAACTCCGCTCCAACGCACCGGGCGAATGGGGAAAGTTGTTAGGGATCGACCGCTGTCCCGAAGCCAAAACCCTGCGCGGGAAAATCAAACTCCTCACCACCGCTGGCGACGGCAAAGGCTGGGCCGCACAACTTTGCGAGGATTGGATGGCCGCCAATCCTGCCGCCACCGCCACCCTGCACATCGACGGCCACGCCCGCGCCTATCACGGCCATGCTCCTGGCCGAACGCGGCTCGCTCATCGGCAGCGGCAAGGACGACCAACTCTGGGTGCGCGAAATCCGCAAGCTCGTCACAGACGGCCACCATCAGGATGAAGCACGCGCCCTCATCAGGGATCTCTGCACCACCCCTGCGGATCTAACTCCTTTGGTGACAAAATTGTTACACGAGAGATTTCGCAATCTGGCGGCCACGGGCAATGATCGGCGCAGACGGCATGAGATGGAACACGACGGGACAGGGTTGACGGAAATTTCGACGGAAATTTTGACTTGCCAGCAGCGTCCCGAAGATGTGATTACCCATGTGCCGCATCCAGCAATGTCGGCCCCCACTTATGATTTCCGCTCGCCAGTGATCGCGATCCCATTCGCTCCCACTCTCCAAGCCATTTTCCAGCAGTCCGCCATGCCAACGCACCTTGAAGAATCCATGCAGCGTGAAGTTGACCGCATTCGCGGCAAACTCACTGAGATGTCCGCGCTCGGCGAAAAGGCCCTGCGGGACTGCATCAAGGCGCTGACCGACCGCAACCGCCAGACCGCCTACGCGATTATCCTGCGCGACCAATACATCGACGAACTGGAAAAGGAGGTGGACCGCCTGTGCTTGGAGTTCATCGTCCGCCAGCAACCGGTGGCCGGGCTCCTGCGCTTCGCCTACGCCACCATCAAGGTCAACCTCGAACTCGAGCGCGTGGGGGATTACGCTGAAAGCATCGCGCGGCAAACGCTCAAACTGCTGGACCTGACCGGGCAGATTCCCATGGATCGCATTCTGGAAATTGCCGATCTCTCCATTCCGATGCTGCGCGACGCCACCCGGGCGTTCGTGAATCAGGATGCGGAGCTGGCCCGCAGGACCATTGATACCGAGCAGGCGGTGGATCTCCTCAAGAGCAAATTGAACAACTATCTGATTGCTCTGTTCCGTGAGGACAAGCTGCCCTTCGAGGCGCTCAATCCGCTCATCATGATCAGCCGCCGCTTCGAGCGTGTCTCCGATCAGGCCCGCAACATCTGCATGGAAACGCTCTACATGTGTACCGGCGAATACCTGAAACACGCCGGCGCGGAGGCGTTCCGGGTGTTGTTCATCGATGATCACAATGCCTGCCGCAGCCAGATGGCCGAGGCCATTGCGCGTTCGCTCAACCAGCCCAGGTTCATCTTCACCAGCGCGGGCTTGGAGCCTCAATCCATCGACCCGATGACCCTCGGATTCCTCAAGGAAAAAAATCTCGATGTGGCGTGCCTGGCCCCCAAGGCCATCAATCAAGTGCCCAATCTGGAACATTATCACGTCATCGTCGCGCTGGCGCCGGAAGCCGGCAAAGCTTTCCCCCGCAAGCCGCGCAAACTGGCATTCCTCGACTGGAGTGTGAAGGATCCGTCCCAGACCCATGGGACGCAGACCGATGTGACCGCCGCTTACGAAAGCACCTATCAATTCATCCACGAGCACATCCATGACCTCGTCGGCGCCATTCTCGGAGAAAATACCAATATCTAACAAACAACCACGAAGACCATGACCACTACCACCATATCTAACATAAGAATCCTGTCGGGTGCCGCGAACTGTCTGATCGCCTCCTTGCTGCTTGCCGGTTGCGGTGGCAAAGGCGGCGGAACCGCCAGGAAAACCACGATCCAGGTCAAAGGCTCGGACACCATGGTGAACGTCGCCCAGGCATGGGCCGAGGAATACAAGAAAGTCTCGCCGGGCGTGGCGATCGAAGTCTCCGGCGGTGGCTCGGGCGTCGGCATCGCCGCACTCACCAAGGGCACCATCGACATCGCCACCTCCAGCCGCAACATGAAGCCGGAGGAAATCGAAACCGCGAAGAAAAACACCGGCAAGGAGCCGAAGGAATTCATCATCGGCTACGACGCGCTCGGTATCTATGTTCACAAGGACAACCCGCTCACCGAAATCACCGCCGAGCAAATCGCGCAGATTTACATGGAAGGCGGCAAGGTCACCAAGTGGTCGGACATCGGCGTGACGATCCCCGGTGGAGCCGGCGATGAGATCGTGCGCGTCAGCCGCCAGTCCAGTTCCGGCACCTACGAGTTCTTTCGCGAGCACATTCTCAACAAGAAGGATTTCAAGCTCGGCTCACGCGACATGAACGGCTCGAAGGAAGTCGTGGACCTCGTGGCTTCCACTCCGACGGCCATCGGCTACAGCGGCATGGGTTACAACGAACCGGGCAAGGTCAAGATGCTGAAGGTGGCGTCGAAGCCCGGCCAACCCGCAGTGGAGCCATCCGTGGCCAACACGCTCGACAAGTCCTATCCGATTGCCCGTTCGCTACAGGTCTATTCACTCGGCGAACCGACCGGCGAGCTGAAGAAATACCTCGAGTGGAGCATGTCCGACGCCGGCCAGAAGATTCTGGAAGCCTGCGGCTATGTTCCGCTGCCGGCCGCCGCGCGCACCAAATGATCGAGTACATGAGGTCTTATGACATAGGCGCTGCCTGATGGTAACCCGGCTCTCTATTTCCAACTGAAATAATGGCTTTGCCGTCTCTTACCGGAAAATCCTTGCGCCCGGCGCGTCCCCTTTGGGCGGTTTGCGGTGAGAAGATGTTGGAACTCCTCATCCGCTTCTGCGGGGTGAGCGCCATCATCTTCGTGCTGGCGATTTTCTTCTTCGTCTTCAAGGAGGCGGCTCCGGTCTTGTGGAGCAAGAACTTCAATCTAACTCAATTCCTGTGCAGCCCGGAGTGGTATCCCACGTCCGTTTCCAACGTCCGCTACGGCGTGCTCGCGCTCATCGTCGGCACCGCGTGTGTCAGCGGTCTGGCGGTGTTTCTGGCGGTGCCGTTCAGCTTGGGTGCGGCTGTTTTCATTTCCGAATTCTGCGGACCGAAGTTGAAGGAGGTGCTGAAGATCGTCATCGAACTGCTGGCCGCCATTCCCAGCGTGGTGTGGGGGTTCATTGGCTTGACCGTAACCAGCAAGATCGTCCAACAGATGACCGGCGCTCCCGTCGGGGTGAACATCCTCAACGGCGGCATCATTCTGGCGCTGATGTGCGTGCCCATTATCGCCTCGATCTCCGAGGATGCGCTGAAGGCCGTGCCCGATACCTATCGGGAAGCGGCGTTGGCACTGGGCGCGACGCGCTGGCAAATCGTCTATCGGGTGTTGCTCCCTGCCGCGAAGAACGGCTTGCTGGCGGCGGTGCTGCTCGGCGTGGGCCGTGCCGTGGGAGAAACCATGGCCGTTCTCATGGCCACCGGACACGCCGTGAACATTCCGCATGGAATACTGGATTCCGTGCGCACCCTCACTGCCAACATCGCTGCGGAACTGGGCGAGGCCCCCGCACAATCCGAGCACTACCGTATCCTTTTCCTGACAGGCATCCTGCTCTTCTTCATCACCTTTGTGATCAATGTGACCGCTGACTTTGTCGTGCGTGGAATCCGGCAGAAATGAACAGTCCCCGAATACCATCCGCTACCACCGGGACCGAATCCGGTTCCGCCAGCCGGTTCACGGCCACTCCTTTCGTGCGCAAGAAAGAACGACGCGAGGCCGCCGCCAAGTGGATTTTCTTTTCCATGGCCGCCGCGATGGTCCTGCC
The DNA here is from genome assembly GCA_903888515.1 of Akkermansiaceae bacterium. Classification (GTDB taxonomy): domain Bacteria; phylum Verrucomicrobiota; class Verrucomicrobiia; order Verrucomicrobiales; family Akkermansiaceae; genus Luteolibacter. The sequence goes on along the minus strand of CAISTY010000275.1, from coordinate 37,582 downwards.
CTTGCTGTGGCTCGTGAGCTACATCGTGGTGCGTGCCATGCCGTCCTTGTCGCTGGATTTCCTGCTAGATCCACCGCTGCGTGGAATGACCGAGGGCGGCATCTGGCCGGCCTTGGTGGGAACGATCTATCTGATCGTGGTGGCGCTGGCGATTTCAACTCCCATCGGGGTGCTGGCGGCCATCTATCTGAACGAATATGCCAGGGAGAACTGGTTTCACCGGGTCATCAGCATGGCCGTCATCAACCTGGCGGGCGTGCCCAGCATCGTGCATGCGCTCTTCGGTCTGGGGGCCTTCGTCTATGCCGCGCAGTTCGGTTATTCGGTGATCTCCGCCGCGCTGACGCTGGCTATCATGACGATGCCGGTCGTCATCACCAGCACCCGCGAAGCGCTGGCATCAGTGCCGCGGAGTTTCCGCGAAGCCTGCTGGAACGTGGGTGCCACCCGCTGGCAGACGATCAAAGCCGTGGTATTGCCCAACTCGGTCGGTGGCATCCTCACCGGTATCATCCTCGAAGTCAGCCGGACGGCTGGCGAAACCGCGCCGATCATGTTCACCGGGGCGGTTTTCTACAAGGCGGTGGAGCGTGGCGATTTTTTCCCCTACCAACTGAATGACCAGTGCATGGCGCTTTCCATGCATCTGTTCGCGCTGTCAACCCAAGTGCCGGGAGTGAAGCCGTCGCTGCCGTTCGCCACTGCCGTGATCCTGCTCGGCGTGGTGCTGGCGGTGAATGCCACGTCCATCACCCTGCGCGTATGGCTGCGCAACCGGAAAAAATGGTAACCATGCCGATGACCGCCGACAAACACATTGAAATCCAGGATCTGCGCCTTGCCTACGGGACCAAGGAAGTGATTCACGGCATCACCTTCGACATCCATCGCCACGAGATCTTCGGCATCATCGGGCCCGCCCAATCCGGCAAGACGTCACTGCTGCGCTGTATCAACCGCACCATCGACTTCAATCCTGCCGCCACGGTTGCCGGCACGCTCAAAGTGGATGGCGAATGCGTGCGCAACGTGAGGAATGTCTATGAACTCCGCCGCAAGATCGGCATGGTCGCCCCGCTGCCCGTCGGCCTGCCGCTCTCCATCTACGACAATGTCGCCTTCGCCCCGCGTTGCGTCGGCATGACGGCCAAAAGCGATTTGGACGGCTTGGTCGAGAAATGCCTCCGTCAGGCCGCGCTGTGGGATGAGGTGAAAGACCGCCTGGACTCGCTCGGCACCAAGCTTTCCGGCGGTCAGCAACAACGCCTGACCATAGCCCGCGCCCTCTCGCACCAACCGGAGATTCTCTGCCTCGACGAGTTCTCCATCGCCATCGACCCGGTGACCACGATGCGCATTGAGGAGGTGCTGAAGGAACTGCGTCACGAGATGACCATCATTCTCGTCACCAACCTGACCCAGCAGGCACGCCGTTTGGCCGACCGCGCGATGTTCCTGTGGAATGGCGAGATCATTGAATTGGACACGAACGACGTCATCTTCGGCGATCATCCGAAGGATAAGCGGACCTACGACTACGTGATGGGAATTTTCGGTTAGAAAAGATTCAGGCATGAGCGATACTCCGGCATTCAGCATCACCACCCGCGACTTGAACCTCTGGTACGCCAAGTTCCAGGCGCTCATCAACATCAATGTCGATATCAAACACGGAATCATTACCTCGCTGATCGGTCCGTCCGGTTGCGGCAAGACCACGCTCCTGCGCTGCTTCAATCGCATCAACGAGCGCTACACCTACGTCACCACCCAGGGCGAGATCAAGCTGCTCGGCAAGAACATTTACGACCCGGACGTTTCGCTCGTGGAATTGCGCAAGTCGGTCGGAATGGTGTTTCAACGGCCGAATCCGCTGCCCATTTCGATTTACGAGAATGTGGTCTTCGGCATCAGGATCCACAACGAGAGCCGCCAGTCGACTCGTAGCGACCTCGATGCCGCCGTCGAAAAAGCGCTCACCGAAGTCGGTCTCTGGAAAGACCTCAAAGATCGTTTGAACCAGCGCGCCACGGGACTCCAATTGGAGCAACAGCAGAAACTCTGCATCGCCCGCTTGCTCCCGCTCAAGCCGGAGATCATCCTGATGGATGAGCCATGTTCCGCGCTCGATGTCGAGGGTACCCGCGCCATCGAGGAGTTGATGTTCGAACTCAAGGGCCGCTACACGATCGTGATCGTGACGCACAACATGGCCCAGGCCCGCCGCGCCAGCGACGAGTGCATCTTCATGCTGATGGGCGAATTCATCGAACACTCACCCACCGCCGAGTTGTTTGTGAATCCCAAAAATCCGAAAACTGCCGAATACATCGAAGGACGCTACGGCTGAATCCGGCAAAAATAGTCACTTGAGCAGGTCCAGCTCATGATGCCCGGCACGAGCCGCAGCGCATCCGAGTCCGCTATTCCTTGCCCTCTTTGATTGCCAGAGCGACCCTGATGTTTTCGTTGACCTCGTTGAGGAGCGGCTTCATCGCCTCATCACGCTTCAGCCACTTCTTGTACTCACCGTCGAAATCGAAATCCAGTTTGGTCTCAGCCTTGTCGGCGGGTATGGCCTTGGTGAGGACGAGCATTCTCTCCCACACGGCGCAGCGGGCCGGTGAAAGCTCTCTAAGCTTGGCAAGCTGCTCCGTCCCGGCGTCCAGGCAGAGGGCATACAACTTGGCGAACTCGCCGTGGTCTTCGTGGATCGGCCCGTCGCCATAGGCCGAGGTGTGAACATTGTCCCGCATCTTGGCCAAAACGTACTTACCCATGATGTCCTTGTCCGATTTGCGGGCCTCCTGATCCAGTACGTGACCGATCTCGTGGGCAATCACGGCCGGGCTGACGCCCGCGCCCGCGCCGATCATCTCCGGTATGCCGTAGGCCGAGCCGCCATCGAAGAGCGACAGGCCGGTCTCCCCCTTGTCGGACACGACCTCGAGACCGCGGCGATACAAGGGGGGCAGCTTTTCGACCAGGGCCATGGCGTCTTCTATCTTCCATTGATTCACTGCGGCATCGATGGTGATTTTGAACTTGGACTGGCCCAGGCCGATCATCCACTGCTTGCCGGAAACCGGTGTCTTCTTCCAGCCGTCGACATACTTGACCACCTCGACGTCCTCCGGGCCGGACAGGATCGTGGCCTTTTCCTTGTTGCCCTTGCCCAGATCCTTCGCAAGGTGGCCGAAGACCTTGTCAAGATACAGCGGGGGCAGCGCCCCGCTCGTTTGTAAAATGTGCTCCCAGAGTCTGAAGCGGTTGGCAGACAGCTTCTGGAGTTGTCCCTTCATTCCCTTGCCGGCTACATGGTCGATGCAATGCGCATAAAGCTGGGCAAACTCGGCCAAATCCTCCCAGTGATTCTGGTTGCCGTAGCCCGAGACGTCGATCTTGTCCTGCTTGATGGCTTCCTGCCACTGCACGAGAATGTTGGTCACGGTATTCCGTGCCCGCTGCTCGAGACAGTGGCCGGCCTCGTGGACCATGCAGAGTGCCCTGGCACCGGGCTCGACATTGATATAGTCTTGCCCACCGTGCGCTCCGCCGAGTCCCTTGTAAAATGTGAGACCGGTCTTGCCTTCTTCCGAGATCACCTCCAAGCAGCGGCGATAGACAGCGGGGATCTGTTCGACTCTGGAGAGCGAGTCGGCGATCGTCCAGTTCTCCGCTTCGTCGTCGATCGTGATCTTGAACTTGGACTGGCCCAATCGGACGTTCCACTGCCGGGCGGTGGCCGGCGTCATTCCCTTTCCATGGACGAACTTGTTGGTCTTGATCGGGATCGGCCCGGACAGTATTTCGGCTCGCTGCGTGTTGAATGACCCGATGTCCCGCATGATGGGGGAGAAGAGATCGAAAAGCATCTTTTGTTTCGGAGGCTTCGCGTCCTCTGCCACGGCGGACGCAGCCACTGCGGTGATGGCCAGAACGATTGCAAAGCGCGGCCGGTTTCCTGTGGGTCTTGCGAGCATTGAGAGTTTCTTTCGAGTTGTGAGTCGTTACGACTTAGGTCGCCCCACCACGGGGCGACCCTTGGCCACAGAGTAGATTTTCATTCCACGAGCGCAAGCGAACAATTTATACACATCTCATGGATCTCCGATCACCATTTTGATCGCGGAGCGACCGTGGCACACCAACCCGCGCTGAACACCCAGCGATCAATCGTTCCCGGCAATTGTGTATAAAGATCAGGGAGTGCCCGGAGGAGGCGGGACCGGGGAAGGCGGGACCGGGGGTTTGCCGTCCTCGGTTCGATGCGGGCGGGCATTGCCGCCCTCGTGTTTGAATGGCGGTTCCGGTTTGTCCTTGGGAGTGATCATGCCGTCACGGTTGGTATCGAGTCTGCGGAAGAGTTCGTCTTGTCTTTCGGGGGGCAGTTTCTTGAAGAGCGGGCCGGCCTTGAATTCTTCGAGGTTGATGCCGCCGCTCTTGTCCGCATCCAATTCCCACAGACGCCGCATGGGCGGTCCCTGCTCTCCATGGGGTCTGGCCATGGGGCCGAGTTCTTCGCGGCTGAGCTTGCCGTCATTGTCTTTATCCAAGCGTTGAAACAGGTGCAGGCGTTTTTCATCCGGCAGTTTCTGGATGCGCGGCATCGCGTCGAATTCCTCCTTGGTGAGGAATCCATCGTGATCCTTGTCAGCGGCTTTCCACGTCTCCACAAAAACTCGTGGCGGACCATGTTTGCCGCCACCGTCGGCAAGCGGCGGTCCCGGATGACTGCCCTCGGTTTGGGCGAAAGTCATGGCTGCAGCCATCATCCCGCCTAACATGAAGGAAACAGGGATTGTTTTCATTGGAGATCAAACAGGGTTGAACATCGTGGCACGGAAGCCTCATGGCAAAAACTCCGCGACAAGCAAAAAGTTTCGAATTCCAGCGCAAAGGCAGCACGCTAGCGCCGCCCCTGCTCATAAATATCCTCCGCCTGCTTGAGGGTTAGTTCGTAGAGGGCTCCATTGATCGGTACCGCGAGTGGAATCCTGCCGGTCGTGCTATCCACGGGATACCGCGTTTGCAGCTCGCGGCCGCGCTCGAACGCGTCCTTTGGAATCGTGATCCGGAGCATGCCCTCGTAGCGGAGTATCCGGGACATGTGCTCGGACGTCTGGCGTTGCAGTTGGCGTATTTCGATGTTTGAGTCGAGTCTATCTAACAATGAAAGCGACTCGGGGTTCTGCTTTCCCTCTTTGATCCGGCGGGCTTCTTGGGCGGCCCGTTTCAAGGTGATTTCAGACTCGGTCCGGGACTTTTTCCATCCTTTGGAGGTCGGATCATCGCCACCGAACAACGGCGAATTCCCCATGTCCGTCGGGACCGCCGACGCCGCTTGGATTTCCTTCTGGGTCGGCAGTCGCACCTTCATGCTCCCATCCAGGGTGAACAAATCCCCGGCCTTCAATTGAATATCGGACAACTCCAATCCGCCGCGAGTCGTTTTGATTTGGAATGCTCCTTCACGGAAATCGACGCGGTGGTAGTTTCTCGAAAAGTCCACCACGGACAGGGCTTTCAACAGGTGGATGTGTTCGCGCAGCGTCACCATGTCCTTGCCATCCAGCACGACCTGTCCCGCAAAACCAATCCCATCTGCGGAGTTGGTAGAACCAGATACTTGGAAATCCCCGGAAATCGAACCTTCCAAAAAATTCTCATGTGCCGAGGGCAGGATGTATTCCAATGCGAGATTGCGGATTTGCGCGGTGCCGCTGACTTGCGGACGTTCGCCGCCGGTCACGCGCAGACCGGTGAAATTCACCGTGCCCAGGCCCTGCTTCAATTCCGCTTTCTCGAAAACAAGTCCTTCGGGATCGCAAACCACCACGAGATTGACGATTTCGAGTTTGCGCAGCCAATTCTGGTGAAACGAGCCGCCCTTGAAAATCATTCGCCATCCGGTTTCGGTGCGTTGGATTTTCAGGGTGCTGGCTTCAATGGCCCCGGCGGTGCGCTCGGAGTATCCCCAGCGCACGGTGGCATCCGCCACTTCAAAGGCATTCGCATCAAACTTCGTGGACTTCCTGAACACCGATTGAGCCAGCTTGTTTGCGGATGCGGCGTCATCGGTGCCCGCCTTGAGGTCCACCTCCAACCTCGCAATGAATACGACGCCCGGACTCCAGAGCCCCACCAAGCCGTCCAGCAGTCCCATGGTGCAGCGGATATTTCTCGCTGCCAGAGTGTTGAAGAATGTTTCAGATCCTCCTTCGGCCGCCAGCCGGGTGATTTCGAGTTGGCCATGCGCACTCTTGTTTCCCCTCATCTCCAACACCGAGGCCGACAGTCCGGTCTGGAGATCATTCTCCAGCATTTTACTGAAGTGCGCCGTATCGGTGCGCTTCAATAAATAAATCCCGCCTGCCACGGCGACGATCATCAGGAAAACCAGCAGGCGCGTGCCCAGCCGCAGCAAATACACCATCAGCCGTTGTTTGACGCCGCTTCCGGACATCGAGTAACGAACTTGAAACCAGAATCCTTGGCTTGCCACCCACTGGCTCAGACGTTCGTTGAAATTTTGCGATTGCTTGGCATCCATAATTCAGTTCGGCTTGCAGCGCCGCAATTCATATCCTCCTCTGCCGTCAAGGCGAGGGAAATTTACCTCGTCCCCCAAGCCACACACCCCGTACCAGCCATCCCGTGGAAGCCACCGACTACAAAGTACGCCTCGAAATCTTCGAAGGTCCGCTCGATCTCCTGCTCTACCTGATCAAAAAGGAAGAGGTTGACATCCAAGCCATTTCCATCGAGCGCATCACCCGCCAATACCTCAATTACATCAACACTTTCAAGCTGCTCAACATCGACCTCGCCTCCGAGTTCATTGTGATGGCCGCCAACCTGATGTATTTGAAAAGCCGCACCCTGCTGCCACGCGCCGATCAGCCGCCCGCGGAAGATGCGGAAGAGGACGATCCGCGCTGGGAACTCATCCGCCAACTCATCGAATACAAAAAATTCAAGGACGCCGCCGGCTTCCTCACGCTGCGCGAACTGGAACAAGAAGGACGCTTCGCCCACCAACCGGACATCTCGGACTGGCCCGCGGAAGAACCGCCGCCACTCGCCGAAGTTTCCATTTTCGACCTCATCCGTGCCTTCCAGAAGGTCCTGAAACGCTTCGAGGAGTCCCATGACTTCGGCGACATCATCGACGACCGGTTCACCACCTCCGACAAAATCGAGTGGCTCATGCAGCACTTCCAACCCGGCGAGTCCCGCCGTTTTGAAGAGCTTTTCCAATCCGCCACCACCAAGGCGGAGGTGATCGTGACATTCCTCGCATTGCTGGAACTGATGAAACTCAACCAGTTCGTCGTGCGGCAGAGCGACCTGTTAGGAGACATCGTCATTGAACGACGCATCAGCCCTGCGGAGAGGGGTGAACAATGAGGTAGGGGAATGCTGTTTTCGCTGCCAACCGCAATGCCTTGCACTTTGTCGATTTCATCCTCCGCCGCGACCTCGAACGCAGGCTAACGGCGGCTGGTCGTTAGGCCATCCAGTCCGAGTTCCAAACATTTCCGCTTGGTTTTGGTGCGGGCACGGCTTATGTTGCACCCATGAAATCCATGTGGCAGTGTGCCACTGACACCTTGCCTGATTTCAAACGCGGCTTCGCCTTGGCCATCACGCTCATGTTGATGGTCCTGATCACGGTGCTTGCGGTCGGGCTGTTGTCGCTTTCGGGCATCGCGCTGCGTGCGTCGGCGCAGGCCGAGGCCATTGGCACCGCCCGTGCCAACGCCCGCCTCGCGCTGATGCTCGCGCTCGGCGACCTGCAACGCCAGGCCGGAATCGACACGCGCGTCACCGCCCGCGCCGACATCCTCGACAAAAAAAACCCGCCGGTGCTCGGCGTGTGGAAGAGTTGGCAAGGCGATGACCACGAAACCAGCGGTAATTTCAAAGCCCGGCCGAAATCGCCGGGCAACTACGCTGCGGAAAAGAAAAAACGCTTCGTCGCCTGGCTGACCTCCGCCAACACCGATGATCCCACCACCCTGCCGGACACAACACCGGCCGACGGCAAGGTGACCGTCATCGGCAAGGGCGCTCTCGGCAACGGAACCGGTCGCGACAAACTGCAAGTCCATCTCACCCCCACTGCCGTCACCGGTGGCCGCCAAGCAGGCAACCTCGCCTGGTGGATCGGCGGCGAAAACCAAAAAGCCCGCCTGCCGCAGCCCTATAAACCCGACCCCGCCACTTCGGCGGCACGCTGGGCGGTGCTGGCCAGATCGCACGCCATCGCCGATCCCGAACCGTTCCGCATGCCGTCGTTGTTAGATGATGCCGCGCCCGCCGCCAAGGCTATCACCTTGCAGCAGGGCGACCTCATCGCCACCAAAACCGCCGACAAAATCTCGCGCGAGTTTTTCCATGACCTGTCGGCGGTCTCGGTCGGGCTGCTGACCAACACCGCCAACGGCGGCTGGCGCAAGGATCTCTCGCTTCTAACCGAAAGCTGGGGCAGCCAGCCGATGTCAGGCCTGCCATTGTTCCGCCTGACGCCCACGCAGGACACTCCGTTCACACGTCCCACGCCCGACAACACGGTGCCCGCCAGCTCGATGTTCTACCCGTGGGCCGCCTACCGGGGAGACACCAACACCGGCGCGATCTATTCACACGGCGCCGTGACCAGTTGGGCGAACCTGATGGACTACGCCACCCTTTACAAGCGCATCACCGCCACCGCCTCCGGCAGGATCTCCATCCCGACCCACGCGATAGCCATCTTTGGCGACAAGTTCAGCTTTCTCCACAAGGTGCGCATCCTGCCGGTGATCGCCCGCATGCAATGGGTGTTTTCCCACAGCGCCGGCCCCGTCGGCAGCGACCCCAACATGCTGGAGCCGCGCCTGTTGTTGACCCCGGTCCTCACGATGTGGAATCCCTATAACATGGAGATCACTTCGCCAAATCTGAACTTCAACATCCCGCGTCCGCTTCCCGTCGCCCTGCGTTATACCATCAATGGCACCCCCAACAGCAATTACAACGCCCTGACGTCCGGTAATGAAAACAACTCTCCGCCGCTTTCAGGTTCCGGTTCCCTGCGCTACGAAATCAATGAGGCCTTTACCCTCAAGCCGGGCGAGACCCGCCTCTTCAGCCCCGTTAACATCATCCCGGTGACCGCCGGCACGTCGATTGCACTGCAACCCGGCTACCGCAGCGGCGGTGGTCACTATTTCCCCGTCAAGGACAATAGCGGAGCCACGCTCACTTTGCCAGGCACCGCCACCCTCAAGGCCGACGCCAAATTCGACACGATCTACCATGACGAAGCCCACGGGGTGGGCATCTACCTCGACATGTCTGTCTCCGGCAGTTGGGATCTGGCCTATCGGATGGTTTACACTACGGATATCGCCAACGTCGTTTACAAACCTCTAACTCAACTCGCCGAGGGCACCCTCGGCCAATGTCAAAGCAACCCGACCCCGTTTCTATCGACCATCTTCGGCGCGCGCATGGCCAGCCGCACCCACCTCGCCGCCAAGGGCTTCGTCCAATCCAGCCCGCTGGTCAATTACACCGCCATGGGCGGCTTGGACAAGGTGGAGTATTTCCTCTACTACGACTACATCGGCAGCGATCACCCGGTCAATTCACCCTTCGACTACAGTTTTGTAAAACATCCCGCCGGTGGCGACAGCCTGCTGCCCAATGCCGATGACAAAACCAACCGCGGCTATATCGTCACCGGCTTCAACATCGCCGACGGTCTCTCGCGCTGTGTCATCGCTGAACTGCCGTCCCGTCCGCTCGTTTCGTTAGGAGAACTGATGCACTGGGACCTGCGTTACGAGAACCCGATCCCGCCCTTCGCGTTCAATCTGATCGGCAACTCCGACGCGTCCCCGCTGCTGCCCGCCAACGCCGTGGTCAACAGCAAGGATGAAAACTACCCGCAAAACCTCCAGTACGACGATTCCTACTGCGCCAACCACCTGCTCTTTGACGATTGGTTCGCCTCGTCGATCACGCCGGATCCCACCACCTACGGCACGGCCGGCAGGAGCCAGCAATCGACCTACACCGATTTCGTCACCGGCAAAACACCGCTCGCCAACCGCGCCTATCAGCCGATCCTAACCGACATGGCCGCAGCCACCGCCAGCGCCGCCAACGCCACCAAACTCTACACCGATCACGTCAACAAAACCGAGGCCTGGAAAACCATCGCCGCGCGCCTCGAAGTCGCGGGCATGTTCAACGTCAACTCCACCTCGGTGACCGCCTGGCGCGCCTTGTTAGGCCATGCCCGCAAGCAGTGCGTCCCTTATATCAACGAGTCCGCCACCTCGTGGGATACCGCGCTTTCCCCTGAAACCGATTACCCGCTGACCCGCTTCTCAACCGCCGGAGACACCAAGGCCGGCCAACCCGGCTCTTCCGGCGCTTTCCCCGAAGCCACCGAATTCGCCGGCTACCGCACCGTAGATGACAAGTTCCTCGACGCCCTGGCCGAGAAAGTCGTGGACCAAATCCGCCTGCGCGGGCCGTTCCTGTCACTCGCGGAATTCGTCAACCGCCAGCTTTCATCCGGCAACCTAGCGCTGGCCGGCACTCTCCAGTCCGCCCTCAACGAGGTGACCAAGTCCCCCGCCACCAACCCGTTTGCCGCGATGCAAGCACTCTCGACCGTCGCCCTCGCGGTGCCCGAGCGCCCCGCCGATGCCGAATACAAGTTCCCCGATGCCGCCGTCGGTTATAGCGGTTACGGCCTGCCCGGGTGGACCCGCCAGGCCGATATCCTGCGCCCGCTCGCCCCAGTTCTAACAGCCCGCGACGACACCTTCACCATCCGTGCCTACGGCGATGCCCGCGACGCCCACGGCCATGTGCTCGCCCGCGCCGTCTGCGAGGCGGTGGTGCGCCGCACCCGTGAATTCTTCGATCCCACCGATGCTCCGGACATCCTCAACCCGCCAACCCTAACCACCAACAAAACCTACGGCCGCAGATTCCAACTCGTCTCGTTCCGCTGGCTCGCCGCCAATGAGGTGTGAAGAAAAAGTCACTGGTCAGTAGTCATTGGTCATTAGTAAAAAATCCGCGCGAAGTTCTCTTACCAATGACCAATGACCAATGACCAATGACCAATGACCAATGACAGCCCGTGACAAATCCCACCTAACTTGAAGCTTTTCCTCCTCATCCTCCTTCTCCCCGCCGCCGCGTTCGCCCAGAAGGCGCCCGAACACACGTGCCGCATCCTGTTCCTTGACGGCCCGGATGACGCACCGGAAAAACTCCAACTCTTCGATGGCGCCACCTGCCGCGAGGTTAACCTGCCGCGCATGAATTTCTCCAAGGTCTATCAGCTTCCGGGCGGCCCTCTGAACCTGCGCCTGCTGTCCGCCCCACCGGAAGATCCCACCAAAGTCCCGCCCGGTGCCCCGGGCGTCGCCGTCGCCGAGGGGCTCACCGACTTCTATCTGTTAGTTACCAGCGATCCCGCCAACCCCGTTGCCCCGGTGCGCATGCAAGTCATCAATGCCGGAGCCGACAAACTCAAGCCCGGCCAAACACTGTGGTTCAATCTAACAAAGAACCCCGTCGGCGGCACGCTTGGTTCCGAGAAGCTCGTTATCCAGCCGAATTCGCGCGTGACCCTCGATGCGCCGACCACCGGCAACCGCGATTATCCGGTCAACCTTTTCTTCCGCATCCCCGGCAATGAGCGGCTCTATCCACTCTGCGCGACCCGCTGGCGCCATGACCCGCGCAGCCGCAGCGTCGCCTTCATCATCGCCGAAAACGGCGTCCGCAGCCCGCGCGTGATGGTTTTCCCCGACTACCGGGAACCCGAACAGAAGAAATCTCCATGAACCGCAAAATCTAACAAACACAATGCCATTAATTCCCATGAAATCACTACCCTTTCGTTTCGGAGCTGAAACCTACACTTGGTTTATGAAGGATCAGGGCCGCGCCCACGCCGGGCGGCTTGGCCACATGATCGAAGTCACGGCGCGGGCCGGGTTCTCCGGCTTCTCGCCGAGTCATTCCTGGATGGGCGACATGTTTGAAGCCGACCGCTTGGAACGGGCGCTGAAAAATGCCGGCCTGGACCTTGCCGCCATCGCGCTGGTGTTGCCGTGGAACCTGCCGGAGGAAACCGCGCGCGAACGCGCCGAGGCTGATGCCACGATCGCTCTGCTGCAACGCTTTCCCGGCGCAACACTCTGTACCGTGCAATTGCCCGAAGGCCGCCACCAGTTGGAAGTGCGGCAGACGAATCTGGTGGCCAACCTCAATGCCGTGTCGCAACGCGCGGCCAAGGCCGGCGTGCCCGCGAGCTTTCATCCCAACTCGCCGCACTCGTCCATCATTCGCACGGAATCGGACTACCGCGCCGTTTTGGATAGACTCGACACGGCTGTCACGGGGTGGACGCCGGATGTCGGCCACATTGCCAACGGCGGCATGGATCCGCTGCGGATCATGCGCGACTACGCGCCGCTGATCAACCTGGTCCATTACAAGGACTGGGACGGCGAGCCGGAGTTCGCACTGATGGGCCAGGGAAAAGTCGATCTGATCGGCATCACGCAATGGCTGTTAGAGCGGAATTATTCCGGCTGGATCATCTGCGAAGACGAGGCCGTGCAGGCCATCGAGGATCCTGACGGCGTCACACTGCATGACGGCAAATGGATCAAGGACACACTCATTCCCGCACTGCGGCCACAGACCTGACTTCTCCCACCATGCCGACTATCCCAACTAACGGAATTCAACTTTACTACGACGAGTGCGGCACGGGCGATCCGGTGCTGTTGATTATGGGCATCACCGCCCCGGGATCGGCCTGGGAACTGCACGCCAAGTGCTGGCAGCAACGGTTCCGCTGCCTCCTGCCCGATAACCGGGGCGTGGGCCTCACCGACAAACCGCCCGGACCGTATTCAAGCGCCATGATGGCCGATGACTTCGCCGGCTTGCTCGACGCGCTGGACCTGGCGCGCGTGCGGGTGGTCGGTTGCTCGATGGGAAGCATCATCGCACAACAACTTGCGTTGCGTCATCCCGACCGCGTGCAATCCATGGTGCTGATGTGCCCGTGGGCGCGCTGCGACGCTTATGCGCGCGGCGTCTTCGATCATATCAAGACCATCAAGGCGCGGCTCCGGCCCGAGGAGTTCATGATCTATATCCAGTTGCTGATTTTTTCGAAACCAACGTGGGATCTCTCACAAGGACTGACTGACTTGCTGGATGGACGTCGGCAGGCCGCCGAAAACGCCCAGCCGCAGCCATTGCACGCGCTCGAGGCCCAGGCGGCAGCCTGCACCGGCCACGATACTTTCGCTGAGCTGGGCCGCATCCGTTGTCCGACACTCGTGATCGGCGGCGACGCGGACATTTTTACCCCGCGCTGGATGGCCGGGGAAGTCGCGGGTGGCATCCCCGGCGCGGAATTGCATCTCTATCCGGGAGCCGGGCATGCCTTCCACTGGGAGAGGATCGATGACTTCAACCCGCGCGTGCTCGAATGGCTCGCGGCGCACTGAAACCAAGGTACGTGCTTGCACTGCGGGAAATTCCTGCCATAACAGAACCCGCGCCCCAATCATCATGGCGCTGTTTCCAAGCAACCTAACAGACATATACCATGCAACCGCTCCTGCCGTCCCTCGCCCTCGCCCTCATCCTCGGCTCCACGCTGGCACATGCCGCGGAGAAATCCCTCTTCAACGGCAAAGATCTCACCGGCTGGAAAGGACAACCCGAATTCTGGAGTGTCAAAGACGGTGCCATCACCGGCCAAACCACCAAGGATTTGCGCGTCAAGGAAAACACCTTCCTCATCTGGCAGGACGGCGAAGTCGCGGACTTCGAACTCACCTGCAAATACAAAATCGTTGACGCCGACGGCAAGTCCGCGGGTTTCGGCAACTCCGGCATCCAGTATCGCAGCAAGGTCGTCAAACCCGAGTATTCCGTCGTCGCCGGCTATCAGGCGGATTTCGAGTGCGGCAAGACCTACAGCGGCATCCTCTATGAAGAAAAACGCCGTGGCATCCTCGCCCAGCGCGGGCAAAAGGTCGTCATCAAGGACGGCGCCAAACCGGAAGTGACCGGTGAAGTCGGCAAGAGCGAGGAGATCCAGGCTGCAATCATGCCCGCCGAATGGAACGAATACAAGATCGTCGCCAAGGGCGGCCACCTGCAGCACTTTATCAACGGCAAGCAAACCGTGGACGTGACCGACGAGTCCTCCGCCGGCGCCAAGATGGGCGTGCTCGCGTTCCAACTCCACGCGGGCCAACCGATGACCGTACAGTTCAAGGACATCATTCTGAAAACCGATTGAGCGCATGCCATCCGCTTTCCACCCGTAATCCCTAACCATCACTCGACCATGGCCAAAATCGCAATGCTTGGAGCAGGAAGCTTGGTGTTCTGCAAAACCCTCATGGCGGATTTCCTCGCCACGCCCGCACTCGCCGGCAGCGAATACCGGCTGATGGCGCTGACCCACACGCGGCTGGATAAAATGCACGCGTTTGTGAGCCGGATGATCAAGGACAATGGGGTCAACGCGACGGTCACCGCCACCACCGACCGGCGCGAGGCGCTCCGTGGCGCGGATTATGTGGTGGTGATGTTGCAGGCCGGCGGGGTCGCGGAATTCCGCCAGGATTATGAAATCCCTCTCAAGTATGGCGTCGATCAATGCATCGGCGATACCCTGGGGCCGGGCGGCGTGTTTCGCGCACTGCGGCATATTCCGGCGCTGATGGAAATCGCGCGCGATATGCAGGAGCTGTGCCCCAACGCGATCCTGTTCAATTATGCCAACCCGATGGCCATGTGCTGCTGGGCGCTGGGCCGCGTGCCGGGACTCCAGTTTGTCGGCCTCTGCCATGGCGTGCAAACCACCATGGACCTGATCGCCAGCTATACCGGCGTACCCAAAAACGAGATCGATTTCCTGGCCGCTGGCATCAACCACATGGGCTGGTTCCTCCGCCTCGAGCACGCTGGCCGCGATCTCTATCCAGCCCTCAAGGCGAACTTCGAGAAACCGGGCTACTATGTGAATGAAAAAGTGCGCGGCGAGGTGTTGCGCCACTTCGGTTACTTCATGACCGAAAGCACCGGCCATCTATCCGAATATTTACCCTACTTTCGCAAAAACCCAAAAGCCCTCGGGCTCTATTGCGACGAGCCGTCGTTCGGCGGAGAATCCGGCGCTTACTATAAGTACTGCGCCATGCTGGCGGAGAAATTCGCCACCACCGAACCGCTTTCGATCGAGTCCACCGCACTCGGTCCCCGCAGTGCCGAGTATTGCTCGCATATCATCGAGGCGAAGGAAACCGGGGTGGTGTTCCGCCTCAATGGCAATGTCCGCAACGACGGCTATATCACCAACCTGCCGCATGGCTGCTGCGTGGAAGTGCCCATCTATGTGGATCGTCTCGGCCTGCACCCGACAGTGGTCGGAAACCTGCCACCACAATGCGCCGCTCTCAATCTAACCAACGTGCTGGTCCAGGGCCTGACCGTCGACGCGAGCTTCAGCGGGGACCCTGAATTGGTGATGCAAGCCGTGGCCCTCGACCCGCTGACATCAGCCGTCCTGACCCTCGCGGAAATCCGCGAAATGGTGGCCGAGATGCTCGAGGCGGAACGAGCGTACCTGCCACAATTCGCCAACCGCAAACTGCGCCCCGTGCCGACCATCAGCGTGCCGCCCGATGTCCAACGACAGGATGTCCCACTCGACCCCGCACTGGCCATCGCCAACCGCTTCGGCACGCTCGCCAAGGCTTGAATGCAACATGTCGGTCCGTTAGAACATGCCGTTGAGTTTGCGGCCGGTCCAGAAGACGCCTAACAGGGAGATGAGGGCGGTGAGGGTGGTCCAGTGCGACCACAGCGGGATACGGGATTCGAGCGGGCGGGGTTCCGGCAGGGCGGTGATTTCCTTCACGAGATCAGTGAGCTGCGCGGGATGGATGACCCGGCCGCGGGAGACGCGCGCCATTTCCTCGAGCACTTCGGGGCGGGCCGGTTGGCCGGTTTTTTCGATATCCACGCCTTGGGCGAGCAAGGTGGTTTCGAGGGGTTTGTCTTCGGCACCGCTGGCGGTGGCGCGGATCTTCCAGGCACCCGGTTGATCCACCTTGAAACGCCCGCTGAAGGCACCCCATGCGGACGAGTTTTTCTGAAGTTCGATACGCTGGGAGTGCCCATCGGGGGATGTTAGATCAATGGCGACCGTGCCTTTTTCGAGCGGTGCGCCGTTGGCATCGAAGGCATTGGCATTGAGGGTGACGGTGGTGCCGGGTTGCGGGCGTTCCGGGGTGAAGAACAAACGGACGCGTTGGCCGGAGGCCATGTTCCGCTGATATGACATCCAGCGGGCGACCTGGCCCCAGAACCGATAGTGATAGAGATCCTCGACGCCGCGGCGCCAGCGCCATGCGGAATCAATACCCATGAAGAGCACCTTGCCGTTGCCTGCGGGTTTGGTGACGATGAGCGGGATGGGGCCGAATTTGCCGCGGCGGTTGGCGTGGACGGCGAGGACTTCGGCACCGCCCTTGGCCTTGATGACTGCGGCATTCCAATAGAAACCCGGAAGGCGGCGCCAGATGGCCGGGTTTTCCTCCTCGTTGTTGCCCAGCATGGTGAGCAGGGAGGAACGGCCTTCGGTGGTGAGGCTCAGCGGTGATGCGATGGCCTCCCCGATACCTTTGCGCTGGGTATCATCCAGAATGACGGGCATCAGGTCGGAAAGTTCGGTGTCTAACAGTGAGAACTGGTTGCCTTGGGGTCCCGGCATGAATACCACCCCGGAGGCCTGGTTTTCCACGAGACCGCGGATGAGGGCGCATTGGTCCTTGGTGAGTTGATCCCTGGAAACGCCCACATCACCGAGGAATATCACATCGTATTTGGCGAGGTCTTCCAGTTTCGGTGGGAACTCCTGAATATAGTCCTTGCCGCCGCCAAGTCCGATTTCGGGATGGAAGAGCAGGCAGGAAAGCTCCACGCCGGGATCGCGGGACAGGGCGTTCCTGAGGAAGCGGTATTCCCAACGCGGCAGGGTTTCTATCACCAACACGCGGATTTTCTGCGGTTGCCCGGCGATGACAAACTTGCGTGCATTGTTCTTGGCGATGAGTTCGCCTTCGGCGACGGGAATGGAAAGTTCCAGTGTGGACGAGCCTTCCTTTTCAAGCCGCCAGAGCACCGAATCATAGGTTTCGGTATTGGGCGGCAGGATGATGCCCTTGGTGTGTTCGCGGCCGTTTTCATCGCGCAGGCGGACGATGGTGCGGATCTGGCGGTCTAACGACGAGCGCACCGTGAACGGGATCTGGACGTTTTCCCCGGTGATGCCATAACTAGGAGCGGTGACGGCCAGCAAGTCGAGGTCCGGCAAGCGGTCCTGGCTGCCCACGGGAATCGGGAACAGCGGCACCCCGCGAAGACGCATCTTCTGGGCGGTACCCACGGGTGGCTGGCCAAGGTTGTAGTCGCCATCACTGAACAGTATTACGGCGCGGAGATTGGTTTGCTTGGCGAGGACTTCGGCGAGCGGGGTGTCCAGATCCGTGCCGGAAAGTACTTGCGGATCTTTGTTAGGGACGGCGAACGGCATGGCGATCACGTCATTGGCACCGTCGGCTTCGAGGGGTTTCCAAAGATCGGAGGCGAGGGCTTTTTGTACCCATGCCGCACGCGACACGACGTCCGCCTTGTCTGATAGGGCCGGTGGCAGCGGAGCGTCAATGGTGGTCATGGACTTCGAATCATCCCAGAGGATGACGATTTTCGGTTGGGTGTCCGGGGTGACAATGGTGCGCCATTCGGGCTGCCAGAGGAGCATGACGACCGCGATAGCGGCGACGATGCGCAGCAACTCCAGAACCGCGGTGCGTCCGCGGTGAGGACTGCGTCTCCAAGTGAGCACGGACAAGGTCCCGATGAGGATCAGGGCGATGATGCCGATCCAGAGGGTGACGGGAGTGGGGGATAGTATAAGCATTAAATTCCAAGCATTAAATTCCAAACGAAGAGAGAAGCGGAAGATGGGAAACGAAAATGGATGAAGAGTATGTTAGGGCGTTGCTGGCTTTGAGTTTGGGATTTCGGATTTAAGATTTATAGCTTGTTTATTGGGCAGACAGAGGAGCGCTTCGGCAATGAAGAAGAACAGAACGGCGACGATGAAAGCCCGCCAGACGTCGCGGGCCAGAGACGGGTCGTTGGCTTGGCCGGCTTGGTCGAGCAAGGTGTAGTGAGTGCCCTCGAGGACCGCATCGAGAGCTTCGCGGGTGAGGATTTCCGGCGCGTCCTCCTGAGGCGGGCGGTTCACGGCGAGCAGTCGATCGCCAAAGCGGAAGACGCCCGCCAGATGCTCGGCGTTCGCGGGGTCCGGGGTGTCCTGGTCGTCGAGGCGGGTTCGGGTTTCGCCAGGCAGGATGCGAGCGGTGTCGGAGCCCACGGAAGCGAGATAAGAAGTGTCAAAGCGATCGGCACCGGCAGCAATGATGCGCTGGACAGCGGGGAGCAAAACATCGGCGTCACCGAGATTGGACCAGGTATAATCCGCAATGGACCCGAGAAACCAAGCGCTGCCGCGATCGACGACGCGGCGGGTGATGGCAGGTTCTCCGTCCTCCCAGCGGGCTAACGGAATGGCGGTTCCAAGGGGGATCTGGCGGCGGATGGCCTTGAGGCGATGGGCGGAGACGGGGGTGCCATCGATGCCGTCACGCAGCAAACCATCACTGTGGTTCCAATCCTTGAGAATGAAGAATTTCCCTGCGGGTGGCTCGGAGGGATCGGACCACTTGAGATCGTTGAAGGTGATGTTAGACGGGCCGCCGGGTGCCAGGAAAAGCACCTGCCCGCCGGATGTTAGAAATCCCTTGATTTTTTCCGCGGTGGTTCCGGTGGGCAGAGGTGCCGCCCAGAGGATGGCGGAAAGATCCGCGGTGATGGCGTTGGCGGCTTGTTCGGGATCGACACGTTGGGTACTCAAAGAGTCGAGTCCGGGCGGAGCTGCGGCGAGTTCCAGATAGTCCGCGTTTTCCCCGGGAGATGAAACGATCAGTGATTTGGCGGGCCGGGCCGGGCCGTAGGCGAAGAAGGCGGCGTTGTCACGGGCATTGCCATCGACGGGGATAGACAGCCACCCAAAGCCGGTGTCGCTGCCAGCGGGGAGGGCGACACGTTTTTGGAAACGCAGCGACTGGCCGGGCAGCGTGAGGGTTTCGGTGGAGCGCGCACCGTTGAGGTGGGTGGTGAGCGGGAGGGTCGCGGAACCACGGACATCACCGGCCCGCACGACTTCCAGATCGATCAGGAGTTCATCGCCGGTCCGCCGGGTTCCCAGCAGTCTAACGGAGGAGTTGGTGGCGGTGGGGCCGGTGATTGACAGCACGCGGATGGCGGGACTTTTCGGCAGGGCGGCCAGGGTCGCGCGGATGGCCGCCCAGCGGTCGTCATCTTCGGGATGCCAGTTGGATGATTGGAGATCGGAGGCCAGCCAGACTTCGGTGCGGCCCGTGGAATCCGTTAGAAACTCCGCCGCGCGGGCGAGTAGGGCGGGAAAATCCGCAGCGGTGTCGGTCGCGGCAACGGCGGAAAGATCGGCCAGGATTTCGGGAGACGGGATTTCCTGGGGTTTGCTAGAAGCGCTGTCGATGAGCACGAAACGCGCGGCCCCCAGATCGGCCATGGCATCGCGGACTTTTTTGATGACGATTTGGCGGCGGGTATCGAGGCCATCGCCGGGTTTGATTTCCATGGAGGTTGAGCGGTCCAACAGAAAGATCACGGTATCGATGGAACCACCGCCCCAGCCGATTAGGCCTGAAACGATGGGGCGTGCGGCGGCCACGGCGAGCGCGGCGATGCCGAGGGCGCGGCAGGTGAGGATGAGGATGTGGCGGAGTTTTTTCTTGCCTCGGGATTGGCGCGCCGCCTTGAGCAGGAATTGCATGGCCGCCCACTGGAGCGTCTTGTGGCGCCGCCGGTTGATCAAATGAATCAGCACCGGCACGCTTGCGGCGGCCAGAAACCAGAGGAACATTGGGGAGAGGAATAACATCGAAACGCGGAGAGGCGGAGGTCGGAGAGAGGAGCGCGGAGGTTAGATGGAATAGAGTCGGAAATTTTTGTGAGTCAGGATGCAACTGTTCGGCTTGTGGGGCGCGCATTCTTGTCTGGTGTCTGGTGTCTTCAAGTCTTGTATCTTCTTCAGTGCTTTGACTTCGGCAGCCGCGCGGTCAAAAATTCGCGCAGGAGTGGTTCCAGGGGCGTGTCGGTGGTGACGAGTTGATAGTCGGCGGAGGCGTCGTGGCATTTGGAGCGCACCGCGGTGAGAAAGTCATGCAGCGCGGTTTTGTATTCGTCGGCGATGAGGTTGGGTTCGGCGACGAGTGAGGTGCCGTCTTCCAGATCGACGAAGCGGTGCGGGCGCTCGAACTCGAAGTCGATTTCCTGCGGGTCCATCAGATGAAACACCGAGATGTCGTGCTTGCGGTAGCGGAGGTGTTGGAGCACGTCTCCGAAGACGGCCGGGTCCGTGAACAAATCCGATAGAATCACGACAAACGCACGGCGGCCGATTTTTTCCGCGATGGTGTGGAGCGCGTCTATCAGTCCGGTTTCGCCGGCGGGTTCGAGTTTGTCCAGAGTTGAGAAGAACCGTTCGAGGTGGGCGGCGCGGCGGCTGGGCGGCACCTCGAGGTGGAGTTTGTCGGTGCAGATGGAAAGGCCGGCGGCATCTCCCTGATTGACGAGCAGGTAGGCGAGAGATGCGGCGATGCGGCGGGCATATTGGATTTTCGCCTCGCCCTTGTTGGAAAATTTCATGGAGCCGGAGGCATCGACGACGAAGTAGGCGCGGAGGTTGGTATCGGCCTCGAATTCCTTGATGAAGAAGCGATCCGAGCGGGCGAACGCCTTCCAATCGAGGCGGCGGGTGTCGTCGCCCGGCACATATTTCCGGTATTCGGCAAACTCGACGGACGATCCGCGGTGGGGCGAGCGGTGTTTGCCGACGACGTTGCCTAACATCGGCACGCGTGACTCGATGGGCAGCGCGGCGAGGCGGGAAAGCAGGGCGTTGTCAATGAAAGAGTGCATTTGAGAGACCAGAGACCAGAGACCAGAGACCAGAGACCAGAGAAAAGAGAAAAGAGAAAAGAGAAAAGAGAAAAGAGAAAAGAGAAAAGAGAAAAGAGAGAAGAGGGAAGAGGCCAGGAGCCGGATGGCTTGAGGAGCCGATTAGGATATCGGTGTGAGTTTTTCGATGAAGGCACCCAGCATCTTGGAAATTTCGCGAGTTTCTTCGACCATTTCGGAGGTTCCAATGAAGGGTTCATTACCCAGTTCGCGACAGACCTCGTGGTGAATCATGAGTTGGGTGCGCAGCTCACCGCATGATCCTTTGCTGTAGCTGAGAAAACGGCTGAAATCAGCGTCGGAGGATCTCTCCGCACCTTCCGCGATGTTGGAGGGGATCGAAATGGCAGATCGCGTAATCTGATCTTTCAACACGAATTCTTTCGAAGCATGTGAGGCGACACATACGTCAACAGCCAAACGGCACCCACGCTTCCAGACGTCCAAGTTTTCAAAATTATGTGATTTCATCTTCTTCTCTATTTCTGGTCTCTGGTCTCTGGTCTCTGGTTTCTGGTCTCTGGCCTCTGGTCTCTGGCCTCTGGTCTCTGGTTTCTGGCCTCTGGTCTCTGGTTTCTGGTTTCTGGTCTCTGGTCTCTGGTCTCTGGTCTCTGGTTTCTGGCCTCTGGTCTCTCAATCGCGCATTTCGCGGAGCAGCCTTTCGACGATTTTTTTGGAGGTCATGCCTTGGGACTCGGCGGCGAAGTTGGTGATGACGCGGTGGACGAGCACCGATGAAGCGACGGCTTCGAGGTCATCGAGCGAGGCCATGTAGGCGCCGCGCAGGGCGGCGCGGGACTTGGCGCCAAGGATGAGGTATTGGACGGCGCGCGGACCGGCGCCCCAGCCGACGGTGTCCTTGATCCACTGCGGTGACTCCGGTTGTCCGGGGCGGGTCATGCGTACCAACTTCACGGCGTATTCATAAAGATGCTCGGGAACCGGGACGCGGCGGACTAACTGTTGGAAGGCGAGGACTTTTTGTCCATCCAGCAGGTGGTTGAGGGTTTGGCTGGCGGAGCCTGTGGTTTCGCGGGCGATGCGTTTTTCCTCCTCTGCGGACGGATAATCGACTTCGATGAGGAACATGAAGCGGTCGAGCTGGGCTTCGGGAAGCGGATAGGTGCCTTCTTGCTCGATCGGGTTCTGGGTGGCGAGCACGAAAAACGGCGGTTGGAGCGTGTAGGTATGGCCGAGCACCGTGACCTTGTTTTCCTGCATCGCCTCCAACATGGCGGACTGGGTCTTGGCCGGGGCGCGGTTGATTTCATCGGCCAGCACGATGTTGGCAAACACCGGACCCTTGATGAATTCGAACTGGCGCCGGCCGCCCACGCCGGATTCCTGGATGATGTCGGTGCCAGTGATGTCGGCTGGCATGAGATCGGGGGTGAACTGGATGCGGTTGAAGGAAAGATCGAAGGTCTGTGCCACCGAGGACACCAAAAGAGTCTTGGCCAGACCGGGCACCCCCATCAGCAGAGCGTGACCGCGGGCAAACAAACAAATCGCCAGCCGTTCAATCACTTGATCCTGGCCAATGATGATTTTCCCGAGTTCCAAACGGAATTCCTGATAGGTTTTGCCGAGTTCATCGATGGCGGCGACGTCATCGGGTGGAAGCTGCTGGGTGAGGCTGAGGGTGGAATCCATGGTGTGCTGGTAGGAGCGATGCTACGAGGCATCCTTGTTTTGTCCAGACGTGATGTCGGCCGATTCTTTGTCAATCGCAACTTCGCAGGCAGCATCCTGTTCCTGAATGCCGCCAGAGGTGCTCAATCGTCACGCCGCGCATCATGAACAAACGGACGCCACATTTTCCCTGTGATAAACCGGCGCGACAAACTGTTCCTTGACCCCCAGCCACGGGTTGTGAATCATCACGCACCAGATGAGCATGTTCAACACCGTCGGCAAGGACACCGACACCACCGGTCGCAAGGAGAACACCCTGCGCAAACTGGAACGTATGAACAAGACGCTGCGCCACGAGGAACCGGACCGCGTGCCGATCAGCGACTTCTTCTGGGGTGGCTTTACAAAACGCTGGCGTGAGGAACTCGGTCTCGCGCCAGACGCCAACCCATACTATCATTACGATCTCGATTGGATTGTCACCGTGCCGAACTTCGACCCGTGGATCCGGCCGTTCGAAACAATCCGTGAAACTCCTGACGAAGTCACCGTTAGAACCGGCTTCGGGGCGATCATGCACAAACATTATTCCTTCCCGATGCCCGAGATGACTGCCTGGGACATCGATACCTTCGAAAAACTCCAACACGCGGAGTTTGATCCGCCCGACGATCCGCGGCGGTTTTTTTCCGCCGGCGACAATCAGATTGCGGGCGTCGGCGACGGGTTCGAGCGCAACTCGCCCGCATGGATCGAAACCGTGAAGTCCCTGCGGCCGGATTTCCCGGTCTATGGCAGCATCATCGAAGTGAGCGAATGCCTGACGCGCCTGATCGGCCAGGAAAACGCGCTGCTGTGGATGGGTGAGTATCCCGACGAAATGGGCGAGGTGATTCACCGCATCGGCGCGTTCTATCTGGCGATGGCAGAGGCCGAAATCACGGCGGCGGCAGGCATGTTGGACGGCTTGGTGATCTGGGGCGATGTGGCCTACAAGAAATGCACGTTCATGTCGCCCGCCTACTGGCGCGAGTATTTCAAGCCGTGGGTGGCGCGGATGGTCGAGGTGGCGCACGCCGCGGGCCTGCCGGTCATCTATCACGGCTGCGGGAACGTGAAGGCGATCTTTCAGGACTACATCGAGATGGGTGTGGATGCCTATAACCCGCTCGAAGTGAAGGCAGGCATGGATGTGGTCGATCTGCGCCGCCAATACGGCCATGGCATCGGATTCTGCGGCAACAGCGACATCCAAATATGGGAGACCGGCGAGCACGCGGCGATCCAGCGCGAGGTGATGCGCAAACTCAATGCCGCCAAGGGCGGCGGACTCATCTTCCAGTCCGACCACTCGGTCAGCAGCGGCGTGTCGGGACAAACCTATGATTTCATCGTGAAACTGGTCCGCGAGCATGGCCGATACCCGTTAGAACTTGGCGAATTCGTCGAAGCACCATGATTTATTCCACAACCCTAGATTCTTGAAATCATGAATTTGCGATTGTTAAGTCAAGTTTTCCGATCTTCTGTCTTCAAGTCTTCTGTCTGAGGCGCAGCCTCGCTAGATTCAATCGTCTGAAATAGCAATTCCCATGGACCCCATTGCTTCCAATCCCCTCCTCGGCGTGGCGTTGCACGCGGTAGGCGCCACATTTGCCGCAACCTGTTACACACCGGAGAAGCGCGTCAAAGGCTGGTCATGGCAAACCTACTGGCTGACCCAGGCCTTTTTCTGCTGGTTGTTGCTGCCCATTCTCGGCGCCTGGCTCACGATCCCGCAATTGGCCACGGTGCTGAGTGAAGCGCCAAGGCCGGCGATGCTTCAATCATTCCTGTTAGGAGCCGCGTATGGCATCGGCGGCACCGCCTTCGGGATTTCCATCCGCTACATCGGCTTCTCGCTCACCTATGCGATTGCGGTCGGACTTTCGAGTGTGTTAGGCACCTTGATCCCGCCGCTGGTCAAGGGCAACCTAGGGGCGACCCTCAGCAAGCCGGGCGCGGAGTGGATTGTGGCAGGCATCATCATCGGCACGCTCGGCATCGCCGGCGCGGGCTGGGCCGGGCGCTTGAAAGAACGTGACCTCAGCGCCCGGCAGCAGACCGGCCAGTTTTCACTGCTAACGGGATTGCTGTTATCGTTGTTGGCAGGCGTGCTGTCCGCAGTGTATGGCTTTGCCCTGGAAGCAGGCGAACCGATCGCCGACGTGGCCACCGCCCACGGTGCCGGCGTGTTCCGCGGCAACGTCGTGTACATTTTTTCCAACACCGGCGCGTTTCTAACCACCGCAATCTACTGCATCTATCTGCACGCGCGGCACAAAACCATCGGGGAGCTGGTAGCATTGCCCGCCGGCCAACCCGAAGCATCGCTGCCGGTCAATTTCCTGATGGCGGCGATCACCGGACTGTTCTGGTATGGCCAGTTCTTTTTCTATAACCTCGGTCATGTGCGGATGGGTGCCTATAAGTTCACAAGTTGGGCCATTCACATGATCATGCTGGTGTTGATCAGCAATCTGGTAGGCGTCGCACTGCGCGAATGGCGCCAGTGCCGGCGCCTCACCCACCAGACCATCGCCCTAGCTTTGCTGGTGCTGATCGCCGCCGTGTTGCTGCTGACCTATGGCAACTACGTGGGAAGTCTGGCGGCAAAGTAACTGCGTATTGCCGCACTATTCCCCCGCGAACTCTTCCCCGTCCGCATGGGCTGGCATGAGTCGCTATAAAATACACCGCGATGGTGTATTTTATTGCATTCATGCGCAAACAGGGTAGGTTTCCGCCATGGACAAGACCAAAGTCTTCAGGAATGGAGGGAGCCTGGCAGTGCGGCTTCCCAAGAAATACGCGCTGCCCGTTGGCGACGTGATGATCGATGCGCGGGATGGAATGGTCGTGCTCACGCCGCTGGATGACAAGGGGTGGCCAGAGGATCTTGCAAGTTGGTTTTCCGCCGACTTCGGCGATTTGGAAATTCCCGCCCGCCCGAAGGACTTAAGGTCCGTGGAATTTTAGGCCATGTATTTGCTCGATACCGATACCTGCATCTGCTTTTTGCGTGGCAATCCATCCGTTCTAACCAATGTTTGCGGGCAAAAACGCGGCGACATCCACGTCTCAATCCTCACGGTGTATGAACTGAAGTTGGGTTTATGCAAGGCGACCGTTCAAATTGAGAAGAAACGCCGCGCGGTCGAAAAAATGCTGGAATTGTTTACCCTCGCAGAGTTCGGCATGGCCGAGGCCGGCGAAGCGGCCAAAATACGCAGCGAGCTTGAAAAGGCGGGAACCACAATCGGAGCGATCGACTATCTGATAGCAGGCATCGCCCGGTCACACGGATGGACGTTGGTAACCGGCAACCTGCATGAATTCCGCCGTGTCAAACACCTCAAGACAATAAAATGGCATGTTTGACCTTTGAGCCTATGTCTGAAAAATCGAAAACCGGAAAGTGCTTGCCGCCGCATGGGCGTTTCATGCTCGGCAGTGTGTCCTGCAGGATGCCGGCGCTCCCCGTATTCGGGACACGCGCGATCACAATGACCGCTGCCACCTTCGCCGCGCTGGTTCTAACAGCCGTACATGCGGCGGGCGGAGAAGTCAAGAACCTGCTGCCTAACGGCGGCTTCGAGGGCAAGCAGCCGCTGCACGGCTGGCTCACGGTTTTTCCTGACGAGGAGTTTTACAAGGACAACGGACCGTATGTGAAAATGGCACCGCCGGGCGAGGTGGGCGGACGCAGGGCGGTG
Organism: Akkermansiaceae bacterium; assembly: GCA_903888515.1. Taxonomy (GTDB): domain Bacteria; phylum Verrucomicrobiota; class Verrucomicrobiia; order Verrucomicrobiales; family Akkermansiaceae; genus Luteolibacter. Next base: position 11,003 of record CAISTY010000275.1, on the reverse strand, counting down.
ATGCTTGATTTACCCGCTGGGATCGCCGGCAACCAAGGCGGCAAGCTCGAGAGCGTGCCGGTGCCGGTCGAACCGGGCGCGACCTATCACATCGAGGTCGATTGCATGACCTGGGATTTGTCCGCGAAAATTCACGCGGAGGCATGGAGTCGCGACCCCCATCCGGAGCAAAAGCGTACGATTTTCCGCCGCGCTGCGGCAGATGGCAGACCCGCGCTGATGATGTGTTATCGGGCGCAGGTGCCCTCGCCGCCGGGCAACTCGAAGACGTGGACCCCCGCAAGCCGCGACTTCACCGTGCCCAAATCCGTGGTGGTCTCCGGCAAGGATCAACAACCGGAGTTTATCTCGGTGAAGGTCGTCAACTACGGCGCCACCATGGGCCCCGGAAAATCCTACTTTGCCAACTTCCGGCTTTTTCGCGTGGCACCGAAAAATGGCGATGGAAAATCCCCGGCAAAGCCGTAAACTGTATTGGTGCAGGCCACCCCGTCAGCTCCCGCCGCCGAATCCGACGGCCAGACACCACGCCAGATCCTGCGGCGTGCGGGACGTGCCTTGAAGATCGGCCGCGGGCTCACTTCGCTGGCCATCGGCGTGGTCGCCGCCGGCGTTCTGTTAGGTGCATGGCTGGTGGTGGATGCACGGGCACGCTTCGGAGCGCCTGGTCGCTGGGCGGGCTTGGTGGCCATCGCGTTGCCCTTGGCCGCCGCCCTCGCCAATGCTGTTAGATGCTGGCTGCGGCGCATCGATGACGCGGCCCTGGCACGACGCCTCGAAATGGCAACCGCACGCTCCGACAACGCCCTGGTCAATGCCGTGCAACTGGACCGGTCGTTGGCCGAAAGTTCACAATGGCGCATTGTTTTGTTAGGAGAACTGGCCGGCTTGTGGCGTGGCATCGCATGGCAGAGGGTTTACGACTGGCGGCTGTTCCGGCGGTGGGCGGCGGCGGCCGGCGCGTGCTTGCTGTTAGGGTGTGCATTGTTTCTCCTGCATCCCGCCGACTTTCGCCAGCGTCTGTGCCGGGTGTTGATGCCGGCACGCGAAATCGCCCCCCTCACCATGACCCGGGTGGTGGATGTGGAGCCGGGTGACCGCAGCGTCGCGCGCGGCACGCTGCTCACCATGCGGGTGACTTTGGCGGGCGTGGCCCCGGCCGAAGTCTGGCTGGTGGTCACCAAGGACGATGGCAGTATAATCCGCCACGTCGTGCAACGGACTGGCGAAACGATGGCATGGGCGGTCGATTGCAAGTGGGCCGATAGCGGGCACTATCAATTTGAAGCCGGCGATGCGCGGTCCTTCGAGCGGCGCATCGAGGTGCAAGTCCCGGCCAAGGTGGTGGCCCGTCAACTCACCATCAAGCCACCGGTCTACACGAAATTGCCAACCATCAAGGTGCCGGATGGCACGGCATGGCCCGCCGTTCCGGATGGCTCCGACGTGACCCTCGACTGGACTTTTGATCGCGGAATCAAAGAGCTGTCAGTGGATCATGACGATGCCATGGCAAGCGCGGCAGGCACGCCGGAGTTATGGCAACTCACCGGGCGTCTAACAGGCAATCGCGCGTGGACCGCACGCTGGACGGATGTAGCAGGACTAACGGATCAAGGGCGTGTCAACTTCACCATCAAAGCGGACGAGGCCCCGCGCGTCCGCCTGATCCATCCGACCGGCGAGGAGGAAGTGTTGCTAACACGAGATGCCTCGCTACGCCTGACATTCGAAGCCAGTGACGATTACGGGCTTGCCGAGGTGGCGGTGTGCCGTGGCACGCCGGAAAAACCCGACGCACGGGTGATCGAAACCTGGAAGCCGGACGTGCCGTCTTTCAAACAATCCGTGGACCTCCAGTTGTCACGATGGATTGGCAGCGAGGAAAACGAAGCGTGGTTTTGCGTGAGCGCCCGCGATGCCAACGACGTCACGGGACCCGGCCGTACTTTGTCGCGCATGCTGGTGGTGCGCATTGTTACTCCGGATGAATTGCGCCGTGCCGCGGAATCCCGTCAGGGTGAGGTGTTGGGAAGTCTGGAAGATCTGCTGCGGGTCCAACAAACCAATCTGGATGCCACCCGCGCGATCCTGCGGGATGCGGCAAAAAGCGATCTGGCAGATGTGGCGACCCTCGCGGAACGCCAGTTGCGCATCGAGGAGGCGGCCGGCCAATTGTTAGCCGGCACTCCTGCCGGGTCGGCGGCCTGGCGCGACGTGCTAGCCGCACTGTTAGCCCGGGAGATGCCGCAGGCGGTGCTGGCCTTGCGGGATGCGGTTCCCGCCAAGGGTGCTGATCGGCGCAGCCAGCTTGCCAAAGGCGAAGCCCTCGAGGCGGCCATCCTCGCCCGCTTGAAAAGCCTGCCCGCGGACCTGCGGGATGAGTCCGGCGGCGCGGCAATCCGCGATCTGATAGGCCGGGTGGAGGCTTTGTTCAACCGGCAAAAGGCGTTGCACGGGCGTGTTTTGAAAGCACAGGCGGGCGAGGGCGCGGCGCTGGCCGCAGACCAGGACGCGCTGGCCGACGAGTCACGGGTGGTGCGTCAGGCTCTAACAGACGGTGCGCAGAGCGCCTCGATCGGCGACGCGGCTTTCCGCACGGTGCTGGGCAAGGCCGCCGCCTTGATGGGCACAACGAAAATTTATGAACAGATGATCCGCAGCGCGGAACAAATCGATGGTGATCGGTTTCCCGTAGCAGCAGGTCTCTGCAAACAAGTGTTGGTCGACCTCGCCCGCGTACTGGAACTGCTCAACAACTCACAGCGGTCCAGTGCCGCCGACAAGGCGGAATCCCTCAAGGAAACTGCCGCCGCCATCCACGAAAAACTCGACGCTCTGGTCGAGCAACAACGCGCGGTCGTCGAAAAAAGCAAGGCTCTCGCAGCGAAAAACGAATTCCGCCCGGAGGATGTCGCGGTGGCCGGGGAACTGGCTGCGGAAAAAGCGGAGATCGCGAAGTTGATAGAGCAGATGCTCACCGACGCGCACGCGTTTCCCGACCTCCGGCCGATGAACGAGCTGCGCGAGGAACTCACCAAAATCTACGAGGATGTCATCCAACAGGATACTGCGCAGGCGGCGGCGGGCGAATTGAAACCGTCGGAGATCGCCGTCCAGAAAGAGGAAAGCCTGCTGGAAGATATGGAAAAGGCCGCCCAAACCGCCGCCGATATGGAAATGTGGCTGCCCGACAAAAATGAAACCACCAAGTGGCTGATGGAAAACTTCGACCTCACGGAAATGCCGGAAATCCCCAATCTCCCGCTGCCGGATGCCTTCACCGACTTGGTAGGCGACCTGCTCAAGGAACAGGAAGGACTCGCCGAACAAGTCCAGGACGCGGCTTCTAACAATGCCTTCGCGGTCAACCCCGCCAACGGCTGGGAGGTGGCCGACGGACCGATGCCGGGCTTCAACGCCCAAGGCAAATCCGGCAATACCCCGCCTAACAAAAATGAGCAGACCGGTCGCTCCAGCGGCGGCCGCGAAGGCATGTCAAGCGGCGAGATGGTCAACCAGCGCGCCGACCGGTTAGAGGGCAGTGCGACCGATGCCCGACGCACCAATGACCCGATGCAAAAAGGACAAGTGAAGGACGACGGCCCGGCGGCGGACGCCAAGGCCACCGGCGGCGGCAAGGCCGGCGGGGTCAGCAAACGCGCGGGCATGACCGGCGATGCGCCGCTGCGCCCGGTCAATACCCCCGACCAGATCCTCAAAGATGCGCTGGCCGCCGAACAGGCGCTGCTCGCCCAACAAACCGCCAAGAGTTATGCCACCGCCCGCTTGTTCTATCTGCGCACCGGCCCGCTGCCGGAAGTGGCACGCCTGATGGACGAATCACGCGCAGCCCTGCAAAGCGGCCGTCTGGCGGATTACGAAGCGCTCCATCGCCGCATCGTCGCAAGCCTGCGCAAACTCGGCGATGGCGCCACCACCGGCGACCTGAAAGTGTTAGACGGCGCCGGCAGCCGCTTCGTCGGCGAGAAACGCCTGCCCGGCGGCGCGGACACCGCCGTGCCCGCCGGCTTCCAACAACCGGTGGACGATTATTTCCGCACGCTCGATTCGCCATGATCGGGAACGTCAGTCAGATCAGTCGGATTGGCCGGATCGGTCGGATCGTTTCTTTGTTAGTGCCTGCGGTGGTGTTGGCGGCACCCACAGACAAGGATAAGGATTGGGCGGCGGTAGGCGCTCCCTATCGCGTGCTGCTGCATGCCGGCGATGCGCCCGGCGTGCCCGAGGCGGGCTGGGAAATCCAGGTACCGGATTTCGGTGCCGGCCGGCCCGACATGCGCGACGTGGTTTTGTTAGGACCGGACCGCAAGGAGATCGCACTAGATCCGGTTTGGCGCGGCGTGGGCCGCTCCATGCTGTTACTCGCGCAATCCATGCCCGAAGGCAAGACGGCGGTTCTTTATTTCGGTGGCAACGCGTCGCGGCGGATGCGCTCATGGTCGGCCAAACGGAGCTTGTTGTTAGAAACCCGGCGGCTGCCGGATGGCGCGAGCGTGGCGACCTTCGGCGGTTGGCAGGAGGCATGGAAAAAATCCCCGGCGATCGATGGCGCGGCCTTTGTGCCGATGATATTTCACGGCGACAATCCGTTTGGTGAATCCGCTGGATTTCTCAGCCGCTACACCGGCCTGGTGAAGACCAAGGTGGCTGGAAACCTGCGGTTTTACACGCTCTCCGACGATGTATCCTATGTGATGATCGACGGACGTGCGGCGCTCAAATGGCAGCAAAACAATCCGCCGCCGCTCCATCCGGAAAAAGTGCCGGTGGTGAGTGTGCGCGTGCCTGAAGGACCCGTGAGTGTCGAGTATTGCCATGCAACTGTCCATCCACCGGCGGCCATGGTGCTCGGCTGGGAACAGGATGGCAAACTCGGCAACGTGCCGCCCGAGGCATGGGTGCATCCGGGCAAGGTGACGGCCGATGCGATCGAATCACACGACGGAGCGCCAGTGCCGGCATGTTCGTTAGAGGCAGGGTCTTATCTCGGATATGGCGGTGAATGGTATGTGCGCGTCAAGGGTGCGACCGCCAACCCCGGCGCGGACTGGCAGATAGAGTGGTTGTGGCCGGATGGCCATGTCGCCCGGGGACCCGAAACCCGCCGCTTGTGGATGAACCTCGACCCGCTGCGCGTGACGCTGCGCCTGCGCAACAACCTGCGCCTGATCGAGGGGCGGCATGTGCTCGTCATCCCGCGATCCATCGAAGCGGCATCCGTCAACCAGGAACCTCAATTGAAGGAGTTTCTCGAATTGCTGGAACAGGAGGATCCCACCATCCTGTCCGAACCGGCGCGGCGGGCGGGTTTCGTGCTCGCCAAGGACTTCCTACCCGCAGCCACCACCGCCCGCTGGGCCGAAGCATGGCTGGCAGTGGCAAAACCCGCTGCGGGAAAGTGGGTCACGGCGATGGCCATGACCATCCGGGAAACCGCCAAACGCGATCCCATGGCCGCTCTCGAAAAACTCAACGGACTGCCACCACCGGCACGCTCCGCCATGGGCAACACCGCGGATTTGTTAGAACTCGACCTGCGGGTGTTCGGTCTCAAGGACCCGCAGGTGATCGGCTTGGCCGCACGCTTGCGCAAGAGCGGCGACAAGGCGCTTGCCAACATGGCGGTGATCCGCCTGGGCGACTACGAGCTGCTCAACGGCCGGATTGATGATGCGGCGCGCTGCTTCGCCGAGGCCGTTTCCAACTCCGAGGCTGCTGCTGGAAAAGCGCCGGTGATCGACCGCTCCCACTCACTGGCCATTGAAGACCTGGTGAACGGCAACCACCTCGATGAAGCACGCGCGAGACTCGATGCATGGGAGCGCCAGCGACCGGCAGCCAAAATCGAGGGCGACCAGTTGTTGTGGCGTGCGCGCGTGATGTTTCTTGCCGGCGAGTGGTCGCGGGCATTGCAGGATCTCGAAACATGCCTCAAGGTGCGCCCCGGCTCGCCGGAGGAAATCGACGTGCTGTTTTGGCAGGGGCGTGCACTCTATGAACTCGGCAAAAAGGATGAAGCCAGGAAAATCTGGAACACACTGGTGAAGGACTATCCAAAACACGAACGCGCCGCAGCGGCAAAAACATGGGCGGAAAAACCCTGATCATGTTGGGAGTCATGCTGACAGCCGTCGCGCCGCTCACACTGGCCGACGGCCCCGGCCGCATTTATACCCGGCCTCTCACCACCGATACGGGGGACATCACAGCCAAGGTCAAGGGTGCCGTGCTGACCCATGCCATCGCCGTCGAGCGCGACCGCACCCGCGTCTATCTCGCCACGCTGAATCCGGATGGCGCGGGATTCCGTTTCCAACAACTACCGGTGGGCCGCTTCGATTTGCTGTTAGTCACCAAGGACAACCGGTTGTTCGAAGGCCTCGCGCTGGGTGCCGCGGCGGATTTGCCGGGCGACCGCGCGCAACACCTCGACCAGGGCGTGGCCAAGGCGGATTCCTTCTTCAACCGGCACGTGAAACATCGGGCGGGCATCCACGGAGAGGTCGCGCTGGTTTTCACCGAACGCATCCGCGACGCACAAATCCTCCGCGGATCCGGCGAGGAAATCAACGCCTGCCTGCGTCGCCTGGAGGTCATCGAACTGCGGGAAGCCTCCGACGACTGGCAATTGGTGCGCACCCGCCATCTCTATCGGGAAGAAACACCCCGCCTCAAAGGCATCCCGTTTCTCGTCCACCGCCATCTCCCGGCACTCGGTGGCTTGCGCGTGGCCGGCACGGCACGCGACCTCGGCATCATCGATCTCACGAAAGCCTGACATATATCTATCATGAGCACTCATAAATGTTTGAGAATCATCGCCGGCAATAACAAGGACTTCCGCATCCCTCTGGTATCACCGCCGCTCACCATCGGCAGGTCCGACGACAACCGCGTCGTGCTCGCACCCGAAATCATCGCTTCGCGGCACCATGCCGAATTGACCGAGAATGACGGCGTTTGGTCGGTACGCGATCTGGACAGCATGAACGGAACTTATGTCAACGGCGAGCGCATCGAATGGCCGCGTGTGCTGCAGCCCGGTGACCAGATCAGGATCGCCAGCGAAATAATGGTGTTGGAAGACGATCCGGGCGACAACACGGACTCCCCTGCCCCGGCGCGCAGTGACCTTGATCCTGCAACTCCTGCATCAGGATCATCCACCGTGGTGCTGGATGGTGGCGCGGGCATTCCGTCATCCACCATGGATCCCCCCCAATCCGCCCGGCACGCTCTGCATGCCGCGACCCATGTGGATCAGGCGGCAACGGAAACCGCAACCCAACTGCGCATCCTGGTGCCTCTCCTGAATGGGGTGGTGGCGGAAATCGGCAAAGCCATCGTCGGCCAGAAGGAAATTCTCCACAGCCTCATGCTGGCACTCATGTCGCGCGGCCATGTGCTGATGATAGGCCTGCCGGGTTTGGCCAAAACACTGATGATCCGCACCCTCGCGGAAGTGCTCGACCTGCGCTTCCGACGCATCCAATTCACCCCGGACCTCATGCCCACCGATATCACCGGCACCGATGTGTTAGAGGTGGACGAGGCGTCCGGCCGCAAAAGCTACCGCTTCATCCGCGGACCGGTGTTTACCAACATCCTGCTGGCCGACGAGATCAACCGCACCCCCCCCAAGACCCAGGCGGCCCTGTTGGAGGCGATGCAGGAATCCCACGTCACCGCCGCCGGCGAAACCTATCCGTTAGCCCCGCCGTTTTTCGTGCTCGCCACCCAGAATCCGCTGGAACAGGAGGGAACCTATCCGCTGCCAGAAGCACAACTCGACCGCTTCATGTTCAGCCTGCGTGTCAATTACCCGAGCGAAGCCGAGGAAGAGGAAATCGCCGAAAGCACCACCACGGACCGCACCGTCATGTTGAAAAAACGCATGACCAGCGAGGAAATCCTGCGCCTCCAGAAACTCGTCAGGCGCCTGCCGGTATCCAAGCATGTGGTGAAATACGCCACCCGCCTGGCACGCGCCACCCGCCCCGACGACCCGCGGGCACCCGAGGCGGTGAAGAAGTGGATCCATTGCGGTGCCGGTCCGCGGGCGACCCAATATCTATTACTCGCCGCCAAGGCCGGGGCCGTGATGCGCGGCAGTTTGGTGGTCAATTGCAACGACGTGCGCCTCGCGGCCTTCCCGGTGCTGCGTCACCGCATGTTCACCAACTTCGCCGCCGACTCCGAGGGCGTGGACGTCGATACCATCATCACCCAGGTGCTCAAGGAGGTCCATGAACCGGACGAGAAGGACTATCAGAATAACAGATGAGGCCGACCGCTCACTTCAACACGGTCACTTTGGGCAATTTTCCGGCGGATTTCTCGAAGGTTGCCATGGTGCCTCCGGCGGCGGTGTAGTGGGCGTGAATCAGGCGGTCCACAAAGCCAGGCTTGGCAGACGCCAACCCCGCTTGCGCGAGCACTTTTCCGGACTGTCCCGTAGCGGCAATCTCGCCTGTCGAAAGCAGCAAAACCAAGGAAGATAGTGCTTCGGCTTTCGTCACTTTGAAATGGAATTGCAGGGCAAAGTAGGCTTCTGAAATCACCAGGTCCGAGACGACCGCACAATCCCCGCGTCGTTGGAGGTCGTCAAGAAAGGCCACCGCCGTCTGTGCGGGTGGCCTGCCTATCAGCAGGCGCAACACCACTGACGTGTCCAACCCCACATTCATCCCTCGTTCCTCCCCCGCCCTGCCGCGATACTGGCTCTGACTGCTGCCATGCAATGATCCTGCACCTTGGTCTTGTTCCTCAGGCATCCAAGCCATGGGCGGGATGCGGATTTCTGTCGGCGCAGCACCCATACCCGTTCGCCGGACAATTGCGCGGGCTCCACCTCAATGACATCTCCCGGATTGAGATTCAATTCCTTGCACAAGCGTACCGGAAAGGTCGCCTGGCGTTTGCTGGTTAATGTGAGCGTTGACACACAGGCATCCTCAACCATCGCGCCTTACTTTGCAAGCAAAATGTAAGGAACAGGCTATCTGCGGTCAAATCGCATGCTCCTCGCCGGGGATCGGCACGATGACCTGCGTGTCCGGCAAGCGCCGCTGGATTTCCGCGCGGAACCATTCGACCGCCCCGTCGTCGCCATGCACGAGGAATGTTTTCTTCGGCCGGACCTTGACGATGTAGTCGGCGATCGCGTCGCGCGTCGAGTGCCCGCTGAAATCAAAGATGCGCATCTCGCAATGCAGCGGGACCGGCGGATGGGCGGGATCCAGCAGCACGCTGTCGCCGGGATGCGCCATGCGGATGCGGCCACCGGGCGTCTCGGGGTCCGCGTAGCCGACGAAGAACAGGCCGTGGCGTTTGTTTTCCAGGATGCCCTGCCGGGCGAAGATGTTAGACACGGTTTTTTCCGACATCATGCCGCTGGAGAGTGCATAGATGCAGCCCGAACCGAAGGGAATGGGGCCCTTGCGTTTCCTTTCGCTGCCTTGGATTTCCATATCCTTGAGAAACCGGAAACCCGGAAGATTACGGCGCGAAACATCGCTGAAGCGGTCATAGATATGTGTCATCTTGGTGCTCAGGCCGCCGATATATACCGGGGTGTGATTGGGGATGAGCCCCTCGGTTTTGAAGCGATGCAACATCGCCAGCACCTCCTGGGTCTTGCCCATCGCAAACACCGGAACCAGCACGGACCCCTTGCGGGCGAGCACCCGCGCAATCGCTTCGGCAAAGGTGTTCTCCTCGTTGGTGCGGTCGTAATCCGCCGCGCGCGCTTGTTCGCCGCGGGTGGTTTCCACAATCAACGCGTCCACCGGTTCTAGCGGAAACAGCGCGGCCTTTTGAACCGTGCTGTGCTCGAAGTTCACATCGCCGGTATACATCACGCGTTTGCCCGCCGCCTGAATCGTCACTCCCACCGATCCCAGAATATGGCCGGCGTCGTGGAAAGTGGCGCGCATCGTGCCCTCGGCATCGAGATCAAACGGACGCTCGATGCCGCGTGCTTCGAAAGCCTCCACGATCCGGTCCAGCTCGCGATGTTCGAACAGCGGATACTCGGTGATGCCGTGTTCAACGCGTTTCGACTGCATCACGTTCACCGAGTTGTGCAGCAGGGCCGCCGCGAGCTCGGCGGTCTCGGGTGTTAGAAAAACCCGCGCCTGCGGCTGCTCGTCCAGGAAAACCGGCAGTGTCCCCACATGATCGAGATGCGAATGCGTGATGACAATGGAGTCCACCGAGCCCTCTTCGAGAAAGTGATATTGCGGCACCGCCGCGTAGCCCTCGTGTTTCGGGTGCATCCCCGCGTCCAGCACCACCCTGGCGGCACGTGTCTTCAGCAAATAGGAATTCGCGCCGATTCCGGCGTGGCGACAAAGGCTTTTGAAAATCATAATGAGTGGCTGGGCATGCACGCGGCATGGAGCCGCAGGCGGAACATGGAGACAAGCGCCACCCGTGTCAACCCGCACTGCTGAGGCCAATGCATGGAGTGCGGTGGCAGAGTGAGGCACGAACGCCGACACCGCTTTGGCTGGACGAAGGCAACTCATGGCCCCTGCACTCCCCACACAGTGGAGGACAGACGGCGATGTTCAGATGGCGCTGTTAGAAACGGCTGGATGTTTTTGGCACAAGGGAACGTTTTCCAGCCAAAGCGGTGTGGCGGGCTGCGCCCTTCCCACCGCACTCCATACCTGCGCGGCCCATGCGCAAGCCAATGCATGGAGTGCGGTGGCAGAGTGAGGAACGAACGCCGACACCGCTTTGGCTGGGCGAAGGCAACTCATGGCCCCTGCACTCACCACACAGTGGAGGACGGATGGCGATGATCAGACGGTGGCTGTTAGGTATGGCTGGATGTTTTTGGCATAAGGGCACGTTTTCCAGCCAAAGCGGTGTGGCGCTGCGCTTCCCACCGCACTCCATACTTTGGCTGGGCGGTGCCAATGCATGGAGTGCGGTGGCAGAGTGAGGCACGAACGCCGACACCGCTTTGGCTG
>CAISTY010000274.1 GCA_903888515.1 Akkermansiaceae bacterium | reverse complement strand
CTCGTCCCTAGCCCCTCGTCCCTAGCCCCTCGTCCCTAGCCCCTCGTCCCTAGCCCCTAGCCCCTAGCCCCTAGTCCCTAGTCCCTAGTCCCTAGTCCCTCCAGCGTGAGCTTGAGGATGCCGAGCGCCTCGTCGATTTCGGCTACGGTGACATTGAGCGGAGGCAGCAGGCGGATTGTGTGAGGTCCGGCGGGAGGGACCAGCAGCCCGTGTTCCATGAGTTGCGAGACAACGACGAGAGCGGCGGTTTTGCCTTCCGGGGTTGGAATGCGGGCGGGATCGAGATGGATGCCTAACAGCAGGCCGTGACCACGCACTTCGGTGATGACCGGGAGATTCCACGAGCGGATGGTTTCACGAATGCGGACTTCCATCAAAATCGCGTGGGTGGCGAGTTCCTGCTCGCGGATTTCCTGCAGCACGGCAAGCGAAGCGGCGCAGACCAGCGGATTGCCCCCGTACGTCGAGCCATGCGAACCGGGACCCATCAATGAGGAAAGCGGAGTCCCCGCATCATCAATGGCGCGATCATTGAGCCAGAACGCGCCGATCGGCACTCCGCCGCCCATGCCCTTGGCCCACGAAATGCCATCGGGGTGGATTTCCGGCGCGATCATGCGCCAGGCCATGGCATCGCCACAGCGGCCGAAGCCGGTCTGCACTTCGTCTAACATAAGCAGCAGGTCGTGTTTTTTGCAGATGGCCGCCACCGCCCGCAGGAATTCCGGGGTGGCACAGTTCACGCCGCCCTCGCCTTGGATCGGTTCTAACATCACTGCGGCGGTTGCCGGACCAATCCCGGCGTCGAGCGCCGCTCCATCGTTAAATGGCAGGTAGCGGAACCCCGGCAACAGCGGGTCGAAACCCTCCTGGATCTTGGTTTGACCGGTGGCTGACATCGAACCGAGCGTCCGACCGTGGAACGACTGATGGAACGTAATGACTTCGAAACGCGGCGAACCATCGGCCTGCGGACGGCGATGGCCGAAACGGCGGGCGGATTTGATCAACCCGTCGTTGGCCTCGGCCCCCGAGTTGGCAAAGAAAACCTTGCCCGGAATGTGGACGTGACGGGTGATGATTTCCTCCGCCAGTTGCGCCTGTTGCGGGATTTGATAGAGATTGGAAACATGCAGGAGTTTGCCCGCTTGCTCGCGGATGGCGGCCACCACCCGCGGGTGACAGTGACCGAGCGAACACACGGCAATGCCCGTGCAGAAATCGAGGTAACATTTCTCCTGGTCGTCCCACAGGCGGCATCCCTCGCCGCGCACCGGGACCAGCGGAAAACGCCCGTATGTGGCAAGAACATGCTGGGAATAGAGGTCGGCGATGGTCATGGAATCGTGGGAAAGGGCGAAGGCTAACGCAGATCCCCGCATTGGCAAAGCTGGAATTTCAAGGAGCGGCGGATTGCCTGAGGCATGTGAGGTGAGTTAGTCAGGCTATCTGCGCTGCGCTCCGGCTCCGATCCGCCGTTGCCCATGTGGAGTCAATGAGTGGAGCAGAGCCGCCGCCCGTGGTCTCCTCATGGTCTCGGGCGATTCGGAACCGCAGCGCAGCGCGGATGGCCGCAGGCAAATCGCCCCTCCTTGATTTTTGTCATGCACCTGCACCGCCGTTTCTGCTGGCGCCGCCCGATCATCGATGGTTGACTCGTACAGCGGCAGGAAGCCGCCCACACGCCATGAAATCCCACATCTGGTTTGCACCATTGGCCGCAATGGCCTGGCTGTTAGTTCCTGCATGGACCGCCGCCGCCCCGACGGAAACGAACCGGGAAATTCCCGATTCCCTCAAACCCTGGACCGGCTGGGCACTCTGGGATGAACGCGATCTCGATAGCCCGACCCCTTACCACGATCCCAAACAAGCGCTGCGCCTGTGGCCAACACGGCTGGCCATGAAGGTGGATGGCGCGGGCGGGCGCTTTGGCTTCGCGGTGGCCGTTTTCAGCGGGACGTGGGTGCCTTTGCCCGGCGATGCCGAGTTGTGGCCAAGCAATGTCACGGCCAACGGTGCCGTGGTGCCGGTGGTGGAACACGAGGGACGGCCCGCCGTGAAACTGGTGGCCGGGCGTTACGATCTGGCAGGCGCCTACCGTTGGCAAAGCGTCCCGCAACGGATCGCGATGCCTGCGGAAATCGGCATTCTAACACTAACATTGGATGGCCAGGCGATCGAGTCCCCGGTGTGGGACGCGCAGGGGTTTCTGTGGTTGAAGCGCGATGCCTCCACCGAACAGACCGACAAGGATTTTCTGGCACTCAAAATGAACTCGCTCATCGAGGACGGAATTCCACTGTGGCTGCACACCGATCTGGAATTGATCGTGGCGGGAAAAAGCCGCGAGGAATCGCTCGGCGTGATTTTGCCCGAAGGTTGGAAATTGGCCTCGGTGGACAGCCCGCTACCGGTCGCGGTGGATGACGCGGGACAGATGAAAGCCCAGGTCCGCGCGGGCAAATGGACACTACATCTATCAGCCTTCCGCCGTGACCATCCACAACAAATCGCCTACGCTGCGGGCGCGCACCCGGCGGTGGCCGAACAACTCGTCGCGTTTCGCGCACAGCCGGATTTTCGTCTGATAGAAATCTCCGGATTGCCCTCGATCGATGTCTCGCAGACACCGTTCCCCGACAAGTGGCGGGAGTTTCCGATCTATCGATGGGACACCACCAAACCATTCCAGATGGACGAACGAATGCGCGGCATGGGTATGCAAAAACCGGCTGGGTTGAACATCAAACGCGAACTCTGGCTCGATGAAAATGGCGGTGCATGCACCTTCCGCGACCACATCACCGGACGCATGCAGCAAGTCTGGCGACTCGATGCGGCCGCAGGACAAGACCTCGGGTCGGTTCGCGCCGACGGCCAGGGCCAACTCATCACACTTAACCCGCAAAACCGCGCGCTCGGCGTGGAAATCCGCGCCCGCGAACTCAATCTGGAGGCCACCGGCCGGATGGCGTGCGGGCAACAAATCACCGCCACCGGCTGGCGCAGCGACGTGGACGGTCTGTCAGTCACGCTGAATTTGCCGCCAGGTTGGCGCTTGTTTGCGTTGTTCGGCGCGGACTGGGTGGCGGGCGATTGGCTCACATCATGGACGCTGCTGGATTTGTTTTTGTTGCTCATTTTCACGCTTGCCGTGTTCCGGATGTGGGGCTTCGGCGCGGCGCTATTGGCATTTTTTGCGTTCGGGCTTTCCTATCATGAACCGGGCGCGCCACGTTATGTGTGGCTGGTGTTGCTGGTCCCGCTCGCGTTGCTGCGGGTGGTCACCCAAGGCTGGGGGCGCAGATTGTTAGAATCGGGGAAATGGCTCGCGGCGCTGGCCTTGGTGCTGGTGCTGGTGCCCTTCCTCTGGCAGCAAATCACGCAGTGCCTCTATCCGCAGTTGGAAAACGTGCGGGGTGCCCATTCGATACATGCTCACAGGGTGGTTCAGGAGGTGGAATTCATGGTATCCGCCGGTGCCGCCGGTGGTGGTTCCGGGGGAAGTGGTTCCGGGGCTGGCGAGGCGGATGCGCGTGATCCTTTTGTGAGCGAATCGGATGCCGGCATATTATCCAGCAAGAAATCGCGGCGCAAGTTCGCCTGGCAGTCCAGTGAGAATCTGGCCTACGACACCAAGGCACGGATCCAGACCGGTCCCGGCGTGCCCGAATGGTCGTGGCGGGCGGTGCGTTTCGGATGGAATGGTCCGGTCACTGCGGCGCAAACCGTCCGGCCCATCCTGATCCCGATGATGGTGGAACGCGGGATTTCGCTGGCGCGGGTGGTGCTCCTGTTAGGATTGGCGGCGGTGTTGCTCAATGCCCGGCGCTTGCGTGGCAGGGTGTTTCGCCGCGGCGGCGCGGTGGTGGCGGTAAGCGCGGCGCTGTGTTTCCTCGGTGGCCCACAGGCCCATGCGCAGCTTCCGGAAAAAGCAATGTTGGATACCCTGCGCGCCCGCGTGCTGGAAAAATCCGATGCCTATCCGACCGCTGCGGACATCCCGCAGGTGAATCTAACATTGCGCGAACGCAAGCTCACGATGGATGTGGAAATCCACACCGCGACGCGCACGGCGGTGCCCTTGCCGGGGCGCTTGCCCGCGTGGTCGCCCGTGACGGTGACGGTGGATGGCCAGCCCGAGGTCAGCCTGCGGCGCAGCGACGGCTATCTGTGGATCGTTTTGCCGGTGGGTGTCCACCGCGTGAGTGTCGAGGGTTTGCTGGCGGATCTAACCGAATGGCAGTGGACCTATCGTTTGCGTCCGCGGCGGGTGACGATTGATGCGCCGGGATGGCAGGTCGGCGGTTTGCGGCCCGGCGGCGTGCCCGAGGCGCAGGTGTTTTTCACGCGCGTCCGCAAGGCCACCACCGACGAGGCGAGTTATGATCGCCCGAATCTGCAAACCGCCGTGGGAGTCGAACGCCAACTCGAACTCGGACTCGTCTGGCAGGTCCGCACGACCGTGAGCCGCCTGTCACCCGTCGGCAACGCGGTGTCGCTGCGCGTCCCGTTGCTCGCCGGCGAAAACGTCATCACCTCGAATGCCGTGGTGAAAGAGGGTTTCATCGAGGTGCGCCTCGGCGCCCAACAAAAAGAATTCACCTGGCAGAGCGAACTCGCCGTCGTCCCTGACATAACACTCGCCACCCGCGCTAACGACGCGTGGATCGAGCGCTGGAGCCTGGTCGCGTCGCCAGTATGGAACGTCACCATTTCCGGATTGCCCCCCACGTTTGAAACCGGCAGTGCCGAACTCGTCCCGGTTTGGAAACCATGGCCCAACGAAAGTGTCGCCCTGCAAATCAGCCGCCCCGAAGCGGTGGCCGGTGCCACGGTCACCGTCGGCAGAGGCAGTCATGAGATTACGTTAGGCAAACGCCAGCGCTCGTCGTCACTCACACTTTCGCTGCGTTGCAGTCTGGGCGAGGATTTTCTGATAGAACTTCCTCCCGGGGCGGAAGCCACCTCGCTCACGAGCAGCGGTTCCACCATCCCGATCCGCAAAGAGGGCGCCAACGTCATTGTCCCGCTCAAACCGGGCGAACAGGAAGTCTCGCTCCAATGGAAAACCGACCTGCCACTCGAGTTCATCGCCCGCGCCGAAGTGGTATGTCTGCCGGTGGAAAGCGCCAACATCAACACCTCGATCCAAGTGCCCGACAACCGCTGGGTGCTGTGGACGGACGGCCCGCAACGTGGCCCCGCCGTGCGCTTCTGGGGAATATTGTTAGGCTCGCTGCTCACCGCCTGGGTTCTGGGCCGCCTGGCCCGCTCGCCGCTGCGCTCGCTCGAGTGGATGCTGTTGTCGATCGGCCTCACCCAGATCCCCCTGCCATTGGCTCTGATAGTCGTCGGCTGGTTGTTCTTCCTCGCGTGGCGCGGCAGCGATTCGTTCCTGCGCCTCCCGCCGTGGGTCCACAACCTGCTGCAAATCTTCCTGGTATTTCTAACATTAGGCACGCTGGGGATTTTCATCGCCATCGTCTATGCAGGTCTGTTAGGCAACCCCGAGATGTTCATCAGCGGCAACTCTTCCATCCGCACCATGCTGCGTTGGTATGAGGCGCGCTGTGCCGGCACTCTGCCCCAACCCGCATGTTATTCGGTCTCCATCTGGTGGTATCGCCTGCTGATGCTGCTGTGGGCGCTGTGGCTTTCCGCCGCACTCATCCGCTGGCTGCGCTGGGGTTGGCTACAATTCAGCACCGGCGCCTGCTTCCGCCGCAAACCCCCATCCGCCCCCCCTCCCCTGCCATCACCACCATCGCCGCCATCGCCGCCGGCATCGCGAATGTCACCGCTGCCACCGCAGTGAAAACCTGCCGCACCAGCGGATTGTCCGAATGGTGTTTCTCACAAACATCATCTCATGACGGTTTGTAGTAGAGGGATGTGACGATATGGACTTTGTAGAACGAGAACAGGAGGGAGGCGGGCTTGAAGTAGCCGGATTTCAGCGGCATATCACCCTGGGCGGTGGAAAGGATGGTATTGCGGGGGAAATCCACATGGAATTCTCCTTTGCTGTTGATACCATCTATCATGGCCCAGCGCATGGGAAAGGGCGACCCTGGGGCGTTGTAGGCAAACAGGATCATGACGGGGCGGCTTTGCCGCAGGTCATTGTGAATGAGGTCGGTGGCCTCCTGAAGGTTGCCGGTGGCGAACATGCTCACCACGGGCTTGCTTTCAACACCTGTTAGCTTGACCAAATTCCTGATGAAGTCTTTCTCTATGATGGGAGCGTGGCATCCCAGTTGCTGGCTTTGGCTGTAGATGGCTCCAAAGAAATTGCGGACTTCTTCCAGACGTTTGGGAAAGTCGTCCCACCCGGGATTCCAACTGAGATTGTCGAAGTTCACCACTGCTTCTTTGTGTTTTTTGTCCGGGGATCCGATGGTGCATTTGGCGGGGCGATGGTAGGCGATGAGTTTGGCAAGAATGCAGGTCGGGCTATAGCCGATAGAGGAGCGACTGCTCCCGGCGCCTTCGCTGCTGTAGTGGGCGTGGAGATAGTCGTTGTTAGAAAAGCCGTCGGTACAGAGAGGCCCGATGCTGACGGGTGGGGTTTTCGGGTCTAGCGTCTTGACGGTTTTTTCCTCGTCGCTGTAGCGCACGCCCAGCCCGTTGGTGGCAAAGGCGCGGACATAATAGGTGGTGGCGGGTTTGAGGTTGATGGCGTGTCCGCTGTAGCATTCGCGGTGGGCAAGGACGTAGGTGGCGTCCTTGACAGTGGGGTTGCTTTTGGTGGACCAGCAAAATCCATAGGCGGTCTTGAGCGGTTCGCCGCGGAATTTGATCGTGCAATTCATGGTGAAGCTGGTGGCCTGGATATCCTGTATTTCCTCGAGGCGGATTTGGGGCCGCATGGAGTTGGTGTATGCGGCTCCCGAGATGGTTTTGTGGGCGATGACAACATCAAAGGTAAGGGTGCCGTTGCTTTCCTGGATGTTTTTGAAGGAAACCCCGCCGTCCATGAGGTTTGGCAGGCGGCAGGACGGCTCGGTAGTCATGTTGAATTCCGTGCGCTTGTGCCGCTTGCCTAACAGGCAGTCCTTGGTGTCGCCAAGGCCGCGGAAGAACGGGTCGTTCGGTCGGTAAACGTAGAAGTAGTCGGGTGAGCCGAGAAAAGATGTCAGTCCCAAATTGACCACGGAGATGAGCATGCCTTCCTTGTCAGTGCCCACGCCGACCGTATTGTTTTCGCCGTAAATATACTCCACATGATAGTAGTAGTGCGGGTGGCTGCTGGGGATGATGTAACCGAGGACCTCACCACCTTGCGGGTCCAGATGGCGGGGATATAGGGTGTAAGTGCCGGAGGATTTGATCGTCGGATGATTCTTCTCCTTGATATAGGCATGGTGATAGAACCGGCTGAAGGCGTTGGCAGTAGGACCGTAAGCCAGAAGGGAGGCGTTGTTTGCAATGCCGTCGTTGTAGCGCCCGAGGTGATAGACATCGGGGGCGCCTAGCGAGTGCCCGAGTTCATGCGCGAAGGTGTCGGACGAGAAATCGTGGATTTGAATGGTGGAGTCGGGCCACAACGGGTCACCCCAGCGGCAACCTGGAGCGTAGTAATCCCAAGGGTCAAAGTTGGGATTGACCTGCCCCGGTTTGTCGTTCTTACGCGGCTTGCGGTATTTGTTTTTGTCACTCGCGCTGTTGTCACGGGGCCCCTTGTAATATCCGCCGAGTTCGTCGGTGACTGCCTTGTCGGCTTGCTCGGGACGCGTGGTGATGTAGTTGTAGCAAATGAAGCGCGCCTTGGTACCACGGTATTGCTTGGAGGTAAATTGCAGGGCGTCTTTTTTCAGCCGGTTGCCGCGATTGTCGCCATCCTCCCTGGTTTTCCATCCGAGCGGGTTTTTCCAATAGTCATATTCGCAGTAATAGCCGTAGAATTTGGGTGCCTTGTAGATGATTCCATCGTAGGGCATGACCAGGATTTTCGGCCACGCGATGCCGTTGCTATAGATTTTGAAGTATTCCTCCTGGCTGATGCCCTTGATCTTTCCGAGTGCCGCCATGCCGTGGCTGAAGTCGCCGGGCATGGCGGTCTCGGTGAATGCGATGACGATCAGCCCGACGGGAACTTCTCCGGTGGCCACCGGTTGTCTGGCGGGATTGTATGCCGGAATGGGCGCGGGTTTGGGTTTGGGCGCCTTGTCCTCACCATGGGCCAACCCGAACATCCAGAGCGCCGCGCAAATCAGGTGGAAAAATTCCTTCATCGTTCGTTGTTGCTGGATAATCATACAAGACCTGGACCGGTCGTCAATGATGGCTTGCGCCATGACTGGCCGGCGGTCTGCGAGGTGACGGTGAATGAGGTGAAGTCCGTATTCGCGCCGTCACTTGCCGTGAAATGTCCACAGGGCGGCCGGGGTTTGTGCGTCCACCGTGAACGTGCCGAACACGCTTGCCAATACAATCGATGTGCTAACAGCCAATTGATACCATCGGGTCATACATGGGTTTGGGTCGGTGATTTTCACCTGCCGCATGAAGTCGCGGCGACTGGACGCGAAAGGCCCGGACCTGCCCCCGTTGTTCATCGACAAGCGGCGGACGTTGCGATTGCGGAGTGCTGAGATCATGCGTTTCATTTGGGGTTGGCGGTTGGATATTTGCATCGCAGGCAAAAAACATGTGTCTCTCCAAACCCATAACCAATTATTGATGCGATCGCATCAATAATTGGTTATGGCAAGTCATGGCTGGAGCGCCGCGCGGTCGGCGGTCAGGGAGTTGTGGATGGCGGGATGGGTAACACATGGCCGTCGTGCTCGGCGTACACAGCGGCGATGTCCGGGTTTCCGGCGATGAAATCCGGAATTTCCTCCGGGGAAACGAGCATCAGGGCGGTGGACCAGATTTCCGCCAGGGCGGCGGTGGGGGCGATCACCCAGACGCGGGTGAGCGGGCGGGCGGGCATGGCATCCGGGCCGCCGGGATGGAGGATGTGATTTCCCTGAATGCCGGTTCCCGAGGCGCCGAGCGCCTGGTTTGTTAGATGCACGCGTATCGACTCATGGTCGCCCGCTAGATCGACGGGCCATGCGCTCGGGCCGAGCGCGAGCCACGAGCTGGCACCGGCGGCGAGGAGTGCGTCATGGGCACCCCACGCGGTGAGGAGTTGTTGGAGTTGGTCGAGGGCAAATCCCTTGGCGATGCCGCCGAGATCGATCTCGCGGCCGGGAGTTTCACAGGTGATGGCGGGCACATCGGGATGGAGGGCAAGTCTGCCCGCAAGTGGTGGTTCGGGCCCGCTGTCGCCGGATTTCCGGTGTGCGATGCGGGAGCCGAGCGTGATATCAAACAATCCGCCGGTGTGGGTGCGGGCGTTCAGGGCGAGGAGCAGGCATTGGTGGCAGGCGTCGCTCAGATAGAGTGTTTCCCCGGCCCGCATCGCGTTGATTTGTGCCACCTCGCTGCCCTCGATGAAGCGACTCATGTGGGATTCCAACAAATCCAACTGATTGCAGCACTCACGTGCCATGCTGCGGGCAAAGGCCTCGTCCACCTCGCGGATGCGCAGGCTGAACGTGGTGTTCATCGCATCATGGGTGAAAAGATGCGCGGCGGGCATGAGTCCGGCGGCCTTCATCGGGGATCGGGTTCCATCCAGCGCTGCCAGATGTCGTTGCGCACTAACAAATAGACCGGCACACCGGCGCGCAGACCGCGCGGCAGTGTGGCATGGGATTTTTCGAGCTTTGTGATGACCTCTTCCGCCGCATCCGGCAGGGCGAACACCAGCGGCATTTGCGTTAGATCCTGCGGTGGGTCCGGCCAGTAACCGATTTGATCGAACGAGCGCAGATACCATGGAAGCGGCCAGTAATCCGTGCCAATGACCGCGACGGGTTCCAGCATGCCGCCGGGAACGACCTGCCGCAGTTCTTTCAACCACGCCTCCAACGTCTCGATGTCGCCGCGGGTCGGGACATAGGCGAAGGGATTGCGCTCGTCCGAAGCATAGCGTCCGGTGGCGCGGCGGGATTGCTGGAACTGGGTGACAAGGCATGCGCCCGCTAGCACCGCGAGCGCGGTTTGCAGCGGTGGGCGGCGGCGGTAGTAGGTTTCAACTGCAAGGACAACGAACACACACAGAGTCGACCCTACCGGGTAACCGGGCCAGGGAAATCCATAGAAGGTAAGACAATAAACACCCCCCGCTAGCATGGCGAGCGCGGTTTGCAGCGGTGGGCGGCGGCGGGAAAAGCCCACCAGCGCGAAGCCGGCTAACAGACAGACGTGCGCCCATGGCAGAACCATCAGCCACGGCGTCTTGTAGGCGATCAGGCTGTAGCCGATGAAATGCGCGGCGGCGGCGAGTGCCAGGAATTGGACCGTCGAGCACAGCCGCGGGTCCGTGAGCCGTCGCCCGAAACTGCCGACCAGCGCCAACACAGCAAGCAAGCCGACCGGCGTGCCATACCACCAGACGCCGCCGGATTTCTGCGGCAGCAGGAGGAATTGCAGATAGTATTGGAAGGGTTTGTCATGGCCCTCGCCGGTCTGGTAGACGAAGAAGGTTGTCATTGCATCAGCCCACCCATCGAGTTGGCGAAAGCCATCGGTGTAAAAGTAACCGCTGACGAGCACGGCGGTCATTAGGGATGCCAACAAGTAGAGATGGTACTTCCACCACGCCGCCACTAAACGGCCACGCCGGAGGGACCAGCAGTACCAAGCCGTCATGACCAGCCACAGTACACCATAAGTGATGAGAAAAATCACCAAACCCAACACCGCCAACCAAGCCACTGTGATGATGATGTGGAGGATGGCTAGCATCGCCGCCACTATTTTGTCACGTTGGAGAGAACGGTAGTTCCAAACCGCCACTCCGACCCCCGCCCCCGACCAGGCGATGAGAGAGATCACAAAACTCTCCTTGGTGGCGAACATCAGTCCGATGAAAAGGCCGGGGATGCCGTATTTCGGATAGGACAGCAGGGCCATCACCGCCAGCATCCCAAACAAGCCTAACAGCGATTCATGGATGAACATCCTGCTGTAATAGACCAGCAGCGGCGAGGTCGCCAGCAAGGCCGCGGCTAACAACATCGGGCCGTCTCCAAAGCGCCGCCGCCACAGCAGCGGCAGAACTAGCAGCAATGTGCCGGCGATGGCCGGCAGCGTGCGCAAGGTGGCTTTGGTCATCTCCTTCCAGCGGGTTTCACCATGCAGTTGGCACAGCGGGATAGCCAGATCGGCGAGCAACGGGCCGTGATAGTGCTTGGGATCAAATTGACCTCCGCCGGATTCCATGCGTCTGGCGGTGATCCGCGCGCCGGTGGCTTCATCGGCGTGGAACGGACGCTTGGCGAGATCCTCGAAGCGGAGCCAGGCCCCGGTAACGATCACGCTGATCCAAAGGACGATAATGACGGCGCGTTGCATCAAACCGGACGGATACGATGAAAGAATCCTCTCTCCCGCAATGTTAATATGAGCACCAACCCATGACCGCTCCGCCGCATTTAATCCTGCTTGTCACACCGGTGTGGAATGATTCCGCGCGTCTGGCAGTATTCGGCGAGACCTTGGCCAAGGCGCTGAACGCCTCGCCGCTGCCGATCCGCTGGATCATCGCCGATGACGGCTCCAAAGCCGGCGAACACGCACGGCTCACCGAACTCTCAACCACTTTCGCGCGGGTTTTTCCCCATGTGCAGCTCCACTTCGCCGCCGCCCACCATGGCAAAGGTGCGGTGGTCCGGGAGGCCTGGTCGCTGGCCCCGGACGCGGATTGGCTCGCCTTTGTGGATGCCGACGGCAGCGTCACTGCGGCGGGCATGTTGGAACTCATCGCCCAAGCACTGGCCGCCGACACGTCGGTGCTGGGCATCCGCAAACGCACTGCCACCACCCAGGTGGTTGAAAGCATCTGGCGGGGGCTGGCCCACCGCGGGTTTTTGCTGGCGGCGCACCTGCTGCTGGACCTGCAATGCGAGGACCCCCAATGCGGCGCGAAAATCTTCAAGGGCGCGGACTACCGTCGCATCGCCCACCGGCTAACGGAAAACGGTCTGGCCTTTGATTCCGAACTCCTGACCACCCTCAAGCGCGACGGCGCGACCTGGGCGGAGATCCCGGTGAACTGGATCCAGAAAAAAGGCGGCAAAGTCCACCCCTTGCGCGATGGCTGGGGCATGTTCGCCGCCCTGTTGCGCATCCGCAAACGACTACGCTGAGATCATTTTCCATTGCAGGCGGCCGGTGGCGCGGGCATTGAAAGAGATTATTGGAGGATGCCTTGACCGCATGCGGGGTGGGGAAATAAAGTGCCATCCGCCCTTCGATTCCATCACTGATTCAGCGCAACAATGAACATCCACGAATACCAGGCCAAGGAACTCTTCGATCGCTTCGGGGTGCCCAGCCCCAAAGGAAAAGTTGCCGCCACCCCCGGGGAGGCCTATCAAGCTGCCAAAGATCTGGCAATCTCGAGCTGGGTGGTGAAGGCACAGATTCACGCCGGTGGCCGGGGCAAGGGGACCTTCAAGAGCGGCTTCCAAGGCGGTGTGCACGTCGTGGATTCTCCGGATGCCGTACGCGATGTGGCGGCCCGGATGCTGGGCGAGGTGCTGGTCACGCAACAAACGGGCGCAACCGGCCGCTTGGTACGCAAGGTGATGGTCGGTGAGTCCGTGAGCATCCGCCGGGAGTTTTACCTGGCGATCCTGCTAGACCGCCAAACCTGCCGGCCAATGATCATCGTTTCCACGGAAGGCGGCATGAACATTGAGGAGGTCTCCGCCCGGACACCCGCAAAGATCCTGCGCGAATTCATCCATCCGCTGGCCGGCCTGCAGGCCTATCAGGTGCGCAAAATCTGTCGGGCCCTCGGTTTGGTGACCACTGCCGGCCCATTCGGACACCTGCTCCACTCGCTCTACAAACTATTCATTGAATGCGACTGTTCCATGGTGGAAATCAATCCGGTGGTGGAAACCACCGACAACCAGATGGTTGCGCTGGATGCCAAATTCAACTTTGACGACAACGCGCTCTACCGCCATCCCGAGATTTCCGCCATGCGCGATCCGGATGAGGCGGGTCCGCTTGAATTGGCCGCTGCCGCGCATGCTTTGAACTACATCGGACTGGACGGAAACATCGCCTGCTTGGTCAATGGCGCCGGTCTCGCCATGGCCACCATGGACATCATCAAACACCATGGCGGAGAGCCCGCGAACTTCCTCGATGTCGGCGGTGGCGCTTCCACGGAACAAGTGGCCGCCGCGTTCGATATCATCCTGAGCGATCCGAACGTGAAGGGAATTTTCATCAATATCTTCGGTGGCATCATGGATTGTAACATTGTCGCCCAAGGCGTCGTCGCCGCAGCCCGCAAAACCGGGCTTGCGCTACCTCTCGTGGTACGACTCGAAGGCAACAATGCCGATGCCGCCAAAACAACCCTCAACGCCTCCGGCCTAGACATCGTCTCCGCCGACGACATCGACGACGGAGCGCGAAAAATCGTCGCCGCCGTCAACTCACATTCGCGGAATCCCGATCTCTAGCAACCATTACCCATGTCCATTCTCATCGACGAAAATACCAGAGTGTTGGTTCAAGGCATCACCGGCGGTTTTGGTGCGCGCCATACCCGGCTGTCGCTTGAATACGGCACGAAAATCGTCGGCGGCGTCACTCCCACCAAGGGTGGCCAGAGGTTCGACGACAAGGTGCCGATTTTTGATACGGTCGGCGAGGCGGTGCAGGAAACCGGTGCCACCGCTTCGGCCATCTTTGTTCCGCCCGCCTTCGCCGCGGATGCGATTCTCGAAGCCGCGGACGCGGGAGTACAGTTGATCGTATGCATCACCGAGGGCATTCCGGTAATGGACATGATGCGGGTGAAAGCCCTGCTCGCCGACTCGAAATCCCGCTTGGTGGGGCCTAACTGCCCCGGACTTGTGACCCCAGGTCATGGCGCGAAGAGCCATGGCGGCTGCCGCATCGGCATTGCTCCGGGATACATCCACAAGCGCGGCAATGTCGGCGTGGTTTCACGTTCGGGCACGCTCACCTACGAGGCCGTCTGGCAACTCACACGGCTTGGCTACGGCCAGAGCACATGTGTCGGGATTGGCGGAGACCCGATCATCGGCACATCCCACATGGACGTGCTCAGGATGTTCAACGACGACCCCGAAACCGAAGCGATCATTCTGATAGGTGAAATCGGCGGCTCTGCCGAAGTCGATGCCGCGCGCTGGGCGCTGACACACTGCCGGAAACCGATCGCCGGATTCATCGCGGGTGCCACCGCGCCTGCGGGCCGCCGGATGGGACACGCCGGTGCCATCGTCGGTGGGGAGGAAGACACCGCCATGGCCAAGCAACGGATTCTAGCAGAATGCGGCATCGCCGTGGCGGAAACACCCGGTGTGATGGCGCGGACGCTGCTCGATCATTGGGGAAAATAACGACAATCACCAACCGCCGTGGCACCTCCCCTTGCTGAATTTTCACACATGCCTTGCCATGGGAAGCGTGTGACTTATGCTGGCCGCAATTCCTCATGACGCCGTTTTTGCGCAAAATCCTCGGAATGAACTGGCTGCTCGTACTGGTGATGTACGCGCTGCTCATATTCGGTGTCTTCATGATTGAGAGCGCCGCGCGGCACCTCACGGTGTCCAAAGATATCCTCAACCAGTTCGGCAGCGCGGGGGTGTATTACGCATGGCTGCAGAAACGGTGGATCCTGCTGGGAAGCGGGGTGTATTTTGCAGTGGCACTGGTGGATTACCGGTGGATCCGCTGGCTTGGAATTCCGTTTTACGGGGTGAGCATGGGATTGATGGTCATGGCCATGCACCAAGACGACCCGGTACACCGTCTGACCTTGTTCGGATTGAGTTTTCAACCGGCGCAACTGGGTATCGCCTCGGGGATTCTGCTGATTGCGTGGTTGATTCAGGATTTTCCGAAAATCCATCGTTGGTTGGGCGCGCCGTTCGTGCGGATAGGCATTATCGGCGTGATCGCGGCCGTGCCATTTCTGATCGTCATGAAAATGGGTGACATGGGATCGGCGTTGGTTTGGATCCCGGTGGCGATCGTTGCGTTGCTGATAGGCGGGGTGCCGTTCCGTTATCTCTCGTTCATGACATTGATTGGTGTCGGCATGATCCCCTTGCTGTATTTTGTGGCCCTGCCCTTGGTGTCCGAGCGCGGGCCCCAACGGATTGATACCTGGTTGTCCATGATGCAGGGCCAGGAAGTGAACATTGCCGATGAGGGGTACGCGCCTCACAATATCTCGATGGCCGTGGGCAAAGCCGGCTGGAAGGGTGCCGGTTGGAAAGCCTCGGCCATGCAGGGGTCCTTGCACGCAAAGGGATTCATCCCCAGGGATACCGCACACAACGACTACATCTTCGCCGTCATTGCGGAAGAACTCGGATTTCGCGGCAGCCTCATGCTGCTCACGGCGTTCGCCGTGCTGTTGATCCAAGGATTGTACATCGCGTTTTACAGCAGGGATGCGTCCGGAAGAATGCTGGTGTGCCTGGTCGTCGCGATGATTTTCGCGCATGTTTACGAAAGCATCGGCATGTGTGTGTTGATCATGCCCATCACTGGTATCCCCCTGCCCTTGGTCAGCTACTCGGGTACGTTCGTGGTGATCTGCATGTTGCTGCTCGGACTCGTCCAGAGCGTGTGGATCCACCGCAACTCGAAACCGGAACTGCGAATCAAACCGGCGGCGGCCTGATCCATCATGACGGATCAATCTGGACTTGCCCGGCTGCCTGCAGCGGGCTAAATGCCCTTCAACATGGCCAAGAAACCCGTAGTGCTCATCATTCGTGACGGTTGGGGTGTGAATCCCGGAGGCAAAGCAACCGCAGTCAAGGACGGCAATGCCGTTTTATTGGCGCACACCCCATTTCACGATGGAATGCTCGGCCAGTATCCCAAAGGGTTCCTCAGTGCCTCCGGGCTCGACGTGGGGCTGCCCGCAGGCCAAATGGGCAACTCGGAAGTGGGTCACCTCAACCTCGGAGCCGGACGCATCGTCTATCAGGATCTCACGCGCATCAACAAGGCGATTGATGACGGCTCCCTGGCCGTCAACCCGGTGTTTGTTGAAATGCTGGAAACCGCCAAATCCTCGCGCCTCCACTTCATCGGTCTGGTGTCCGACGGTGGCGTCCACAGTCATCAGGACCAACTCATCGCGATGGTCAAGTTGGCCCAACAGGCGGGCGTGGCGGACATCATGATCCACGCCATCACCGATGGCCGTGACACCTCGCCCACCGGCGGCCAGGACTTCCTCGCCAAAGTCGAGGACGAAGCCGCCAAATGCGGGGCCCGCATCGCCACAGTGATCGGCCGCTACTTCGCGATGGACCGCGACAAACGCTGGGACCGGGTGAAACTTGCCTGGGACGCCATCGTGCGAGGCATCGGCGAACCGCGTGACATCCTCGCCAGCGAGGCCGTGGCCGATTACTACCGCCTGAACAAGACCGATGAATTCATGCCGCCGATGATTTTCGCCGAAACCAACACCCAGCGCATCCGCGATGGCGACGTGGTGCTATTCTTCAACTTCCGCGCCGACCGTGCCCGCGAGCTGTCCGATGCGTTCCTCAAACCCGACTTCAGCGGCTTCGACCGCGTGGTCACACCCAAGACCCACTACGTCACGCTCACCGGGTATGACATCACGTATCACTGCCCGGTGATCTTCACATCCGAAGATCTTGCCATGGTGTTGGGCGAGACCGTTGCCGCCGCCGGTCGCAACCAGTTGCGCATCGCGGAAACCGAAAAATACCCGCACGTCACGTATTTCTTCAACGGCGGCGTCGAGAAGTCTAACAAAAACGAGGATCGCATCATCATTCCCTCACCCAAGGATGTGCCGACCTATGATTTCAAACCGGAAATGAGTGCCCCGGAAGTGACTGCAACCACCGTCGCCAAACTCAGGGACTACGACCTCGTCATCCTCAACTTCGCCAATCCCGACATGGTCGGCCACACCGGAGTCGTGGAAGCCGCCATCAAGGCGGTGGAAACCATCGATGCCGACGTCAAGGCCGTCGTCGAGGAAACCCTGCGCCTCGGCGGCAAACTCCTCGTCACCGCCGACCACGGGAATTGCGAATACATGCGCAACCCCGACGGTTCGCCGAACACCGCCCACACCACCAACCTCGTCCACGTCGTCTATGTCGCGGATGACGCATCCAACTATCAGGTCAAGGACGGCATCCTCGCCGATGTCGCGCCAACCCTGCTCGACATGCTCGGCCTGCCCAAACCGAAGGAAATGACCGGAACGAGTTTGCTGGTGAAAAAATCCAGCGGCGGGCCGTGATGCATCAAGTGCACGATGTGCAACCATCTGCACCTGCTGGTGGAGGTCACACAAGCCACACAAGCGGAGACTCACACAAGCGCACACAAGCGGGATCGGTGTGGAAAACTAGGCTGAAGCGGCACCCCAGACTTCCCTTAGGCGGGCCAGGGAATCGCGCCATGGAGCCTGCTTGTAGATCCAGACGCGGACCCACCGGATGAAGCGCTGGGTCCGCTGGGTGGCTCTGTG
>CAISTY010000273.1 GCA_903888515.1 Akkermansiaceae bacterium | reverse complement strand
TAGCCGATCCCGCGTAATTCACTTCGTTGATCGTCGCGGCGATTGCATAACTGCCCGCGTCGGTCGGGGCCGCCGGCGATCCATCATATGTCAGGTTCACCGTCAATCCCGCAGGCGTGGTCGTCGCGGTCGCGATCTTGGCGGTGCCGTCGTAGGTGTGGGTGAGATTGTCGAAAGTGACCGTTGCTCCCGCCTTGGAAATGACCAGAGTGCCGGTAGCCGATCCCGCGTAATTCACTTCGTTGATCGTCGCGGCGATTGCATAACTGCCCGCGTCGGTCGGGGCCGCCGGCGATCCATCATATGTCAGGTTCACCGTCAATCCCGCAGGCGTGGTCGTCGCGGTCGCGGCCTTGGGGGTGCCGTCGTAGGTTGGGGTGAGGCCGCCAAGAGTAATGATAGCCGTCGCCGGATTGATCGTGCCGGTGTTATGGTTGACCAGGGTAACCGCATAGTTGGCCCCGCCATTGCCGTCATTGATCGTGATGCTCGGAATGATCACCTTGTTGCCCACGCCTGCGGTGCTGGTTTGGAACGACTGCGAGAGTACGCTCGTGGTATCGCCGGAAGCGAGCGCCGGCGTCAGGGTCGGCAGGCCTGCCGCAGTGGTGGTGCCATCGTAGGTTTTGATGGCATTCGATGCGGTGACTGTCAGCGGCCTGGTTGTGACGAGTACGGATCCGGCGGCCCCTATCAGCGTGTAGTTATCGGCCGCGGTTCCCTCCAACGTCAGAGTGGATGGCATCGCCATTTTGAAGGTGGCGATGGCACCGGACCACTGCGCCGAGGCGCTGAGTGTTCCGCCGGATGCGGCGGTTCCGATCGGATTCACGGTGCGTTCGAGGGCATACACCTTGGCATTATTGCTGGCAGTGGTGGAGGTTGTCTGCGCACTGGCCACAGAACTGAAACTGTTAGAAATGCTCCCCAGCGTGGGCGCGCTGCTGATATAACCGATTCCACCAATCCATAACTCGTTCGCCTGCACGGTCGTCGGGGTCGTCCCGGTGACGGGAGCTGCGCTGCTGCCGGTGGCATTGCCCGTCTGGTCCACCGGGCTGACAGCGAGCACGCCGGGATACTCCATGACCACCGCCGCCGAGCGTAGTGAGGAGGCCTGGGTAATGGTGATGGATTTTCCGGCACCTGACACGTTAGGGGCATACCAGATTTCCGTCGTCGTGCCGTTGCTATTGGCGGCTTGCGATGCGCGTGTCCATGTCGCGCCGGTCTGGGTGATTTGGGACACCCTGTTGGTGCTCGTGCCGCGGGTGGAGATCACGGCCACCAGACTGTTGCCCGAAACCGGGGTGATGCCCATGGTCACACCGATCGTAGTGCTGGCATATCTCCCGGTGTTGCCCGTGGCGCTTTGCACTCGCGCTGCGAGCGCCTGCGACCCGATATGCCTGCCGACCAGATTGATACTGCCGGTCAATGTGAGATTCGGGCCGTCGATATTGTTCAGCATGGCAAAAATGCCTGCCGCCGCAGTGATCGTCCCGTCATAGACCCGCGTACCGGTCAACTGGAGCGGTCGTGGCTTGATGATGCCGGTCACGGCCGGCTGGACCGATAACACATAGTTCCCCGCATTGGCACCGCCGAGTGCATACCCGGTGGTCATCACGGACCAATTCCCGGCGTTCACACTGACAAAGGTGCCGGTGCCGGCGATCACGGTCACGGTTTCGCCGCTGACCACACCGGACACGGCGCCTCCTGTTAGAGTGGCGGCGGTGGTGCCGTCATACACCTTGGTGGCCGCCGTCACTCCGGTGATGGTCACTGGTTTCTGGCTCACCGAATAGCCGATAGCACCTGAAATGCTGCCTGCAAAAGTGATGTCCCCGGAATAACTGGCAGTGATCGCATGACTGCCCAAGGCGAGCACACTCGTGGTA
The DNA here is from genome assembly GCA_903888515.1 of Akkermansiaceae bacterium. Taxonomy (GTDB): domain Bacteria; phylum Verrucomicrobiota; class Verrucomicrobiia; order Verrucomicrobiales; family Akkermansiaceae; genus Luteolibacter. Next base: position 14,261 of record CAISTY010000273.1, on the reverse strand, counting down.
TAGGTCGCTTGACCCGCACCATTCAGGGTTCCCGTGCCAAGAGTTACACCTCCGTCCTTGAAAGTCACGGTCCCTGTCGCCGGTCCTCCGGTACCCGTCACTGTTGCGGTAAACGTCACCGCCGTGCCATAAGCACCTGTTGTGTCGGGGGCCGACGCAACGGTCGTCGTGGAGGGTATGGCAATTGGAATGACAGTGACCTCACCCGAATCCGCTCCTTCGGCATCGCCAATGCTCGCGGACACCACATAATAATAGGTTGTGTCATTGATGACCGGCGCATCGATATAACTCACCGCACTGGGATTGCCGATCAAGGTATAGGGACCGCCGCTGGTCAGGGCGCGTTTCACATGGTAGCTCGTCGCGCCGCTTGAGGCGGTCCACGTCAGGTTGACGGCGTTGTTTTTCGGCGTGGCGACCAGGTCGGCGGGAGGCAAAGGCGGCGGCGGCGTCTCCGGCGATGATCCGGAGATGAGCAGCGAGTAATTCTGGCTGTTATTGGTGAGCGATCCGGTAAACGAGACCACCGCCTGATAGGTTCCGGCGGTCGGCGGCGCGGCGATGCGAACTTGTTCGACGTTGTCGGTTTTGTTGATGCCGGTGGTGGCCGGCAGGGCCATCGATGCTTCGGTCCATGTGTCGACAAAGGGCATCACGAAAGGCAAAAACACGGATCCGTTAGGAGCGATGATTTTCAGGTCGAGGTTGTTGACGAGGCGGGCGAGGCGGGAATCCGATGTGCTGAGCGCGGTGGCGGCCGGATCGGTCCAGCAGAGTGTGGCCGTGACGGGTGCAAGACCGTCCCACACAAAGGGATAGGTTTGGCTCACCGTGGTCGAGGTGAGTTGGCTTTCTGTGATCCGTTGTTTTCCCGGGAAGTTTTTATGATCATCAATGAGGTCAGCCGCCGCCTGCACGTTGACCAATCCCCAGCCATATTTATAGTCAGGCCCGGGATTTCCGAGATCGTCGGCAGTGTGGATGAGCAGACCTTTGAGAGTGCTGGCACGCATGGCCTGGCCTGCGAAAAGATTGCCGTATTGTTGGATCAGCAGCGCGGCCGAGCCCACCGCATCGGGGGTGGCCATGCTGGTGCCAGTATATGTACCGTAGGCGGTGTCACTGCTGCCAAGCGATGAGTAGAGGCCTTCGCCATTGGCGACCACATCGGGTTTGATCCGGCCGTCGTCGGTGGGACCCCAGCAGGAAAAATTACTGACACTGGCTTTCGCCACATCGCGGACGCCGTTGGTGACAGCATCACTGACGGACCCGACGGTCATGACGTTCTTGGCAATGGCTTCGAAGCCGATGGTGTCAAAACCGCCACGGTAGGTGCCATCGCCAGCGGGATGGTTCGCGGGGTCATAATTCACGACCGAAGCGCTGCCGGGTGAAAGAGCGACGGCTTGGCCGGATGTCGGGTTGTTGCTACGGTCATTACCGGCGGAGCGGAAAATCAGATAATAGGGCGCATTGAATGCCAGTGAATCGTTACTGCTTGCATAGTAACTGTAGAGACCGAAGTCGGTTTCGATCGAGGTGGAGGAGGTTCCGGAGCCATACCACTCCCAGACTCTGAAGGGAGGACTGGGGTAATCGCTATTCACATAGTTCCAACCGCTGACATAGCTATAGCTGTGATTCGACAGATAGATTTTTCCCGGTTCGCCGGAGTAGGTGGCCGCCCGCGAGGTCATTTCAGAAGTATCACTGTTCCAGTCGTAGGAGTGGATGGTGGCCGCTTCCGCCATGCCGTGTGCGGATGCATCGATGCCGGCAGCGATGAGCGTGCCGCCAACGTGAGTGGAGTGATCCATGGTGGCGGCACCATCCATGACGGTCACGCGGCCGCCGAATTCCTGATGGGTGGAGCGTGCGGATCCACCGTCCCAAAGGCCGATGGTGACACCTGTGCCGGATAACAGATAGGGGGATGTGCGCAGCAGATTGGCCCCGGTGGAGATGGCGGCATTCGTGTTGCAGGTGGTTAAGTAACGCGGCCGGTCACCGTCGAAACCGACAATTTCCTGGATGCGGCCGTTAGGCATCACCGCCCGCAGCGGCAGACCGAGCAGAATGGCGCGGGCACGGGCATTCTGGCGGCGCGCGGCTTGGATTTCCCCGATGCGCGTGACCACCCGCTCGCGGTCATCAGGGCGGGCGAGATGGGTGGCGGGATCATCTAGCAGATCGGCCAGTGTCTCCTGGGCTGCCAGCGGGTTGGCGAACGCCAGAGCCCACAACATCGCCAGATGGATTGAAGAGTCGCGCATACGGCACCGGAGTCAATCTGGAATACGATAGAAGCTGTGTCAAACCGTTTGTAGCACGGGCGTTTCCGCCTTGTAGAGGCACTCCATGAGTGATGTGCATGGATCGCGCAAGCGGGACGCTTTCCATCATCCCTCGCTCTCACCATGGGTCTTGAAGGCGGAATGTCCGGGAGCCCTCATCACGCCCCGTCCTCGACTTCGACGATAAGATTGATTTCCACGGCGACGTTGAGCGGAAGGGCGGCGGCACCGAGCGCGGTGCGCGAGTGATGACCCTTGGCGCCGAAAATTTCGACGAGCAGCTCGGACGCGCCGTTGATGACTTGCGGATGGCCGTGAAAATCCGGCTCGGAGTTCACAAAGCCGCTGAGGGAAACGATTTGCCGCACCTTGTCGAGCGAGCCGATGGCATCGCGAATGACGGCGAGGCGGTTGAGAATGATCATGCGGGCACCTTCCCTGGCTTCATCCATGGAAACGTCTGTGGGCACCTTGCCGATGATTTTCTTTTCACCATCGACGGGCAACCCGCCTGATAGAAATAGCAGGTTGCCGCTGCGCACGCAATTCACATAAGCGGCCACCGGCGCGGGCACTGCGGGTAGTGTTAGACCTAATGCCGTGAGTTTGTCGAGGATGGTGTCGGACATGAGAATGAAATTTCAAACGATAAACACAGGATTCGAAACCTGGGAATCCGTTGCTGGATTCTCATCTCTTGCGTTTGGAATTAAGTGCTTCGGATTCCGGCTTGGGTTCCGTGGTGGTGATTGCGGGGATCTGAAAATCGTCAATGAGGAGGGCGACAAGTTGCTTGCCGGACGCGGTGAGGGTGGCGCGGTTTTCCTGGCCGTTGACGAGATTGCGGGTGAGATAACGCTGGGGGATGGTGGAGGGCAGGATAGAGGTGACGACAGGGGCGTCCACCTGACGTTGGCTGGGAGTGAAGGCGACGGGCAGGCCGGTGGCGCTGAAGCTGATTTCCCATGAAACGGCGCCATCGGCGCTGCCGTGGCAGATCCACGGATAACGGGTGACAAAATCCGGGATGCCCTTGGCTGGAACGGTGACCTTGAAATGGACCGGGATGGATCCGATGTATGTGCTGATAGAAAGTTCCGGGTTCGCTTTTTGCTCGACGAAGAAGCGTGCGGGATCGCAGCCGGCGAGGTTCATGCCGTTGAAGATGCCGTGGTAATTCACCTTGCCAACGCCGACCTTGTGCCACTCCTCGAAATGCCGGCTCATCAGCATGGCGAGTTCAAGGTGGAGGTGGGCCCGGGTGCGGTTAAGACCCACGCCGGTATAGCCCATGCGTCCGAGCACCGCTCCCGCTTTCACCGGATCGCCGGGTTGGCAGGTGATTTCCGCCAGATGGGCGTACAGCGAATAGATCGATGCATTCTCCCACTTGTGTTCGACAACCACGTATTTCCCGTAATTGCTGTGCCCGGCGATCATGCTGGTGTGGACCACCTGGCCGTCGGCGATGCTCGAGACGAAGTCGAGCGGATTGCCGGCGCTGTCGCGGTTGACGGGTGCGATGTCGATGCCTTCGTGAAACCTGGTGAACACCACCTTGTCATCGATGCGCATGGGATTGCGGACGTAACCGAAGGTGCCCCCTTCCCAAGGCTTGCTAGTTTCCCCTTCAAAGATCCGGTCCACATACATGTAATAACGCTCCGGATCTCCACTGAAGAGGTGTTGGTTTTCGGTCGGCAGGCAGAGGTCAATCGCGGCCTGCACGACGCCAGGCAGGATGAATATGAGGAGGAAATGACGGAGCATGGCGCGAAAAATGCTATTTTTTCTTTTTCTTCTTCTTTCCTACCTGTCCGATGCGCGGCAACGCCGTGTCAAAAACATTGATATCCGATAGAGAGGCGCCTTTCCAGATCACCATGAAGCCGTCGTTGATTGGTTTGTCGATGCGCACGCCATCGACCACGCGGCCGTTGATCTGGGCGATCAGCCAGCGTCCTTGGTTGGCGTTGGTGATAGCGGCGAGGCGTTTGGCGGCGTTGTCCTTGAGTTGGAAGACAATACCGTAGTCGTCCCCCCCGGCGTCCGATGGACAGGGGTTGAACGCCGCCACGTCATTGGTGGTGATTTCAGGCATGCGGCGGAAATACCGGATTTGGCCGTTGGTCAACTGCGAGAAAATCATCTTCGGGTTGTCATTGGCGTCCGTCTCCATGTGAAACGAGACCGAGGCTTTGATGTCCGCTTTGCCACCCGCCAAAACAGCGGGTGCGAAGACAACAACCAGCAGCATCCCAAATGCGGCGCAACGTCTTTGCATGGGCGGAGTCAAGCAGAAGATCCGGATTCCAAAAGCAAAAACCGGAGGACCGATTTTGCCAGATTCACAACTCAGCGTTTGACCTCGGAAACGCCGTAGTGTCGAGCATGCCGGATTCCCTGAAATGGTAGGGCGTGGCGGCCTCGCCGCGCCGTGACTGGCCTTGCGGCCTGAAAGGACACGGAGGAAGCGAATGGCCAAGCGCTTGGATTTCAGCGAATCAAACTCCCACCATTCGCACCGCCATCCGGCGGACACAAGTGGGACGGCCGAGGCCGACCGTCCCTACCATTGAGGGCATCGAGCTTGCTCGGCCATTCAACCCAAACGAGGTGGTTTGCTGAGTTCATGGTTTGCCCTACAGTATTTTTTTGCCGCAAAAATGCGCAAGATACGCAATAAGGTCAAGTTTTCCGGTCTTCTGTCTTCTGTCTTCAAGTCTTCTGTCTGAGGCGCAGCCTCGCTACTTTTGTGGTTTCTGTGCCTCTTTGCGGCTAACCGAATGTATTCCAAGTCAGGAACTGCTCAGTAATTCAGCGCAGGAAGACATCCGGGGGCAATCCGAAATAGGCGCCAAGGCACAACGCGTGATCGGCGGTGATCTTGCGTTCACCGCGCAGGATCATCGGGCCGAGCGAGGCGGTCTTACCAAGGATCCGCGCGAGTCCGGCCCCGGACAGCGCGTGTTCCTCAAGCAGATGTCTCAGCAGCGCGGCACCACTGAGCCTGACAGGCTTTGCAGTTTGTGCTTCGTATTTTTGGATCAACTCACAAAGCAAGTCGAAGTAATCAATCTGATCCGCCGTCATCCGATCCTCGAATCCCGCAAAGGCATCGGCAATTTCAACCGTGTTCCGGTACGCCACGTCGTCATGAATCGGGCGGGGCGGCGCTTCACGGCAAAGTGCGGCGTAGCCTTTGGGCATCGCGTCAAAGCTGCGGGCATGTTTCGTTTTCATAGCTCTTGTTTCCAATGGTTCTTGTCGTAGTCCGCGTGAGTCATGAATCTCAGGGTATATACCCGCTGCGCGGATGCCAAGCGCTCCGACCACCGGCAGGCGCAGTCGTGTTGCCGCAGCGCGGCCTTTGCGTTCGTCGATGATTACTGACCCCATCGACCGGGCGCGACGCGGCATTGACGCCGCAACACGAGCCACGACCACGCCCATGCGTTGGCGGCTATCAGTAACACCAGCAGTGCGATCCACAGCAGTGACTTGCCGATCCCGTCCGCGGCAAGCGCGGGCAGGATCGATACCACGGCTGCCCCCCCCCCCGATGCCCAGCCCCCAGCGGATGAACTGTCCCGTTTCTAACATAACCACGCGCCGGGTGACTCCGGTCGGCACCCCCACGGCCTGCAGAATGGCGAATTCGTCGCGCCGTTCTGACAGGTTGCGTGCCGTGACCAAGCCCAGGCCGGCGCTGCCGAAAACCACCCCCAACCCGCCCAACACCTGGAAGATCGTGATATACGTGTTTTCCACTCCGTGGAAAGCCGCCAAACGCTCATGGGTGGCCGTGACCACGGCTCCTTGATCCGCCAGTGATTGTTGCAAAACCGCGCGCCCGTCCGTCACATCCGCGCCGTTTTCCAACAGGAAAATCCGCGGCCCCTCAGCCGACGGATAATGCTCCAAAAACCGTGCTTCATCGACCACAAAACTCCCTTGGAACACGGTCCCGCCAAGCGTCCCGGCTATCTCTATCGGAAAATCCCGGCCCCATTCATCCTGATAGATCAACCGCTCGCCCAATTTCCTCTTCAACACCCAGAGCAGGGTGGTTTCATCCACGAAAGCACGCAGTGCGTCTCCCTCGCGCAAGACGTTCCAATTTTTCCCGCAACCGGCCATCACCTGTTTGATCGGAAAAGCCTCAAGCCGTGCCAAGACCGATACATCCGTCGCCAACAAACGCGGACGTGACACATTGTTGAGATTGAAGCAACTCGCATCATCTCCTGCTCCGACGCGTAACGGCAGCACATGTCCGAAGCGTTGCCGTGCCGCGCCGAGATTCAACACATCATCCGTCGTCTTGTTATTGGTGCCACGGTTCGCCGCGCGGGTGGTTTCCACCCACAAGGCGAAGCCGCCCGCGCCGCTGTTGCGCTCCCTCCACTCGTTGCCACCGTGCTTGCGGAACGCCGCCACCGAGACGACCAGAAATACTCCGCTGGCCAGGGTTCCCACCACCACCAGGCTGCGCGTTGCCCGCCGCCCGCAATTCAACAACGCCAGGCGCTGCGGTGATAGCTCGCCGGTCACTGCCGCTACCCGGCGCCGCAACACCCACAGATACGCTGCCAGACCGGCCAGCAAAAACGCCAAACCTGCGAGAAAAAACGCCCCCGGAGATCCTAACATACCCGCACCGGCCAGTGCGCCTCCGCCGGTCAGCGCAAACCCCGCCGCCCACCACGGCACCGGTCGCGCGGGCGTCCGGACCACCTCTTCGGTGCCCGTTTCCAAACGCAGACTCGCGCTGCGCCGCGCCTGTTTGCGCGTCACACTCCAGATGACCCCCATCATCAGCAACACAAACCCCGCCATACCTGTTAGCAAGGTCGCGGGCTCCGCATGGAACCGGAACATGCGTGCGCCGCCCGCACCGCTCCAGATGGTTTCCAGAAATCCCAACAACCAGTGCGTGTAGCCCGCCGCCAGCAGCGCGCCCGCTGCACTGCCCGCCACCACCACGCAAAACCCTTCCATCAAGCGCCATCGCAACACCATGTTCGCGGGAATCCCAAGCGCCGCCAGCAACCCGCTCTCACGGTTGCGTTGCTCAATGTGAAAACGAAACATCATCGCCGTCAGTGCCACCGCCGCCACCATCAGGAATAAACTCATGCCTAACAGCAAGCCCGCGAAATCCACCGGCGAAGCCGCCGCCGCCATGCCCTGCATGCCGACATCCCGCAACACCAAACCGGCCACCGCCGGAGTCATCGCATCTAACAATCCAGCCGTGACATCCGCCGGCGACGCCACCGCCGCGGGCACCCGCAGCGCGGTGAATTCCCCCCACCGGTTGCCAAACAACTCCCGGCCTTTCTCCAGTGGCAGGAACAACTTGGGCGTGCCACGGTGCGCGTCCCAATACGCCTCGTCCTTGTCACGGATGCGCTTCATGTCGATGGGCACCCCGGCATCCCAATCCGCGGCATGCTCCGCCGTCGCCACCCCGGGGAAATCCGGCATCCACAGCCGGTCCGCCGCCAGGCCTGATAGATCAACCACTCCCGCCACCGGCAGGCGCGCACTGCGTTCCACCAGCCGGTTTTCACCCGCGAGCGCGTAGTAGTCGATGCGCACCTCGTCACCCGCCTTGGCTCCCAGATCATCGGCCAGCCATGCGTTCAAAACCACCCCCTCTGACTTTTCCGGCAAAAACGGCGCCGCCGCCGCGTCCACTGCGGTGACCATCGAATACGGCGTTGCCTTGCCGTTGGCGGCGATTGTGTTAGCCATGTAAGTGATCACCGGTTGCGCGGCGGGGAATCGTTGTTGAATCGCCGCCGCCACCCGCCGGTCGAAAAATATCCTCGCCGAGCGCACTTCCACCGCCTTGGCCAATGGCACTTCCTTCACCGTCAGACCATAATCCGCCAGCGTGCAGTGACGGGTGACGCGCTCTAACAATGCCGCATGCCCTGCGCCCATGCGATCGCGCAGCAGCAGCAGGTTGGCCTTGCCCTCAAGATCCAGCACTTTCTGCAAACGCTCGAGTGGCATATACACGGTGGCTTGCGGCAGTTGGGTGGTCTCCAGACTGAAACGCCCGAAATCCTTGTCGCCGCAGATCCGGCCAACACCTCCGCGCAGAATGACCAACTCCGCGGCCTTGCCCGCCAGCGGCGCATCCCGCGCAATCATGGCGGGCTTGTCAAAACGCAGCACCAGCGTCCCGCCCGCCGCCACGTCCAAGCTCCGTGCCAGATGTTCGTTGACAAAAAACTCACTCTCCCCGGGACCGCCAAATCCCTCGTCTCCTGCCGCGTCCGGCCGGAGTTGCCAAAAGCGCCGGTCCACACCCAACACCTGCACGCCACCCACCGCCCGACCGCTGGTTTGCTCCGTCGCCGTGGCTTTCACCAAAAAAACCGGTGCCGCCACCACCTCTTTCTCCGCCGCCACATCATCGGCCAAGGCGGCCCGGAACAACCGGTCGCCACCAGTCAGCACGGCATCCACCTTGCCGAGTCGCGCCTGCGCCACCTGGCGCAGCGTCGCCTTGACCGAATCCCCGGCCAGCAGCGCTCCTAACAAAACCATCGCGCCCAGCGCCGAACCCGCCAGCACTCCGAGATACGACGTGCGGAAAAACCACAATCCGCGCAGCACGAAGGACGGCCCCGTCATCTAACAACCTCCTTCAGTTTGCCATGGACCAATTCGAAAGTGCGGCCGATGCGGTGTGCCAGCGCGATGTTGTGGGTTACCACGATCAGAGTCGTCTGTTCCTCCCGGTTGAGCCGCAGTAACAACTCCGCCACCCGCTCGGAGGTTGCCGGGTCGAGCAGGCCGGTCGGTTCATCGGCCAGCACCAGGCGCGGACGGTTCACCAACGCCCGCGCCACGGCGGCGCGCAATTTCTCGCCGCCCGACAACTGCCACGGCAAGTGGCCGAGCCGGTGTTCCAAGCCCACCTTGCCTAACAATTCCGTGGCCCGGTTTGCGGTCTCCGCCGCTTGTTCCTGCCAATCGCCGGCCAGGCGCGGCACCAACACATTCTCCAACACGCTGAGCTGTGGCAGCAGGTGATGTTGTTGGAAAACAAATCCCAGCGAGCGGTTCCTGAAGCGGTTGGCATCTTCCGGCGTGAAGGCGCTGATGTCCTGGCCGCCAATCCGGATCGACCCGCCACTCGGACGATCCAGCGCTCCTAACATATTCAGCAAGGTCGTCTTGCCGCTGCCTGATGGCCCGATGATCGCCACCGCCTCGCCCGCGCCGACCCGCAGGTCCAAGCCGTCCAACACCCGCACCGATTCGCCCGGAGTTGCATACACCTTGCACAGATTTTGCACTTCTATCATCGTCAGGAAATCTTTGGTATGATGGATTATGGACGCGTTGTCACCCGGGCATGCGTGCGGGAATCACGCGCCGGCCGGAAGTTGATAGATCGACACACAAAACACAATACAAAAAAACCGGCTTCCCGCAACGTGGCCTATCGGTGCCAGATGTCCCGGATTTCCCCGGGATCTAACGTTTTCCAAACGCCCGCCGCAAGACCAGCGGCTGTGTATCCGCCGATGGCGGTGCGGATCAAGCGCAAGGTCGGAAACCCCGCCGCAGCCGTCATCCGCCTCACCTGGCGGTTCTTGCCCTCGGTCAATTGCAGTTCCAACCAGGCCGTCGGGATGGCCTTGCGGATGCGCACCGGCGGCTCGCGGACAGGCACAGCCGGAGCCGGATCCAGCAAGCGTGCCCGGCACGGACGGGTCCGGTATCCTCGAATTTCCAAGCCGCCGCATTGCAAACGATCCAGCGCATCCCGCGACGGAATGCCCTCGACCTGCACCCAATAAGTCCGCGGATGGCCGGTTTGGGGATCGAGCAGGCGATGGTTGAAACCGGCCTCGTCTGTTAGAAGAAGCAGACCCTCCGAATCCAGATCCAACCGCCCCACCGGATAGACGCCCGGCGGAAAGCCGAACCCGGCAAGTGTCCGCTGCCCCGCTTGATCGGGAGTGAACTGGCAAAGCACGCCGTAGGGTTTGTGAAAGGCAATCACCATACTGAGCAGTCCCTGAGTTGGAATACATTCAGTTAGCCGCAAAGAGGCACCGGATACCACAAAAAACTGCGGTTCGATGTTCGATGTTCGATGTTCCGATGTTCGATGTTCCGATGTTCGATGTTCGATGTTCGATGTTGGAGAGAGGAGGAGCATCCCAGCCATCGGCCCGGGGACCGGCCGGATTCCCTGCAATGGTAGGGCGTGGCGGCCTCGCCGCGCCGTGACTGGCCTTGCGGCCTGAAAGGACACGGAGGGAGCGAATGACTAAGCGCTTGGATTTCAGCGAATCCAGCTCCCACCATTCGCACCGCCATCCGGCGGACAAGTGGGACGGCCGAGGCCGACCGTCCCTACCATTGAGTTGATTGTTGATGTGACGGAACGGCCACTCAACATCCAATCACCCATTCAAAAATCAACAATCATCAATCGTCAATCGAACCTCTTAAAATGCGTTCTGTCAGGCGGCCCACACTAGTTCACCGGGGCACCTGCGCCTCATGGCGTGCCGTGCGTCAAGCTACACGCGTGTAGTTATATCAATGACACCGTGCCTGAAAAATCCACCGCCGGCCCCATCACCCGAAAAAAAACAAACGCTTTTTTCTGCATTATTTGCGGCCGCGCGGTTTTTTTTATTGACGCCTGCCTGCTTTCACGATTCTTTTCGGCGGTTCTTCCCGTCCCCACCATGAAACTTCCACGCTTCTCTCGCGCTTCCTCGTTCGCTGTCGCTATCGCTTCTCTGCTCGCTTCACCCACGGTTCGGGCGACGGATATTTCGTGGGCCAGCACTTCATCCGCGAATTGGGCGGACACGGGCAGTTGGACCAGCGCCGTGGTGCCTGGCGCTTCAGACGTCGCGATCTTCGGCAACACCCTGACCAGTCCGGTCACAGTCACAGTGGATTCGAGTCGGAATGTGAGTGGCCTTACCTTTACCAATACATCCACGAATGGTTTCACTCTCAGCGGCGGTAGTCTTTTATTGGCGAATGGCGGGACGATCCAGACGCTGGTGGGCAGTTCAGGTATTACCGTTATCGACACAATCAGCACCCCGATCCAGATCCAAGACAACGGCGGATCCGCCACCTTCACAGTCGGTGCCACATCGACTTCCAACTCGATTGTTATTTCCGGCGCCGTGACCGGTGTGTCTGCATCGGGAAACACCACCACGCTCAATTTGAATGGTTCAAACACCGGTAGCTCGAATGAAATTACAGGTGGCATTGGAAATGGCAGCTCCGGCGGCAAGCTTGCGATCAACAAGACGGAAGCTGGTGCCTGGTCCATCGGCGGCTCGAACAGCTACAGCGGCGATACCACGATCAGCGCGGGAACCCTGTATATCACATCTGCCAGCGGCCTTGGCGGCACCACCGGCACAACATCCATAGGAGACGGTGCAACGCTCTTCCTTTACAAGGACACGATGACCATTAGCGATGAGTCACTCTCCATAGCAGGCAGCGGTTCCTCGGGCGATGGTGCCCTGAAAAGCAATGGAACGGATGTGCGACTTGGCGGACCCATCACACTCACAGGTAATGCGACAATCAATTCGGTGTTCGGCACGTTGAAATTGACAAACACCGGGGCGATCACGGGAAGTGGTTACATTTTAACGGTTGGCGGTGCAACTCAGGTTGAAATCAGCAGCTCCATCGATACGGGCACCGGCGGACTCATTAAATATGGAACAGGAAAAGTATCTCTTTTGAATAACAGCACCTATACCGGGGCCACGTCTGTCAACGCGGGCATTTTGGATATTAGCACATCCAGTGGTGATACATCCGGCCCGTTAGGCACGACTGCCGGCGGCGTTGTCGTGGCGTCAGGAGCAGCACTGCAACTTCATGGAACTATCACGGTCGGCGCGGAGGCCCTCAGTCTCAACGGCGCTGGTGTTGAAAGTGGCGGCGCCCTGCGCAATGTCAGCGAAAGCAACACCTACGGCGGATTGGTGACTATCACCGGCAACGCACGCATCAACTCGGACTCCGGAACCCTCACTCTTTCAAATACCGGGACCATAACTGCAACAACGAGCAGTAATACACTAACGTTCGGCGGTGCCGGAGACATCACTGTCAACAGCATTATAGGGATCGATAAAGTAATAGCAGCTCCACCAAGCACCACTAAAGGCAAAGTCACTAAAGATGGAACTGGAACTTTGACTTTGACGGGCAGCAATACCTACACTGGGTTGACACAGATTGCGGCCGGAACCTTGAAGTTGGGCGCGGCTGGCAACGGCACGATCAGCCCCTTAGGGAAAACGAATTTTGGCACGCAGGTAGATGTCTCGGCAACACTCGATTTGAATGGCTATACTCTCAGCACGGATGAAGCTTTGAGTTTGAATGGTTTTGGCTTTGTAGATGAAGGTGCCGGAACAATGAAAGGGGCTTTAATGAATGGCTCTTCCACGGCGGCAACGTATTCGGGTCTGGTCACTCTGGCAGATAGTGCCGCGATTATTGCAACTAGTGGTGACATCATTTTGTCAAATACAGGGACCATAACAACACCGACATCGGGAGCGATCCTATACCTTGACGGGACCACATCTGGAAACCGCATCGACAGCATCATCGGCACAGGCACAGGCGGCTTATACAAGCTCGGTGAGGGAACTTGGACACTCAGCGGCGCGAACACTTACACTGGTGACACCACTATCGCTGTCGGTACCTTACAACTCGGCAACGGCGGCGAGACCGGCTCACTCAGTTCGAGCAGCGTCATCGTCAACGACGCGACGTTGAAATTCAACCGCTCCAATATCCTCACTCAGGGCACTGACTTCAACAGCGTCATTTCCGGTAGTGGTAATGTGATTCAGGGGGGCGGCGGCACCACGATTCTTTCCGGGGCTAACACCTACACCGGCACGACGAAAGTCAATGCGGGTGTCTTGAACGTGACCGGGTCGCTTGCAAGTGGTTCGGTGGTCACGGTCGGTGGCGACGGCAGCAGCGGCACGCCCACTCTGGCGGGCAACGGCACGATCAATGGCGCAACGACCATTGCAGCGAAAGGCACCGGCGTGGTGGGTATCCATGCGCCGACACTCAAGCAAACCTTCGGCAGCAGCCTGACCTACAATACAGGTTCGATCTTCGAGTGGGATTTGGCTTCCAGCGCGAAAGGCACCCGTGGCTCTACTTATGATGCGGTGAATGTCGCGGCCATCAGTGGTTCTGGTGCCGTGTTCAAGGTGATTCTCGGTGGCGGCGGTAGTTTCAGCGAGACCTTCTGGAACAGCGACCGAATCTGGACTGACATCTTCAAGACGGCCGATGACGGCACCGCCGTCTCCATTGCCGGCACTTTTGCGAGTGCCAATATTCGATGGTTCACCGGAAGCACCAACATGACCACATTTACGGGCGGCGAGGGGTATTTCACCACCAGCGGCACGAACCTCAACTGGACCGCCGTGCCCGAGCCCACCAGTGCGCTGGCGGGGTTGTTGTTAGGCGCGGGGCTGCTGCGGCGCAGGCGGAAGTGAGGAGGGGAAGAGATTTTGGATGTTGAACGCGGAGTGAGCGCTAGCGAACTCGGAGAAAACCGGCGCAGCCCAAACTGGGCATGGCGCCACGAAGTGGGGCAATTTTGGATGGAAGAGAGGCATCGCCAACGACCCGAACTTCCAGCCGAGCATTTCTGAATTCAGATTTTTGAACAGGAGGCAACGGAGGATGACAAATGGAGGGATCGGAGAGCATGTCTTTGGCCACGCTTTTTCATCTGTTCATGACGGGCAGACGCGCTGCGCGACAGCTCCTCCGTTTCCTCCGTTTCCTCCTGTTCAAATTCTTCATGGAGAAAGATGGCCTGTTCCGTCGTTGCCTTTCGCTCACATCTGAACAGGAGGCAACGGAGGATGACAAATGGAGGGATCGGAG
>CAISTY010000272.1 GCA_903888515.1 Akkermansiaceae bacterium | reverse complement strand
TCATCCTCCATCCCTCGCAGTCTCCACGGTCGAGGAACTGCTGAAAGAAAATGCATCATTTCATGGTATCGGCACCTGACCGCGTGCATTTGAATATCCAGAAAGGAAAACCTGTTGAAGACACTGACCAATCCCCATTTCGCCGGCCACCGATCCGACCACCGGCTCTTCCAACGGCCTTCACCCCAAAAGCAAATTCCTAGCAATCTTCAGAGAGGACTTGTTTTGCGAATCGAATCATCTTGGCGTGTCCTCTTGGCACGCGTGACGCTCGCCTTGGTATCCATCGGAGTCTGGAACGGCGGATGCCCGACGGCCCAGGCAGCTACGCGGCTGGAAATTCCCGCCTGGTCCTTCGATCGCGGCAACGGCCGGGTCGAGGCGAATCCGGACATCTATGCCGACTACCGAGACATCCATCCCAATCTGATGGTAACCGGCGGCGACCAGTTGCCGTGGGAGGTTCAGTACGACGTGGAGCTTCCGATCGACGCAACCTACACGCTGTCGATCTGCTACGCGTCGACCGAGTCGCGGCCGGTGGAGCTTTGGCTCGACGGTCGAAAGGTGGCTGCGTGTTGCCACGATATGACGGGCAACTCGGCGCCGTATCCCGATCGCTTTTCCAGCAATGAACGGCCCCGGCAGGCGGAGAACTTTCACGGGGCGAAGTGGGAGGAGGCCTGCAAGCTGCCGATCACCCGGGGCAAGCACACGTTGAAGCTCATGCGCACGGGGCCGCCCCCTCGCGTGTTGGCCTTGCGTCTGGATTCGTCGGCGCCTTTTCCGGGCGATTGGAAGCCGGCCGGCCCCAGCGTGATCGACCCCGAAAACGGAACACCTCGCTACAAGGTAAGGAATCGCTACCAATTGGCTTATGGGCAGCCCAATCCCAATATGAAAATCGATAGGATTCCGCCCCTCTATCGCGCGGCTTTTCTACCGCCGGGCAGCGTGAACGTCGCCACGTTGCGGATGGCCATCGAGGACATGATCGCCGAGTTCGGCCCGCGCTACCCCAAGGGCGGCCAGTTCCTGAAGCAACTGACCGATTTGGAAGGCAAGCAGACCGCGGTCGCCGGCGGCGCGCCGGAGCAGAAGCAGCCGGTGGAGGACTCGCTGCAATCGCTGCGGCACCAAGCCATGCTGGATCATCCGCTGCTGAAGTTCGACAAGCTGTTGTTCGTCAAGCGGATGACCGACACCTCCGGCCACATCTACGAGGATCCCTACGGCGGCAACGTGATGGGCGGCAACCTGTGCATCCTTTCGCCGGTGGCCCCCGACGGCAAAGTAACCGAAATCGCGCCACAACTGGCCGGCGGGCGGTTCGGCCGGTTCGATCTTTCCTTCGACGCGGAGCGCGTCGTCTTTGCCTACAAGAAAGACGCCAAGAGCAACTTCCGCATCTACGAGATCGGCATCGACGGCAAAGGGCTGCGGCAACTCACCTTCGACGACCCCGAGCAGTTCAAGGTGAGCGAGTGCTTCCCGGGCAAAGGTGGACGCCTCGGCGTCGGTTATGACGATATCGACCCGTGTTATCTGCCCAGCGGCAAGATCATGCTCGCGTCCACCCGCCCCCAGCGCGTGGTCTTCTGCCTCGGCACCAGCGTCACGACGTTGCACGTCATGGACGCCGACGGCAAGAATCTCCGCTGCCTTTCGGAAGGTCCGATTACCGAAATCGATCCCTGCGTGATGAACGACGGGCGGGTGATTCACATGCGATGGGAGTACGTCGACAAGGGTTTCGGCAACGTGCAGAGCCTTTGGTCGATGCGGCCCGACGGCAGCTATTCGGATCACGTTTACAAGAACAACGTCGTTCTGCCGGGCGGGATGGTCGATGCCCGCAGCATCCCGGACAGCCAGAAGATCGTGACCATCGCGGCACCCCATTGCGGCCTGTCCGTCGGCCCGGTCGTGCTGCTCGATACTCGTACCACCCGGCAGACCGAGAAGGCCATGACCAACATCACGCCAGAGATCGCGCTGCCGGGCATGTTGTGGCACTTTCCATTAACGCGGTTCGGTTTCTTCAAGGAACCTTTTCCCTTGTCGGAAAAGTTGTTTCTCGTCGCTCACACCAAGAGCAAGAATTTCTATGAGCCGAAGGGCTACGGAATCTACGTGCTGGACGCATGGGGCAACCGCGCGGAGCTTTACCGGGATCCGGACATCTCCTGCTTCCAACCGGTCCCGCTTCGGTCCCGCCGCAAGCCCACGGAGATTCCTACGGTGGCCGGCAAGAACGGCACAGACGTTCAAGCGACGAGCGAAATAGCTGGGGAGAAATCGGCCACGTTGTTCATGCAGGACGTCTACCGGGGAATGACAGGCATTGAGCGCGGACGAGTCAAGTATCTGCGCGTGATGGAGGCCTTCGCCCTGCCTTGGGAGTCGGCTTTGCGGTCGAGCCAGCAAGGCGACGGCTCGGATCTGCAGGCATCGACAGTAAGCCTCGGAGGCGACGTGCATCTGAAAAAGGTTCACGGCATTGTGCCCGTGCATGATGACGGATCGGCCTACTTCACCGTGCCGGCCCAAAAGAACATCTACTTCCAGGCCCTTGACAAGGACTATATGGAATTGCAGCGGATGCGGACATTTGTCAACTTGGTGCCGGGTGAGACCAGGTCCTGCATCGGGTGTCACGAACCGCGCCGAAAGGCACCAAGTATGGCTCGCGCCTATCCGCAGGCCATGGGCCGTCCCGTCCACACGCTCACGCCGCAGCCGGGCGATACGGGGCCGCACCTGATCCACTATGCTCGGGACATTCAGCCGATTTTCGACCGCCATTGCATCGGCTGCCACAGCGGCGCGAAGCCCAAGGGCGCGTTGGACCTGTCGGGCGAGTTGACCGGGCTTTTCTGCAACTCCTACGAGAACCTCGTCAACAAAGAGTTGATGAGCTTCCTCCACGGCTGCTACGGCGAGGCCAATATCCCGGCCGAGTTGCCGCTGACGTTCGGTTCGCATCAGAGCAAGCTGGTCGAGCGGATTCGCAAGGACCCCTGCAAGGCCGGCATCACCCGCGAAGAGTTCATCAAGATCGTCACCTGGATCGACGCCAATGCGCCCTACTACGGCACCCATGCGGGCAAGAAGAACCTCCAGTGGAGAAACGAGCCGGACTTCCGGCCGCTGCCTTTGGCCGGTAAATAGAGCCTGTCCCATCGGCGGGCATTTTCGGAAATGATTTCGGGCCGGACTTTTCGCGCGAATGGGGTCCGAATGGGGTCCGAATGGGGTCAGTCCTCGCGGATTCACATTTGCGGAATTTTCACTGTGGATCCGCAAGGTTGTTGATGGCTTTATCCAGAGCATGAAATCGTTCTGACATTCTTCTATCGGACCGTCCAGCCGAAATCATCCGGCTCACCG
>CAISTY010000271.1 GCA_903888515.1 Akkermansiaceae bacterium | reverse complement strand
GACGCGAAAGGGAAGAGGCGGGCAGGATGCCCGCAGCACGGTCTGGGGCAGGATGCCCGAGCCACCAGGTCGGAAGTCGGAGGTCGGAGGAGGTAGGGCGTGGAGGGGACGCCAGCGCTCGAACCCTTGCGTAAGGGTGGAGCCAGAGGTCGGAGGACGGAAGTCGGAAGTCGGAGGACGGTTGTCGGTGAAGAAGGCGGAAGAATTGACTTGCGGAATCGCTGCGGGACCGATAGACAAGGATTGTCTGACGACGCTTTACGGCGGCGGTGGACGAAGTCTGCACTTCCGGGCGGCATTTGTACCTTATTATACCGCACGCTGTATAATAAGGACAATTGCCGCGCGCGGTATAATAAAACTGTTCTGCCAAAATATTCTAAGGAATGACAATACCAGGAACAACCGGCGCGAAGCTTTCAGTCCTCTTTGCAGCAATTTGGACCGTAGGGTTCTTCTTGTCGACGCCACGCGGATGCGTCATAGGTCTTAAAGAAACTATTGGGTTGGATCTCATGCTGATCAGTTCCTTTCCTCTCGTGTTGCTAGCCTTCCCTCTCGTGTTGCTAGCCCAAGCAGTCATCCCAGTGGAGTCCACAGCCCAAGCCGTCGGATTAGGAGCACTCTGCATTTTGACGGCAGCGAACTTCCTTATCCTCGGCTATGGGTTATCTTGGTGTTGGAACCAAGTTAGAGATAATTTGATAGCTCCAACGAAACCAACGAAGGCAGAACAAGCCGTGTCATCCGACGGGCAAAAGCCCTCTAATTCCGAATCATCCGCTGGTCCAACCGCGCCCGCGGATGCACTTTAACGTTCGGCTGAAATAATCAAACAATAATAGATGCAGATGAAGAAGAAACCGGCATTGATCGTGTTGGCCTGCGTGATGGCTTATTTAGCGTGCTTTCTCGCACTCCGATCGTACTCAGCTATATACGCGCCGCACGCTTGGAATCGCGGTTACAAGACTGCGAATCCTACTCAGTGCTCAATTCCTTATCCAGTGTTTACGACGCGCAACGCTTCAGTCTTTAGAAGATTTGAGGAGAGACAACTGAGGCGATTAGCCTACTACGTGTTCACGCCACTGGTAGAGTGGGATTTATCGATTCACAATCATCCAATGAACAGCCTTCCGATGTGGACATTCTACGGCAACAACTGGCCTAAGTGAATGCCAGGAAGCGCATGAAAATCGCCGAACAAGACAGTGGTGGCAACGGCGGGCAACGTCCCTCGTTCGCTTCGCTCTGGACGCCCAATCTCCGCCGTGCCACACTTTTAGCGTTCGTACAAAAGGAAAAATATGAAGAATACGCTCGCTGGTTTGATGACGGCTATAGTGTTAGCTTGTTATTCTCATGGGGGTGAACCAATGCCTCGGGGTGTACCCACGGCGGAACAGATCGCCTGGCATCAAATGGAAATCCAGATGTTCTTGTGCCTGGACCCCTGTACGTGGCAAGGGAGGGAATACGACAATCATTCCACGACGCTGGATAAGGTCAATCCGGCGAAGCTTGACACCGACCAGTGGTGCGAAGTGGCCAAGTCGTTTGGAGCGAAACAGATTCTCTTCGTGGCGAAGCACACGGGCGGTTTCTGCTGGTGGCAGACGGAAACAACCGACTACAGCATCAAGAAGACCCTGTACAAAGACGGTAAAGGCGATGTCCTGGCCGAACTGTCACAAAGTTGCAGAAAGCATGGCCTGAAACTGGGAGTTTACATCTACCCTGGGGATGACCAGTGGGGCGCCGGGATCGGCAGCGGCGGCCGTACAAAAGACCCTGCCAAACAGGAAGCTTACACGAAGGCCCTGCGCCAACAGTGGACCGAAGTGTTGACCAGGTATGGTGATATCAGCGAACTCTGGTTCGACGGAAGTTGTGTGATCGATTTGTCGGACATTATCCAGAAACATGCCCCGAAGGCCATGGTGTTTCAAGGGGCTCATGCGACCCTGCGCTGGCCGGGGAATGAAAAGGGACTTGCTCCGTACCCGACATGGCAAACCGTAAAGAAGGCAGCTGCACTCACTGGCGTTTCAACCGGACGCCATAGCGATCCAGATGGCGACGTCTGGCTGCCCATGGAAATGGATACGACGCTGTTGGACCACAAGTGGTTCTGGGCACCGGATACGGATAGAATGCTGAAGTCCACAAAGACGCTGATGGATGTTTACTACGCGTCTGTCGGGAGAGGCTGTGTTCTGCTGCTCAATGCCACACCCGACACAACCGGGCTTATTCCAGCGTCTCACGTCAGGCGCTATGAGGAGTTTGGAAACGCCATTAGCCGCATATACGAGAACAAGAAGGGCGAAGTAAGCGGCAAGGGACGGACATTGGAACTCCGATTTGAACGTCCGGCCCCGGTTAGCCACATCATCCTGGGGGAAGACATCAAGGGGGGCCAGATTGTCCGAGCCTATGAGGTGGATGGATTGATCAAGAATGAATGGAAGAAACTGCTGGACGGTGTTTCGATTGGCTACAAGAAAATCGACGTAATCAATACGGTAACGGTCGAAGGTTTGCGCCTTCGAGTCACTAGAGACGTTGGGGAACCCGTTATCCGGAGTTTTGCCGCGTACGAAGTCGTGACGACCGACGAGAGACCGGACACGGGGGATACTAAAGAGAGGGCATGGAGGGATGTTCCCGAGTGGAGGAAGGTCGCTCTTACGGAAGAGTGGAAAACGATCGACCTTGATCTATCGACTTATATCACGACTCCCGGACAGTATGAGGTCGAACTGCGTGGAACTGGAGGTCAGGGTGGTCCGGAAGTGCGGAAAGTTATGGTTGTGGTAGCAGGCACGGAAGCGCCGCGATTGATCACGCAACTAAAACGGCCCACTGCATGGATCCTTTCACGCACCGATCAGGTGACAGATGACGCTCAGGGACGAACCACATTACGACTTGAGGCCCGAAAGAAGAATACAGAGGCCAGCGGGGTGAGTGCATTGTATATTCGCGGTTTGCAGTAGAGACAAATGGCCGGTCATTTGACGTACGAACAAATGAATCCAGAATATTGTCGCTCCGCTCCAACTTCTGATTCATGACGTTCTGTGCCAAATAATACCCCATGAGAGGTGGAATGCCATTTCCTGATCCGCTTCTTCCGATAGCTATTGTCGCGACGATGGGCGCATTGATCATTCCGACATGTCTGCATCTGGTGAGGGAATGGAAGGGGCAAAAATTACCAAACGAGAATCCTCCAAAAACAGAATCCAGAACTGGAACCCACCAAGAATATGACCCATTTTCCGATCACCCGGAATTAGGCCGAGATGGCCATTCACAGGAACAGATCAGGATTAAGACCATGTTCATCTCATGCGGCTCCCAAACCCAAGAACTGAGCTTTGAGTGGATCGTTCAACCATTTCAACCAATCACCGAACAAGACGGTCGAAGCGACGGCGAAAAGCCCAGCAGTTGAATCGGAGTCTTGCGCGCCGCCGCCTCACCTTTAACGTTGGGCATTAGAGACAAGAAACCACAGCATCGGCATTATGACTTGCATGGGCATTCAGACTACAGCATTGATCTGGCTTCTCGCAGCGGTAATTGCGACTGGGGCCGGCGAACATGATCAGCGTGCCGCAACCGTCATTGGATGGATTGCGACAGACAATTACTTCAAAACTCCCACTCCTCTCCTCCCTGATGGCAGCCCTGCTCCCACACTTGGCGCTGGTGCCTTGGTGGATCATCCAACGCGGCCCACGGAGAAGCAGCGGTGGAATTTGGAATTGGATCAGCAGGCTGAGATCCTGTCGATGTGTGGAGAAGACGGATTGAAGGATATTCTTGGCGCTCTCGAACATAAAGAGTTTTATGTGCGTGCGGTCGCCGCATTGGCGCTGAATCGGATGTTGAGCGTTCATTATGCTCCGAACTTTGCTAGCCTTACCGAGAAAGATGGCTTGTGGATTGTGGGTCCAGAGCGTAGTTCCTTGGTGAAGAAATACTGGAACCGAGCTAAGCAGTGTTACCCAAACCGATTCTAAGAGCCCAACAAACCATGGATGTCAACCGCCCATCTGCCACGCAACCCCGCACCAAGTCACCCCAATGACGCGGTGACATCACATCTAACGTTAGCCTAAATGATAAGGCGTATTATAAACCTTGTTCTCGTGGCGGCTTTAGCAGCTTTTGCTGTTACAGGATGAAAACGCTCTAATGAGCTACTACAACCTACCAA
Source organism: Akkermansiaceae bacterium (assembly GCA_903888515.1). GTDB lineage: Bacteria > Verrucomicrobiota > Verrucomicrobiia > Verrucomicrobiales > Akkermansiaceae > Luteolibacter. The sequence continues at coordinate 73,801 of CAISTY010000271.1, read as the reverse complement.
CGTAGCTCGTGAAGAAGATAATCAACTACCAAAATATGTCATTGAAGATGGTGAAGAATTAGTGGTTCCAGCGTATGGCGGGACTGACAGTGGGATCAAATTGACCTTCCCTAAAGGCTATAGGAGTGAGACCTTCAAGGGGTGTGATTTTCACGTATACTCTTATCATGCTCCCCATAAACGTGGGAAAATCGAATTTTACTTGGGATATGATAGGTTTGCTAACAGCAGTGCTAATCTTACGAATGCAGAGCTGGTATCGGCCAACTTTGGCCGCTTGAAAACGACTTTTAGAAAGACCAGAGCAAATAATGGTTTTTACGCCGATGCAATGGTGTTGAGCTATTTTTCACGGAGTATGAGTGATGGCGAACGCACGGATGCTGGTGAGCCAGACTTAAGGACTCTTCAGATTATGATCACGGCCAATGATGAAGCCTACTTTCAAGAAGCGTGGGCGATTCTTAACACAGCAGAAAGAATCAAGAATAGATAAAACTAACAAGTTGTGGATGTCAACCGCCCCAAAGCTCATCAAATTCAACTCAAACTCACCGCAATCACGCGGTGACATCACATTAAACGCAAATAGATGTATGATGCGCCTGGTCCTCATAATTTGCGGCCTATTCACCGTTTTATGGTTTTGCTCAGAGATTTCCTCTGCCTCACCATATCGAGTCAGGCAAAATAAAGACAAATCATGGTTCGATGGGCCACCAACGGAAATGCCTGTATTGAGTGTCTCCGAAGGTGCGACGAACATTGCGGCAGGCAAAACTGTAACCAGCAGTGCCCCGGATCCAATCATCGGCGAGTTGCACCAATTAACAGATGGCGACAAGGGATCTGTATTTGACGATGAAGGGTGCTATGTCGAGTTAATGGATGGCAAACAATGGGTGCAAGTCGATCTTGGAACCAATGCTGTTATTGATGCCATTTGGATTTGGTATCGTAACCCAATCGAGGCATACGATGTGCCTAATGATGTCATTGTTCAGATCTCGTCAAACAGTAACTCTACACGCAATCTGTCTACGGTGTTCAACACCGATTCGGATAACTCCTTAGGGTTTGGATCGGGACAACACAGACGATTCGCATCTTCGCGCTTTGGAAAGCTAATCCCGGTCAATGGCCTGAACGGACGTTACGTTAGGATTTGGGGCAATGGGGGCGCAAGAAGAACGATGAATGTATTTGTTGAGATAGAGGTGTACGGTATACCAGTAGCCGATCTAGTAACAACCAAGGGTGAAGGTAAAACGAGTGCGCATCAATTTACGAGCCCTCGTAGGTATCTGCCAGTTACATTACTAGTTTTGGGTGTTGGTGCATTCTGGTGGCTTCTGCAAAGACTGAAATCTAGAAGGATCCCCAATGAAGATTCACTTAACGCCACGCGTTGAATCCATGAAGACCGCAGCAGTCCACAGCAGAATTCAACCTGACATCAAGGGGTACGGCTTCGCCGCCCGGGATTTGCGGCGTTGGACTCCAGAATATTCCCCAATAATTTCCTGCGCCTTTTGTGTCGCGTGTGATACATTCCCCGCATGAGCCATTCCGCTGACATTCACGCCAGAATTGATTCTTCTACCAAGGAGACCACTGAGCGGATTTTGCATTCACTCGAACCCTTGCCATGATGCCATTCGTCGCCGGATTGACCGTCTGTTGCATGGCGCTTTCGCTTGCAAGCGCCGCCGTTTCGGTGGCTCCTCCCTTCGCCAGCCACATGGTGCTGCAACGCGGCAAGCCGATCCCCGTATCCGGCATGGCCGCGGCGAACCAATCCATCACCGTGGCATTTAATTCCCAGTCCAAGACCGCCACCTCGGACGCCCAGGGCAAGTGGCAGGTGATGCTCGAACCCATGACCGCGAAAGCCAACGGCGACAATCTAACCGTAACCGAAGCCGGAGCCAACACGGTCACCCTGTCGAATGTGGTCGTCGGCGATGTGTGGATTTGCAGTGGACAGTCCAACATGGCCTTCGGCCTCGGTGGGTGCAGCCGGCAGGTGGACATCGACAGCGCCAACTTCCCTGTGATGCGCCAGTTCAGCGCGCCGCTGGTGACTTCCGAGCACCCGCTCGAGTCCACCACCGGCACCTGGATCGTGTGCAGCCCGTCCACCGCCTCCGGTTTCTCAGCAGTCGCCTTCTACTTCGGACGCAAAATTTGCCAGGACCAGAACTCGACGGTCCCCATTGGCCTGTATCTGGCTTCGGTGGGCGGCACCCGCATCGACCCATGGCTCGGCCAGGAAGGCGCCACCGACATCCCGGTTTTGGCCCCGCTATACAGCCAGAGCATCCTGCCGTGGGGACCGTTCGCGCTTTTCAACGGCATGGTCTATCCGTATGCCCCGCTGCCCGCCAAGGGGCTGGTCTGGTATCAGGGCGAGAACGCCGAAACCACCACGCAATCCGCAGACAGCTACTATTTGAAAATGAAAGCCCTGTCCCAGGCCTACAAGCGCATGCTGGGAATGGATGACTTCGCGTTTTATTTCGTGCAACTCGCGAACTGGGGTGCCCTGCCTACGAGTGCCGCCCCGGTGCTGATCTCCGGCGGTTGGGATGCCGACACCCGGATCCAGCAGGCTAACGCAATGTCCCTTCCGCATTCCGGCATGGCCTCGGCCCTTGATGTCGGAGACTCTGCGGACATGCATCCGCTCGACAAGCTCGATGTGGGCGAACGGTTGGCGCTGTGGGCGCTCAAGAACGACTACGGCCGCACCATCGCCGCAACCAGCGGCCCGATCCTGAGAAATGTCACGGTTGCGGGCAACACGCTCGTATGCTCGTTCGATCATGTCGGAAGCGGCTTGATGGTTGGCTCGAAGACACCCTATCAACCCACTCAGGAAGTCGTCGGCGGAAGCTTGCGGAAGTTCTCCATCGCGGGCGCGTCCGGGGCCTGGTTCGATGCCACGGCCACCATCGTCGGAGACACTGTGGTGGTTTCGTCGCCATCGGTGGCCGCGCCCGCCAAGGTGGCCTACGCCTGCTGGCAGAACCCGGTGGGTTGCAATCTCTATAACAAGGAAGGCCTGCCCGCCTCGCCGTTCCATGTGGACGATGTGAACGCGAAGTTCACCGTCACCGCCACCGCAGGCGCTGGAGGCGGCATCAGCCCCGCAGGTGCCACCACCTTCCTCAAGCGGCATACGGCGCTCTACACCATCACCCCCGACCCGGGATTCTTCGTGCAGGATGTCACGGTGGACGGGGTGTCGGTGGGCGCGCCGAAATACCATACTTTCGATCCGCTCTACACCCATCACACGATTCAGGCCACCTTTGCGGCGAGCGCACCGGCATTCACGGTCGCGGCCACCGCGTCACCGGGCGGCACCATCAGCCCGAGCGGCAATGTCAGCGTGGCGCAGGGTGGCAGCCAGACCTTCACGGTCGATTCCACCCCCGGCGCCATTGTGACACTGACGGTTGATGGCAAATCCCTTGGGCGGCGCAACAGTTATACCTTCGCGGATGTCCGGGAAAACCACACGGTCAACGCGACCTTCACCTTTCCGATCAACGCGCAGGCCGGTTACGGCGGGTCGATCACGCCCAACGGATCGACGGTTGTGACTTATGGCAGCAACCAGACCTACCAGATCGTCCCGCAGAGCGGATTCGCGATCTCCAAGGTGACGGTGGACGGAGTGAATGTCGGTGCCGTCGGCAGCCACACCTTCACCAACGTGACCGCGGCCCATTCGATCACCGCGACTTTCACCGGCACGGGCGGCGGCGGCAGCGTCCCGCTAACCGACAGGATTTACTGCTCGTTTCTAACCGACAACCTGCCAGCGAGCGGCAATATCACCAGTTGGGCGTCCTATCTTCCCGCGGGCAAGACACTCACCCCGCAGGCCAGCCCGGAAGTGGCGGTCATCGACGAACGCAAGTTCGTCAAGAACAGTTCGGTCGAATACGACGGGCTCAACATGGGCTCGGTGGCCTCCCCTATTCCCTGCACCGGGGCGACTATCGTCACGGTCGCCAAACCGGTTCGTCTCGGCAGCGATTCCGGATGGAACTCGATCGTGGACTTCTTCTATGACCGCCTGGTTTTGGGTATCATGAACGGCAGCGGCAAGGTGATGGTGCGCCGCAACGGATCTCTGGAAACGAGCACGGCCACCATTCCGGACGGCCAGACCACTATTCTGAGCCTGGTGGTCCAGCAAAGCGGCGCCTACAAGGTTTACGCCAACGGCACCCAGGTGATGGATGTCACCAGCACCAGCGACATGTCATCGATCGTCCCGGGCGTGGCGGGCGGCTTCGCGAACAATGTGACATTCGGCCGCAACTGGCCCGACGGCTGGACGACCTACAACGGCTATTATGGCGATTCGTTTGTCTATACCACCGCCCTTGCCGACACCGAGCGGCAGCAGTTGGAAACCTATCTGGTCAACCGACTCACCGCCAGCGGTCCCACCTTCACCATCACCGCATCGGCCGGCGCAGGCGGCTCGATCTCGCCTTCGGGAGCGGTGGTCGTCAGTTCCGGTGGAAGCCAGACCTTCAGCATCACGCCGGATGCCGGCTACGCGATCTCCGTGGTCACGGTGGATGGCACCGGTGTCGGCGCGGTCGGCAGTTATCCCTTCACCGATGTCACCTCCAACCACACGATCGCGGCGACCTTCGCGTCAACGGGCAACACAGCGCCCACCATTTCGGCGGTGCCGAACCAAACGACCACAGCCAACACCTCGACCGAGGTATTGGCATTCACCGTGGGCGACAACCAGACACCGCCGGCGGATCTCACCGTCACCGCCAGCTCGTCTAACACAACGCTGGTCCCGAATGCCAACATCCTCCTCGGCGGCAGTGGAGCCAACCGCACCGTGCGCGTCACTCCCGCCGCCAGCCAGACCGGCACGACCACCATCACGCTCACCGTAAGCGACGGGTCGCTAACCGCCCCTTCGTCCTTCACAGTGACGGTGACGGCTCCGCCAACCGGTAGCTCCAAGGCCGTCAGCATCAATGTGGGGGGCTTTGATGCCACTCACGATGTAACCGGAAGCTTGGGTGTGGTTCCCGCCGGCAATTGGAACAACCTGACCAACGCGGCTAATCCCACCGCCACCAATCTGATGGACAATTCCGGTGCGGCCACCACGCTGGACATCTCGTTCACCGGTTGGAGCAAGGACACCTTCAACGCGTGGGGTGACAGCCGTGCCAACATGTATTCCAATTTTCTCCATCATCAGGGCGACACTTTGACCAACGCCACGGCGAGCCTCTCCCAGATCCCCTATGCTACCTACGATGTATATATCTACTACACCTGCTTCTCCACCAAACAGGTGCAGGCTTGGACTGACGGTGTCACCACCCTTTACGGCCTGCGCGGACCGGCGAGCGGCGGCGGATTGGCAGGCTATGTCCAATACCAGACGACCTCCGAGGCCACGGCTCTGGCGGACGCAGACGGAGGAACCGCAGGCGGCAACTATCTGAAATTCACCGGCCTGACCGCAGCCAGCCTGATTCTTACCAGCCTGGGACTGCCGAACCAAGCGGGCTTTGAGCAGGATGGAATCGCCGGCATCCAGATCGTTAACACCACTCCCGCCAACACCTTCGCTACCTGGATATCGGGTTTTCCGGCTGTCGGCAGTGCGACCGGGTTCAACGACGATCCGGATGGCGATGGAGTCAAGAACGGTCTTGAAAACCATCTGGGGACCGATCCCTCGAAGCCCAGCGCTGGACTCGTCAATAGCACCTCCACGGGTTTGATCTTCAAGTTCCGCCATGCCCGCAGCAACACGCCCGCGACCGATATCACCGCAGCCTATCAGTGGTCCCCCGACCTCATCCGTTGGTTTGCTTCCGATGAGATCAGCGCCGAAGGCGTTTCAGCGGCCCTTGCCGCCTCGGTCATCATCGATACCAACGCACCCGACAACGACCAGATCGAAGTTGCCGTGACCGTCACGGCGGGGTCCGTCCCGCGAATCTTCGCCAGAATCATAGCCATGCAGACCACATGAACCCGATGAAATCACCACCCATTTCCCCGGTCCGGCCACCGGTTCGTCCAACGGCCTTCACCCCAGCATTTTCCTGCTAGAAATCAAGAGGCAATCCGCTGTGCGGTCGTGAGACCGCGTGTCGCCACGGGGGTACGGTCCTGCGGTCACATGTGTCTGCTGTCGTATGCCCAGTGCAAGATGGCCTGTCTCTGAACAGGCCTGCACGCGAGGTCGCCCTTCTGACAGTGTTTTTTCAGTTGGGCAACGTGACGTTGCATGGCTTTCCACCTTTTGATCTGGCGTTCATCATCATCAGAGCGTCTACCCATATGGTAGCGACAGTACCACTGGAACCATCCTCTGGGGTCCTGGGGGTGAATCCATCCTTTTTCGATCCAATACGAGAGAGGCTTGGAGGCGGCAACTTTGAAGAAGTTCATCTCCGGGTTCGCATGTGCCGGGGATAGTCTTGCTCTTGCGAACCACGATGCGGGAAACTCCTGGCGGCAATCGGTCATGTATTTTCCGCCGAAAACCCCCAGTTCCAACATCTGTTTTGGCGTAAGGTCGGGCGAGAAATCCGGGTGGAAGCAGCGACCGGGAGGTTGGGTCAGGAGGTAACGATATCCGTTCTGCATCCGATCGTTCACAATGATTTCTACGTGTTTCATTTCTTTCGCGGAACCGTGTTGTTCTTCGTGTGGAGGGTGGATACATGTGGCGGGAGGAATCAAGCGAATTCCGACAATCGATCTGGCAGCACAATGATTGGGGGTTGCATTCCCGTCCATGGGCATCGTACATTCACCCATGCACATGAAGCAAACCTCACCGCCATGGAGCAACCGTCATGCGTGCCCGGCCGCAGCATCCAGGACCCAGTGCGCCCTTGCTGGTTTCACACTGGTAGAACTTCTCGTGGTCATCACCATCATCCTCACGCTGGCCGCACTGACTTTTGGCGTGGTTGTCAAAACACGCCAACGTGCCGATAATGTGCTGGCCATTTCCAACATGCGGCAGATCGGAGCCGCCATCGCCTCATACATGACTGAAAACGACCACCTTCCCACCTTTAGGGACGTGGGGGTTTCCCCCGCCTACTCGACAAATGATCCATACACCCAGGCCTCCGTGCTCCAACCCTATCTGGGAATTCCCGAACTCACATCCAAAACCCAGTATGCATTGATCTTCCGTCCTCCCGGCTTGAAACCCGATAACATGAGCGGCCAGAAAAATTGGCACGAGGTCACCAGCTATGCGATGTATAATAACGAATATATTACGCCGTCAAAAGCCTATTTGCCCAAAGGCGTGGTGACCGACTCCGAGGGTCAGGATGTGGGACCCTTCGGGCGCTATACAGGCGGCGGCACGCCGGTCGATGGTTGGCGATCGGCGCAGCTTGACGCCGCGCTCACGAGGTTTACGGCGGAAAACGGTGGGAAAATCGCCACCTTGTCGAAGGCGCCCGCGATGTTCGAGATCAATGCCGAGTATCCCTCCGCCAAGGGTTCCTGGCCATGGCCCGTGCCTGAGAAAACACTGCGCCAAGACCATGTGAACGTGCTGTATTTCGACTGGCGCGTGGAATCCGTGACCCCGAAATTCTTCTTCACGCCCTAACGATTGTCAGGGTGGGTATCACGGAGAGTCGGAGGGATGGATCGATCCGTCCCGTATGATCAGGGTTCTGGCACCTGCCGGGGCGAGATTCCGGTCGTGCGTGACGACTACCAGGGTCACTTGGTGTTCGGTCGCGAGATCCAACAGGATGGTCATGATTTCCGCGCTGTTTTTCGAATCGAGATTACCGGTGGGCTCATCGGCGAACAACACCTTCGGTTCATTGACGATCGCGCGCGCGATGGCTACACGCTGTTGCTCGCCGCCGGACAACTCGGCGGGCAAATGCTCTGCGCGGTCGGCCAAGCCCACCCGGGTGAGCGCGTTGCGTGCGGCGACGGACGAATTCCAACCGGCAATGGCCCCGGGCGCGGCGACATTTTCCAGTGCTGTCAACTCGGGCAAGAGATGGTAATTTTGGAACACATAACCGATTTCCCGATTGCGGAAACAGGCCTGTTCCTTGCGGCCCATGGCATAAAGATCGGCACCGTGGATGTACACGCTGCCGCGCTCGGGGCGTTCCAATCCGGCCAGTGTGTAAAGCAAGGTGGTCTTGCCCGCACCGCTGGGCCCGCACAAAAAAACCCGCTCGCCACGGCGGATGCTCAGATCAATCCCGTGCAACACTTCAATGGATTTTTTCCCGACCCGATAACTGCGGTGGACGTCCACCGTTTCGATGATCAGATCGCTCATCCGCCGAAAGTGTTATAATGCCTCGCCAAGTCCGAAGCGGACGAAGCGGATGACAGTGAGAGTGTCACCGAGTTCCTTGCCCTTGGCTTCTAACAAAGCGACGACGGTCGTGTCCGGATCCTTCACGAAGCCCTGCTCCAAAAAACAGCTTTCCGCGAAGAATTTACCGAGCTGGCCCGGGATGATTTTTTCGATCAGGTTGGCCGGTTTGCCCTCGGCGGCGAGTCTGGCGCGGAAGATGTCTTTTTCGTTTTCAACCACGGCTTGCGAAATGTCCTCGCGGGATAGTCCTTTGGGAGCGCAGGCGGCGATGTGCAGCGTGAGGTCCTTGACCAATTCACGGAAGGTCGCGTTGCTCGCGGTGGCCGTCTGGGTGGTACCCACTTCTATCAGGACGCCGACTTTGCCACCCATGTGGATGTAGGAAGCGATGTAGGCACCGGGAGCGGCCACCATGCGGATGTATTTGCGGAACTGGAGGTTTTCCCCGACTTCGATGACCTTCGCCTTGACAAAATCCTCCACGGTGGAGCCGCCGTGTGGGATGACGAGGGCGGCGGCGTGGTCGGGTGCGTTGGCGGCCGCAAGGGCGTCAGCGACGTCCTTGACGAATGCCTGGAAGTTTTGGTTTTTGGAAACGAAGTCGGTCTCGCAGTTGATTTCCAGCAGGATGGCGGAGGTGGCGGACTCATTGACGCGGGCGGTGATGATGCCTTCGTTGGCGGCACGGTCGGCTTTGGCGCCGGCCTTGGCGATGCCGCGCTCGCGCAGCAGCTTGATAGAGGCTTCGATGTCGCCATTGGTTTCGGTGAGGACGCGTTTGCAGTCCATCATGCCGGCGTTGGTTTTGTCGCGGAGTTCTTTGACGATGGCAGCGGTGATCATGATATAAGAAATATGAGGTGTTGAGATGTTATGAAAAGACAGGCGGCCCGTGGTAGACCCGGTCGCCCGCTGGAATTGGATGTCAGTTGCGGCGGGCCGTGACCATGGCATCCACCAGATTCTGCAGGATCAGGCGGATCGAGCGGATCGCGTCATCGTTGCCCGGGATCGGGAATTGCACCAGCGCCGGGTCGGCATTCGTGTCCACCAAGGCGATGATCGGGATGTTGAGGCGGCGGGCTTCCGCCACGGCGATGGTTTCACGGGCGGAATCGACGATCACCACCGCGTCGGGCTTCTTGTCCATGTCACGCACTCCGCGGAGGTTGCGCAGGAGTTTCTCACGCTCGCGGCCGAGGGCGGCGAGTTCCTTCTTGGACATGGCCTTGAATTCCGGCTGTTTTTCGATGTTTTCGAGGTATTTGAGGCGTTCGACGCTCTTGCGCACGGTGAGGCTGTTAGTGAGCATGCCGCCCAGCCAGCGGTGGTTGACGTAATGTTGTTGGGTCGCTTCCGCAGCCTCACGGATGGCGTCCTGAGCCTGGCGCTTACAACCGACAAACAAGACCCGCTTGCCTTTGCTCACGAGGTCCGCGAGGAACGCGGACGCCTTGTCGAGTTGCTGGACGGTTTTTTCCAGATCGATGATGTAGATTCCGCCTTTGTCCTTCATCAGGAAGGGCTTCATGCGCGGATTCCATTTTTTCGTTTGGTGGCCGTAGTGGACTCCGGCGTCCACCATTTCATTGATGAGTTCGTTGATCATGGGATATGCGGTTTCCCGCCTTGATTCAGGACGGGCGATTGATGAAGACCCGCCGCATGCATGTCCCTCCAGATCTTCGATGGTTGAAAAGCGGCGCAGGAAGGGACGCGGGAAATAGGGGACTTGCCCCGGCTTGGCAAGCGGAAAACTTCACAAATAATTCTCCACCACGGATCAGCCCTTGGCGGCTGCCGCACGCAGGCACTGATAGATCTGATCCTTGAGGGCGGCACGCGTGAATTTCATCTTCTCGATTTCCACATCGGAAATGGGCAATTGCCGTTCCTCCAGGCGGCGGATCTCATCGTCAAGGTGGTCGTGCTTGGCCACCAACGTGTCGAAGGATTTGTCGGTGGCCCTGAGGGAATCGAGCATGCGGCGATACTCGGGAAACTCGTGGCTAATGTCGTGGTGTTCTGAAAGCATGGTCGGGATGGGCTGTGGTTGGGGTGAAGGATGACGGAATCTGGGCCATTGCGCCCCGGTCACGCCAGAGGAAAAATCGCGGAATGATTTTTTTCTGGCGTTCGTTGGGTTACAATCCACAGTGTGCCCGACGGTCGCCCCATGGTGGGGCTTCCGCAACAGTAACTTTTTTACTTAATTATAAGGAGACTTTGATCATGTTGCGCTGCAAAAACATTCCCGCGTTGTTGGTTTTTCTGGCTTGTTCCTCGACCGTGCCTGCCCGGGCGGATGAGTTCCGCCGCTTGTCGGTGGACGATTACCGCGACAAGATGAAGGCCGCCTGGCTCGGCCAGATGATAGGCGTGGGCTGGGGGATGCCCACCGAGTTCAAAGTCAAGGGCGAGATCATCCCGGAAGATCGCATGCCCGCTTGGAAGCCGGAGATGGTCAATCAGCACAACAACGACGACTGCTACGTCGAAATGACCTTCATGCGCACGCTGGAACAATACGGCTTCGACGTCCCGATCCGCCAGGCGGGCATCGACTTCGCCAACAGCGGCTACCGCTTGTGGCACGCCAACGTGGCTGGTCGCAACAATCTCCGCAAAGGCATCGCACCGCCTGACAGCGGCCACCCACAATGCAACAAGTGTTCCGACGACATCGACTATCAGATCGAGGCCGACTTCTCCGGCATCATCGCGCCGGGCCTGCCGAACCTGGTCATCGAACTGGGCGACAAGTTCGGTCGCCTGATGAACTACGGCGACGGCGTGTACGCCGGTCAGTTTGTTGGCGGCATGTATGCAGAGGCGTTCTTTGAGTCCGACCCGGTCAAGCTGGTCGAGGCCGGGCTGAAGTGCATTCCGGCGGAAAGCCAATATGCCGAGATGGTGCGCGACCTGTTGAAGTGGTGCAAGGAGAACGACGACTGGCAGAAGACCTGGCAGTTGATCGAAGACAAGTATCACAAGGATCCCAAGTACACGCACGGCCTCTGCTCGAAACCCGGCGGCAAGGGAGGAATGAGCATCGACGCGAAACTCAACGGTGCCTACATCGTCATGGGCCTGCTCTACGGCAAGGGCGATCCGGATAAGACCGTGATCATTTCCTGCCGCTGCGGCCAGGACAGTGACTGCAATCCGTCGAATGCCGCCGGAGTGCTCTTCGCCGGCATGGGGACGTCGAAAATCCCCGCACGCTTCACCGAAAAACTCGACTTGGAGCGCGAGTTCGACTTTTCCGACTACAACTTGCCGAAGGTCTTGGAGGTGTCGGAGAAACTGGCCAGGGCTGCCGTGCTGCGCGCCGGCGGGAAAATCGAGAAGGATCCGCAGGGCAAGGAAGTTTTCCTTATTCCCAAGCAGACGCCCAAACCCGGCAAAGCCGAACAGTGTTTGACCCCCGGCCCCGTGGCCAACAGCAAATTCACGGAAGAAGAAATGAAACAGATCGTCGCGCCGGTGAAGAAGTAGGCCGTGCCGTCGAGTCTATCAATGCTTGCGAGAGGAACTCGGCGTGGAAGAAGAAATAGCCTGCCGCAAGCGCGACCGGGGGGAAAAGCCATGATCAGACAGATCCTGACAATCGCGATGCTTTCCTCGGCACTCTGCGCCGGTGCCGGTGGTGCCGGTGCCGATGCGCCCGCCCCGCGAACCCGCTTTCTGGTGCTGGATTCGCGCATCATCGAAACGGTGGAAAACGCAAAGCTGACGCTCGGCAAGGCGAGCAAGAGCCAGCACAACCCGTTGTTCAGCGAAGACAAGCCCTGGGAGAAACGCTTCGATAACCTCTATGCCAACGTGATCTACGACCAGCAGGAGAAACTCTACAAGTGTTGGTACAGTCCTTTCATCGTCGATAACTCGGCGCAGGGCATGACTCTCGAGCAGCGGAGCAAGACGCGCTATCTTCTGCCACAGGGCCGCGATATGGCCATCTGTTATGCCGTTTCCAAGGACGGCCTCAAGTGGGAGAAGCCGGAACTTGGACTCGTCGAGTTCGAGGACTCCAAGCAGAACAACATCGTTTGGCGGGGACCGCACGGCGCGGGTGTGTTCAAGGATTTTCAGGATCCCGACCCGGCACGACGTTACAAGGCGTTCTTCCAAGGAGTCAAAGTCGCGTTTTCGGCCGACGGAATTCACTGGGGTGCGGCGATTTCCTGCCCGGATATCAAGGTGGCGGGCGATACCCACAACAACGCGCTGTGGGCACCGACCGCAGGCAAATACGTGGGAATTACCCGCACTTGGGGGGGGGCGAAGAAAGCGCGCCAAGTCGCCCGATCCGAAAGCGACGACTTCCTGAAATGGACGAAGGCCGAAGTCGTCTTGCAAGGACTGGAGCACAACCTTCAGATCTACTCCATGCCGGTCTTTTACCATGGCGGGATATACCTCGGACTGGCGGCGATCCACGATCAAAAGGCGGATCGCGTCTGGACCGAACTGACGTGGAGTCCCGACACGGTGCAATGGAACCGCGTCTGCCCCGGCACGCCGCTGATCGCCAATAGCGAGAAGGAGATGGCCTGCGACTGGGGCTGCGTGTATGCCGGTGCCTATCCGATCTTCCTTGAGGACCAAATCCGCATCTACTACGGCGGCTCTGATGGGCTGCATACTAGCTGGCGCAACGGCTTTCTCTGCTTGGCCACCCTGCGCCCGGACGGCTTTGCAGGTTACGAACCTGTCGCAAGGGACAAGCCGGCATGGATCATCACCGCACCGCTCGCTTGCGGCGGCGCAGGGCTGCGGATTTCCGCGGATGTTGCGGAAAACGGATCCATCCAAGTAACGGTTCTCGACAACCAGAACAAGCCTATCGCCGCAAGCGAACCGATCGCGCAAACGGTCACGGATGCCGAGGTGCGGTGGCAAGCAGGCTTCGCACTCGCAACACTCAAAGGTCGCATGATGCGGTTGCGCTTGGAACTGACTAACTCGAAGCTCTATTCTTTCGTCTTCACCGAACCGGTCCGCTAACGCAGGCTGTCAGGAATAAGCCCGCAGCGTCAAGCATTGGCGGCCATTGGCAAAGACTTCCATGACGCTTCGGTCAATCAAAACGCGCACATGCAGAGGCTCGCCATCCTTGAGAAACAGGGGACCAACTTCCGACACCCGCAACGCCCAAAAAGTTCTCGTTAGGCATCGGCCACCACGTAGGGACGGCCGCGGCATCATCTAACATCACTTGGACACCAGGATGTCGCGGGCAGCGGGGGTGTGGTGGTGCAATTCCGGTTTCGGATGTGCAACCGCGATAGTCCGGCGCATGCGGTCTAACATGCCAGCACTGCGTCGAGGATCGCGTGATGCACGTCCTCCGGGGAGGCCACGGGAAACCGCGTTCCCAACAAAACCGGGCGTTCGTTGGCGGGCACCCGGTCGCGGCCGTGCGAGCCTTTGACCAGGGTGGCGTCCAGCGGGATGATTTCCAACAGCCCGCGCAGGCCGAACTTGTTCCTGATGAGGAACTTCGCGATTGTCAGTTTTGGGAACCTGAGTGCGGGATCGATGAAAAGTTCGCACGGGTCGTAGCCGGGTTTGCGATGGATATCGATGGTGCGGGCATAATCCGGCGCGAGCGCGTCGTTGTCCCAGAAGTAATAAGTGAACCAAGCGTCCGGCGCGGCGATGGCGATGAAATCCCCGGCGCGTTCGGTGGCGATGCCGGGTCCCCACGTTGCCTGCGGGACGCGGACCTCATCGACGCCCGGCGTTTTTTTCAACATGGCGTGGACTTCATCCCGGATCGAGAGGTCGTTGACATACACATGGGCGACCTGGTGATCGGCGATGGCGAAGGCGCGGGAGCCGCCGCAATCGAGAGTCTCGCGGCCGAGTTCGTTCTTGAGGAGCAGCCAGCCGTTGGCGCGGAACAACCGGTTGAGGTGGACGGGGTGGGTGACCGGGGAGATGCCATATTCGGAAAGCACCAGCACGCGGACTCCACGTGACTCGTAATACCTGATGAGATCGCCGGCCACGCGGTCGATTTTCGCCAATTCGTCCGGGATGTTGGGAGCGCGCGGGCCGTCTTTTTGCAACGGGTAATCGAGGTGCGGCAGATAGACGAGGCTGAGCGTGGGCGAGTGATGATCCTCGATCCATTTTGCGGAGGCGGCGATCCAGGCGGACGATGCGATGCCCGCCGCCGGTCCCCAGAACGCGCGGAACGGGAAATCCCCGAGATCGTGCTTCAAGTGGTCGCGCAGCAGCATCGGCTGGGTGTGAATGTCGAACACCTTGCGCCCGTCCGCCGGATAGAGCGGGCGCGGGGTGATGGAGAAATCCGCCGTGGCATGCATGTTATACCACCAGAACAGCTTGGCACAGGTGAAGCCGGGAACTGCGCGCCGCAGCTTGTCCCAGAGTTTTTCCCCGCGCACCAGATGGTTGCTTTGTTTCCAAAATCGCACTTCGGCGGATTCGCGGTCATACCAGCCGTTGGCGACGATGCCGTGGCGCGCGGGCGAGGTGCCGGTGGTGAGCGACGACTGCGCGGTGCAGGTGACGGCGGGAAACGCGGGATTATAGGCTTGTTGGCCGTGTTGTGCGGCGAAGGCTGCGAGTTCCGGCAGATGGGGACCTAACAGGGATTCCGATAGGCCGACGATATTGAGGACGGCGAGGCGCATGGCAGAACTATGAATGTGGCTCAAGTTTCCGCGCAGCGGCCGCGAATGTCCCCGCGCGTTGGGTCCATCATGCAGAACCCGCATGGAAATCACAACCGGCAATCGCGCCGGGCGCGAACATTCCGCGGGTGCGCTCAAGCCGTGGAAGAATGCGCTGGATGTTAGCGTCCGGCGATCTACTCTGTCCGGGTGTTCCAGATTGTTTTCAACGAAATCAGTGCGGCCGAACTATCGCGTCTCGACACGCTTGAGCAGATCGACTTGATTGAGGAATTCAAGGTCGGCAAGGAGGATCTTGACCATCTGAGCGGTGAGCGTTTCGGGAAAATCGAACGTGACGGGCGGGTCTTATACCGTTACCGGGCGAAGGATTACCGGTTTTACTTCGAGGTCAAAGAAGACGCGGTGATTGTGCACCGGGTTTTGCACAAGGGCACGTTTTCCGATTTCCTGTTCCGCGCGAAGATGCCGCTGGCGGAGGATGAGGCGCTGGCACGGTCCAAGCACTTCTGGAAGCTCATCGACGAGGGACGCAACGCGCGCCGCCTGTGAACCGCCACGATGGCAGGGTCAAACCTGCGCGGAAGAATCCGGCAGTTTTTGCTTTCGGCGAGGTCCGGATGGGCTTATACTCCGCGAGTGAAGAAATGGCTGATGTATGCGGCGCTGGTGATTCTCATGGGAGGGAGTTGGATGTTGTTTTTCAAATCGGGCAGAGAGATCAATGCGATACATGCACAGGTGGCGGAATATCATGAACAGGGAGATCCCGATGGAAAAATTCCCAAGTTGGAGGGAACGATCCAAACACTCGAAGGTCAGCGAACCTTCAACGGCATCCTGCTCGCGTTGTTTAGCGCGAGCTTGGTCGGGCTGGTCTTTGTGTTGCAAATCCTGCCCTCTTTTGCCCAGCGGCTGACGCATGCGGTTTATGACAGCGCGGAGATGTTGGAGCGTGACGTCATGCACGACGCCCGCTCACTGCTGGCACAAGGGGACTACCAGGGAGCGATTGAGGCCTTCCGGCAGGCCGCCGCCGCCGATCCTTTGAACCGCCTGCCATGGGTGGAAATCACGAAAATTTACAAGGATCATCTGGATGACCCGGCGGCGGCCGTCCAGACGATCCGTTACGCTCTGGAGAGTCAGGAGTGGGAGATCAGTGACGCGGCCTATTTTCTGTTCCGTCTGGCGGAGTTGTATGACGAGGTCTATCATAACCGTGCCGCAGCGATAGGCATCATGCAGCAGGTGATTGCCGAGTTCCCGGGGACGCGCCACTCTGCCAATGCCACCCACAAGCTGCACGCTTGGAGTATGGAAGGTGCCGGGAAAGTGGAAGGGCCGACGGTGCAACGTCCGGGCGCCACCGTGTGAGGCGCAAGGAACCACGGTCATGCGGAAAATCGAATCCGACCTGCGCGGGCGCTTGAAGCTCTTTTGCGGGCGTCATCCGCTGTTCGTCACGGCGTTGATGACTGCGCTCTGTGTAGCGGTGGCGGACGCACACCCCGCGCGGGGTCTGTTAGCGGGGCTTGTATCAGGTGCGGCGGGCGTTTATTTTGCGGGTCGGCGGCATGGTTTGGCGTGGCTGCTTTGCGGCTGGGTGGCAGTCGCGAATTACACCTGGCGGGATGGCTCGGGAAAAGCGGCGGAGCGCGAATTGTTAGCCGCGCCGGGTGGATGGGTGCGGGCGCGGGTGCTGAAGGACGCGCAGGGCGGTGGCCGTTATTGGGTTGCGCCTGCCAGATTGCTGGCGGGCGGGCGGGCGGGCGCGAAAGTCTTGTGGGAAGGCCGGGGTGAAGCTCCCGTGGCGGGGGCGGTAGTGACGGGCCGGGGCAACTTCGGCCCGCTGCCCGAACCGCGGAACCGGGGGGAGTTTGACCGGGCCGCATGGCTGAGGAGGCAGGGAATGGCGGCGGTGTTTCGCACGGATTGGGGGGACACGCTGGAAACCGGGCGCCTGGCAGTGCTGGGAGCGCGGATCCGCCATGGTTTCCGTGACCGGGTGACTACAGGACTGTTAGAAGATTCGCAGGAAGCCAATGTCATCCGGGCGGTGGTGATCGGGGAGACCCCGCCGGACGCGGACGCATTGATTGCGGCATTCCGCAACAGCGGGACATTGCATGTGTTTTCGGTTAGCGGCCTGCATGTGGCGATGGTGGGAAGCATCGGATGGCTGTTATTGAGTTGGGCGGGCGTGCCGCGGCGGCGGGCGGTCCTTGTCCTGCTGCCCTTGGTGTTCGGCTATTCGTGGATCACCGGCAACAGCGCTCCCGCCGTGCGCTCCGCTTGGATGGCGGCGGTGTTTCTGGGGGCCTTTGTGTTCCGCCGTCCGCCCGATCTGTTAAACGCACTGGGCGCTGTTTTGTTAGGAGCGATGCTGTGGGACGGGCGGATGTTGTTTCAGCCTGGCGTGCAACTTTCCTACGGGGTGGTGGCGGCCATCGCCGTAGGAACGGCATGGACTTCCAAGGCGTTCAAATGGATGACCGTGCCGGAACTTTACCTGCCGGCGCAGATGATACCCCGATGGCAGTCGTTTTGGCTGAAGCGGCGCAGAGGCGTTGCCCAATCCCTGGGTGTTTCGCTCGCCGCAGGAGTCGGGTCGGCACCTCTCACGGCGTTTCATTTTGGTTTGGTGACTCCGGTTTCGGTGCTGGCCAATCTGGTGTTAGTCCCCTTGGTGTTTGTGTTGCTCGTCGCGGGTTTGATGGCCGTCGCGCTGTCGCCCGTAGCACCACCGGTCGCGCGCACGGTCAACCGCCTGAATGGAATGGTGGCCAATGCCAGCGTGGTATCGGCGGAATTTTTCGCGGCGATTCCGAATGGCCATATTCATGTGGGGCGGGAATCCCGGCCGGTATTGCTGGTGTATGACCTCGGCCACGGTGCGGCGGCGGCCTGTTTTTCCGGAGGTTCTAACGGCGCGGTGCTCATCGATTGCGGGGACCGCCACAGTTTCAGGCGCTGTGTGATGCCATCCTTGCGGCAACTTGGGATTGAACCGGATTCGGTGGTGTTGAGCCATCCGGATGGCGGACATCTTGGCGGGGCGGCGGCGGTCTGGCAGGCATTCCCTATCCGTCAGGTGTTAGTGCCCGTCCAACTCTCGCGCAGTCCTTCGTTCCGGGCATGGATGGAGAACGCTCCCAAGGCGGGCATTCGGATTGGCCAGGTGGCGGTGCCCGGCTGGCACGCGTTTCCAGACGGCGCTTCTCTGGAAATTCTCCACGCCCCGGATCCACTGGCCGTGAATGCGCTGGCGGACGACAGAGTGGCCGTGTTCCGCCTCCATTGGCGCGGCTGGAAACTTCTTCTAACAAGTGACGCCGGCATGGGAACGGAGAGGAAATTGCTCGATGCCGGCTTGGATCTATCAGCAGATCTGATCATCGCCGGCCGTCACCGCACGGATCTCACACTGTGCGATGCGTTTCTCAATGCCGTCAATCCGCAGGCGATCTTGGCCTCGAATGCACCGTTTCCCGTCGAGGAAAAGCTGGATCCGGGCACGGTCGATTATTGGAAATCCCGCTCTATCCAAGTGGTCGATCAAGCGGAATCGGGGGGTGTGACGGTGCGGGTTGACGATGCGGGAAATCTGCGGATCGAGGGGTTTCTCTGTGCCACACCGGTGGTGCTCAAACATCGGTGATCCGCCATGGGACCAATGTCCACCTTGCCGTACACCAATGATCACGGGAGACTCCTTTTATCAAAAATCTTTTGCGGCTTTGCTGGTCATGAGAAACCCGGATATCGACAGCCGCGCATCATGCGCTAGGTTGTGCGGCGGATGACCTTGCGGGATCTCGGCTGGAATCCGGATTTTGAAACCGCCTTCGCGCCCTACCGCGCGAAAGGCTGGGTGCCCGCACGCCTGATCCGCGAGTCGCCTATCAACTTTGGAGCCTTCCTCGGGGATGGTGAGGAAATCGACGTCGTGCTGTGCGGCCGCGTTTGGCACGAGGCCACTTGTGATGCGGACCTGCCGGCCGTGGGCGATTGGGTGGCCGTGGAACCCGGCCACGAAAACCAAGACCATGTGATCCGTGCGAGGTTGCCCCGCAAGTCGTGCTTTTCCCGCAAAATGCCCGGCAACAGTTCGCAGGCCCAAGTGATCGGCGCGAACATCGACATCGTCGCCGTGGTGACCGAGGCCGGCCCGGATTTCAACCTGCGCCGGATGGAACGCTACTTCCTGCTCATCGAGCGCAGCGGAGCCAAAGCCGTGGTCCTGCTCAACAAATCCGACCTCTATCCCGCCACGCAAAACCGCCAGGCCGCCGCGCGGATTGCCGCACTGTGGGACGGTGCCACAGTCCATGTCACCAGTGCGCTCAAGGGCGATGGTCTGCCAATCCTGCGGAAGCATCTCAAAAAGGGTGTCACCATGTGCATCGTGGGCTCCAGCGGAGTGGGCAAATCCACCCTCGTCAATCAACTGCATGGTGAGGAGTGGCAGTGGACCGGCGAAGTCAACGAAACCACCGGCAAGGGACGTCACACCACGGCTTCGCGCGAACTCGTCCCGCTGCCTGGCGGCGGCATGCTCATCGACAATCCCGGCATGCGGGAAATCCAGATGTGGACTGATGAAACCACGCTGCGCGAGAGTTTTTCCGACGTGGAGGCGATTGCCGCGAGTTGCAAGTATGCGAATTGCGGCCACCGCAACGATGCGGGTTGTGCGATCCGTGCGGCGGTTGAGAGCGGTGCCTTGGATGCCGCCCGTCACGAACATTTCCTCAACCTTGAACATGAAATCGCCGCACTGAAAAAACGTGCGGACAAACGCCAGATTGCCGTCGAACGCTGGGCCAAACGCAATCGCCGCGTCAAAGCACGGAATCTCAATGACCGCATCCAACTCGAACGGGATGAACGCGGTGATCTCTGAGGCTCCTCGTCTTCCCGCTTGATGCCCCGACGTTTACGGATGATTCTCACGGCATGAATTCCTCCCGCTGGAAATCCACCATGCGCCGGTGCCTGCCGATCACCTGCATTCTGGCGGCTGGTTTCCCCCACCCCGCACCGGCTCAGACCGCGGCCTTGAAAGAGATGGTGCAGCCTCTAACATCCTCCCGGCCTGCCGCTTTTTCCGCTGCCGATCAACCCGACGAGTCCCGCACCAGACTCGAACAATGGTTGCGGGATGCCCGCGATACCCGCGCGCGCTTGGAGGCCGCCGATGCCGCCACCACCCTGCCCGGGGGAATCAGCACGGGGGAACTCGATGACCGCCGCCGCGATCTGGAACAAACGATTCTAACAATTGCGCGGTCACTCAAGAATTTCAACTCCGTCGCGGATGCCCGCAAAGACCTGGAGACCTCCCGTGCCGAGGCCGCCGCATGGCAGGGGTTCAAGGACCCCCCCCCCTACTCGCTCCTGATGGTCGACGACCTGCTCAACGAGCGCGACGCGGTCCAAGCCAACCTCGATTCCTTCGAATCCTCGCTGTCGAATTACCAACGCCACATCGCCACCACCGTGGACGACACCAAAGCCGCTGAAGACGCGATGAGCAATTCCATCGTCACACTGCAAAATGCCGACGCTACCACTCGCGACGCGGCCAAGTGGCGCCTCGAGGCGGCCCGCGCCAGATCCCGCCTGTTAGCCGTGCGTGCCGGCTTCATCCAGACCAGTTGCGAAAGCCTGATTGATCGCATCGCAGCCGCCAAAACCCATCTCACGCTGCTCGATCGCCAGATAAAAACCGCCAAGGCCAACGCTCGTTTCAACAACGATGATCTGACAAAGATTGGCAAGGTTTCCGCTGCACGCAAGCAGGCCGTCCGCAAGGAAATCGAGAAGGTTTCCCAACGACTCAAGGCGGCCATGATCGCCCGCACCCAGGCACAGGCCGCCCTATCAACCATGACGTCCCCCCCCCCCGCACCCGTCGAGCCGCCGGGCATGGAACTCGCAAAATACCGGTTGGAGGTGGCCGAAGGGCGCGTTGAGGCCATGCAGTCGCTCGCCGAGGGACTCGAGAGCCTGCTGCAATTGGAAGACATCGGCATCATGGCCTATCAGGACCGCAAGGCGCTCATCGAGGCCACCAGTCCCCAACAGCGGACCAAGACGCTGGAATCCCTCGGCGTTCCCCGGGAGCGTCTCTGGGCATGGGAAAACGTTCTCGACGATGCACTGGCCAGCAGCAGCGCCGACCTCGGCAAACTCGAGGCGCGGGCGGCTTCTATCAGTCCGGAGGATCCCCGCTTCAGCCTGCTCAACGAGCAACGCGCAAGCACCAGCGAAAAACACGCCATGCTCCAGCGCGTCTCTCAAGCGGTCAACGCCCAAAGGAAACTCGTCAAACGCTGGGTCCTCGAATATTCCCCGAACCCTAACGAGGATGGACTGATGCGGCGGATCTCGTCGCTCAGTGCCGCGAGCTGGGGTGCCGTGAAAAAATTCTGGTCCTTCGAAGTGAGCACCCGCGAGGCCAAGGTGGAGGTGGACGGCCAGACGATCACCGGCAAGGTCCCGATCACCCTCGGCGACTTGTTGCGGGCCTTGTTGTTTTTCATCATCGGTTACTGGATCTCCTCCATCATTGCCAGGCGCATCGAAACAGGTCTTGTCTCGCGCGGCCACATCGTGGAAGCCCAGGCCAAAACCCTGCGCAACTGGGCGATGATCTTGGTCGGGGTGTTGCTGGCCATCGCCACCTTGTCGTTCCTCAATATCCCGCTCACCCTGTTCGCGTTCCTTGGCGGCGCACTGGCCATCGGCCTCGGCTTCGGCATGCAAACCCTGATCAAGAATTTCATCAGCGGCATCATCGTCCTCGCCGAACGCAAAGTCCGCATCGGCGATATGCTCAACGTCGATGGCATCATCGGAACCGTCACCGAAATCAACACTCGCTCGTCGATCATCCGCAGCCCCGATGACGTGGAAACCATGATCCCCAACTCATTGTTCCTGGAAAACCGGGTGACCAACTGGACGCTCACCCACCGCAAAATACGCCTTTTCCTGCGCGTGGGCGTGGCCTACGGCACCCCTCCGCAAAAAATGATCGAGATCCTAACGGAAGCCGCCGGGCGCCACGGACTGGTCTGCAAGGAGCCCGCGCCCTTTGTGGTGTTCGATGACTTCGGCGAAAACGCGTTGATTTTCCACCTCTATTTCTGGCTCGATCTCAAGGGTTCGATCAATGCCATGATCGTCACCAGTGATCTGCGCCTGATGATCGAAAAACGCTTCGCCGAAACGGGTATCGAGGTGCCATTCCCAAAACGCACCGTACACCTCAACGCCGATTCCCCCATCAAAGTCGAGTGGACCAATGCCACAATGCCACAATGACCAATGACCAATGACCCATGACCAATGACCAATGACACCCACTGGATGCAGCTCGCGCTGATAGAAGCACGCAAGGGCGTTGGAAAAACCGCGCCGAATCCACCGGTGGGGGCGGTGATCGTGCACAACGGAATTCTGTTAGGGACCGGTTGGCATCGTGCCGCCGGCCGGCCTCATGCCGAATGCGAGGCGCTAGCAGCCGTGCTCGAACAACACGGTTGCGACGCGCTGCGTGGCGCGACCGTTTATGTCACGCTCGAACCCTGCTCCACCTGCGGCCGCACCCCGCCCTGCACCCGGGCGCTCATCGATGCCGAAGTGGCACGTGTCGTTTATGCCTGCGTGGATCGCCACCCGGAGCACGCGGGCCGCGCCGACTCGCTGCTTGCAGCGGCGGGCATTGCCGTCTCGTCCGGGGTGTGTCGGGACGAGGCGGAGCGCCTGTTGCGCCCGTATTTCAAAGTGCTAACCACCGGTCTGCCATGGGTGATCTGGAAATCCGCGATGAGCCTGGACGGCTGCATCACCCGTCCGCCCGGCGAAAGCCGTTGGATCACCGGCGAACCCGCCCGTGCCGACGTCCAACAACTCCGCTCCACCGTGGATGCCATCCTCACCAGCGGCGCAACCGTGCGCCAGGACCAACCCGCTCTAACCATCCGCCTGCCGGAGTTGCTGGAAGAACGGCAGCAGCCTTGGCGGGTGGTGTTTTCAGATTCTCCGGAGTCCCTGCCCTTGGCCGCGCCCCTGTTCACCGACGCGTGGCGTGAGCGCACCTTGATCCGCCCGCGCCACGATCTAACGCAATCGTTGCGCGCTCTCGCCCGCGAACAAGGCGTCCTCACCGCCATGACCGAGGCTGGCGGCGTCTTTTCCGCCGCCTTGTTCGAGGCCGCTCTGGTTGATGAAGTCGTCGTTTATCTCGCGCCGCGTCTTTGCGGCGGTACCTTGCCCGCGCTTGCCGGACCGACTTGGCGCGAATCCCTCCGCCTGGTGGAAACCGACCTCATCCAGTTAGGCGATGACTTCCGCTTCCGCGGCATCATCGCCCGCTGAATCAGGGGGGATGTCTCGGCAGCCCTCAGGATGGACCACGCGCCCTCATGCGCGATGTCCGCACCACCCTTGCGGATCCCACGCCCGATCCCCAATCCAAAACCCTCGCCATCAGTCGGTATCCCACGCATGTCGGTGGAATGTTTTTTGTTTTTTTCCCGTGGGGATGTTTTCTCTTGTCAAAACATCCGTGACCTCTCATACATCCCCGCCCGCGCACAGCGGGTTGGTGATAGGGTAGATGCCCGAGTGGCTAAAGGGGGCAGACTGTAAATCTGCTAGCGAAAGCTTACGATGGTTCGAATCCATCTCTGCCCACCAACTTATGATCAACGACTTAGGGAGATGAAAGTTGTTATTTAGTTAGCGTTGTTTTTCCTTGGCGCCCGAATACTGCCTCTATCGGACGGCAACTATTGGCTACGAGCCCTGAATTGGCATGTCCCCGAGACTATGGCCTGCACGCATTCCCACGGTTCTTCCATTGTCAGCCGCCAGCATGGAGAGGGCAAGGACAACGGGAAGCCGGTCAATTTTCCCCGCACCCCTCAGTGTGCTTTCCCCGGGTCCGTGGAAAGCGGCGGGTTCCCTTCGGGGTTCTCTTCGGGTTGCGCGGCCAGGCTGGCGCAGACGATCTCGTTGTCGTTGCGGGCGAAGATACATTTTCCTGCAAAGGCGGGGTGCGACCAGCATACGCCTTGCCGCATTCCCAACTGGCCTTTTGTGGGCTCGATGGGTTTGGCGCGGCTGTTGCCACCAGTGACATGATGCAGACAACGGGCAGGCACATGGATAAAAATGACCGGCCGACGCCCGGGATTCTGCTGTTGGAGTGGGTACGCATGGGAAAGCCAAATTGGAGACCGGATGGAAAGCGACGCGAAACAATTACTTGAGCGCCTTCCGGGGCGCCCTCCCTAACCGGTATCGGGAGCCGCTCCAAGCACATTCTGTTTTGACGGATCGGGACGCTGGCGCAGCGCAAACAATGCACGCCGGCGCAGTTGGCCCTGGCCTGGGTGCTCGCGCATGGCGATGACATGGTTCCCATCAGGGGGATTTTCTGTGATTTTCGCCCCGCTATTTCCGTCCGCCTCCCGGGGGCGTGCAGCCCTCGCCGAAGTATTTTTCGCTCCGGTAGCGCAGCCACACGCGCAGCACCTGCGGTATTTTTTGGCGTTCCTCCTCCTTCAGCGATTCATAGAGTGCCAGCGCCTTTGCGCGTTCGCCACGGCAGGCACGGTTGTTGTGTGCGTCCCAGTAACTCCGTGCCACCCGGATGCGCCGACAGGTTTCCTTGATCAAAGCAACTCCGGTGAGCGGCTTGTCGTCGTGTTCCTTCTTCGGTGGCATGAGAGGAATGGATACTGGCCCGCCCCTACTCCAGCAGCCTCGCCGGCAACCTGCCATCGGCCATGGCCAGACCCAGGCGGTCGCGCAGATAGCCTTCCATGGCCTTGCGCACCTTGAGCTTCAGCACTCCGTTGCGCATCGCGAAGTCGCGCTCCACGGCCTTGCGCTGCTCCTCGTTCAAGGCCTGGTGCGGCTGCACCCGCAGCGTCACCCACTGCTCCCAATCCTTGTCAGGTTCCGGCAGCTCCGCCGCCTCCCGGCTCCATTCCACCTCGGCGATGCGGCTCAACGTGAAATCCCTGAAATCCCCGTTCTTCTCGCACCACGCCCGCACATGCCAGCGTGCGCCGTTGTGGCCAAGCGCATGCGGCCGCAGCCACCGCCATTCCTCCCTGCCGCTGTTGACGCTGGCATAGCGCACCTTGATCCGCAGCCCGTTGATAACCGCCAGGAAAATCCGCCGCTCCACCACCGCTCCCGCCTCCCGCACTGGCATCTTCAAAATCGCCACGCATCCGCCACCCTCGCTTTCATCGTTCCATCCGGTCCAGGTGTTGCGTGCATCGCCACCCAGAAACCGCGTCACCGCCTCATCCAGACGCGGGCGGGTCAGCAGGCATTTCATTTCGGCCGTCGCCTCGTAGCGCTTCTGCCGCAAATTATACACGAACGCCCCGGGGTTCATTTCCAGATACCGCTGCAGGTCCGACGACGCCTGCGCCATCGAAATCCCGAACAGGCCGCCCAGATCCTGCCGCTGCACCACGCCCTTCCACCACGCGCACGTTTCGATGAAGCGCAAGCGCTCCTGTGCCGCCCATGTCCTGTCATTGGTCTTGTTTCCCATCTTGCCCAAGGGGTTGTTCCGGCGTTCCAATACCCCGTTATCCAATACTTAGCAAACCCAAAATGTAATTGTTTTCTTGCGTCGTCTTTTTTTATTGACGCGTAGGGGTCGCGCGTGTAAACGAATCGCAGCGATGCGAGGAAGACGGATGAAGAGTAAAGCAGCCTGATCAGCATCAAATCCGCTAGCAACCATCATTCATAAGGCTGTTGGTGAATGCCGGCGGAAATTCACCAACAGCCTCATTTTTTGAGGCGAGATTTGAGCAGACATATAACCTATGGGATGAAGCTCAGATGTTTCATCCCACACCCACGATGCCAAGCTCATCAAGCCCGCTTCCTGCCAAGCCGGCGAAGATGGAATGATTATCTGGACAGGCTCAGCCGTGATCTGCATCTTCATTTCACGCTGAACCACAACACAGCAACGAGGAGTAATCGTAATATGAACAGAAGACATTTCCTCCAAAGTGCAGCCATGGCGGCATGTGTGCTCGGTGCCGCAGTGGCGTTGGCAGAGTCGTCTGAAGCGATGAGAAAAAAGCCCAACTTCGTCGTGATTTTTGTCGACGACATGGGATGCGCTGACATCGAGCCCTTCGGATCCAAGAAAAACAAGACACCCCGTCTGAACCGTATGGCGGATGAAGGTCTCAAACTGACATCGTTCTACGCTGCTCCTGTCTGCAGCCCTTCCCGCGCCGCACTCATGACCGGCTGCTACCCGAAACGGGTTGGACTGGCCACCGGCTCCTGGGCGGGCGTGCTGTTTCCCAAGGATCCACACGGGCTCAACCCCAAAGAGAAGACGGTCGCCGAGGTACTCAAGGATGCCGGGTACACAACCGGCTGCTTCGGCAAATGGCACCTTGGCGACCAGCCGGAGTTCCTGCCCACGAACCAAGGATTCGACACCTACTTCGGCATTCCGTATTCGAACGACATGTGGCCGCCCATGCCCGCAGCCAAGAAGTGGAAGAGCGGCGCCTGCCCCCTGCCCGTCCTGCGCGGCACGAAGGTGGTGGATATCGTGAAAGGTATGGATGACCAGGCGCAACTTTGCAAGCGCTTCACCGATGAGGCAATCGGCTTCATCCGCAAGAACAAGGACCGGCCCTTCTTCCTCTATTTCCCGCACTCGTCCATCCACGGCCCTCGCCAGGCACGCAAGGAGTTCATGGACAGAGCCAACGGAGATTCAAAACGAGCGCAGGTCGAAGAGCTTGACTGGTCGATCGGACTATTGCTCGACACGATTCAGGAGCTGGGCCTCGCGGACAACACTCTCGTGTTTTTCACCTCCGATAATGGCGGCACCGGCGATTCCAACATACCCTTGCGGGGCGGCAAAGGGTCAACATGGGAGGGCGGCATGCGCGAACCCACCATCGCCTGGTGGCCGGGCACCATTCCTGCAAACAGCGTGTCCGACGAGATCGCATCGACGATGGATCTCCTGCCCACACTGGCGACACTTGGCGGCGCAAAGGTGCCCGACGACCGCGTGATTGATGGCAAGGACATCACGCCCATACTCCGTGATCCGAAGTATGCGAAGTCGCCGTACAAAGCATTCTACTATTATGGACAAGACAACCTTCAAGCGGTTCGCTCCGGCCCGTGGAAACTCCACGTCAAGGGGCAGCTCTACAACCTCGAGAAGGACATTGGCGAGGAAAACGACGTCGCCGGCGAAAACCCTGAGATCGTGGCGCGGCTCCGCAAATACCTCGACGAGTGCCGCGCGGATTTGGACGATCCGAAGAATTGCCGGCCGGTAGGTCTGAACGAGGATCCACAATACCTGGTTCCACTGTCGGCCGGAGAAGATAAGTCGCAAGAGTCCAAGGCGTTTCACCAAAAGGACCTGCCCGTCTTCGTCAATGGTCGTGGGGCGATCTGCCGACTGCCCAGCCTGCTGGTGACGCGGGATGGGACCGTGCTGGCCGCCTGTCAGAAGCGTAAGGGCGGCGACGACTGGTCGGAGTCGGCCTTGGTGCTGCGCCGCAGCCGCGATGGCGGACGAACCTGGTCCGACGAGCAGACGCTCTTTGATCGTGACGGATGGTGCTGCTTCAACGGGAACTTGGTCGAGGACCGCCGCAACGGCGAGCTGCTGGCATTGTTCATCGCGTTCCCGAAGGCGGCCGGGCCGAACTGGTTCCGCAGCGAATGGATCCCTGCCGGTGGCGGGTTTGACCTCGTGCGCAGCACCAACGGCGGCAGCACGTGGTCGCAGCCCGAGCACCACATGCCCGCTCCCAACCCGGACGGCTGGCGGGGCGGTGCGGCCTTCAACAACAACCACGGCGTGCAGATTTCCACCGGCCCGCACACCGGAAGGCTCGTGGTAGGCGGACGGGTGTTCAAGACGGGCGCCTACCAAGGCCGGGCGAAAGGCGGCGTCATCTACAGCGACGACGGCGGAAAGACCTGGCGCGTGGGGGGAGTGGGCCTGTCGAAACAAGCAGGTGTCAACGGTGAAGTCACCCTGTGCGAGGCGTCCGGCGGGCAGATCTACGTAAACTACCGACGCGAAGGCGACCCACTGCGGCAGCGCCTGTTCTCCCGCAGCCGCGACGGCGGCGCGAGCTTCTACGAGGAAGGATCCGAAGAAAATCTGCCCGCCCACGGCTGCAACGCCGGACTTGCCAGTTTCACGCCGCGCGGCGCGGAAAAGCCGCTCCTGCTGTTCAGCTACCCGCTGAAAGGGAAAGGCAGGAGTGACCTCATGTGCTACCTCAGCCGCGACGACGGCCGCTCGTGGGCCAGCACCCGGGTCATTAGCGCCTCCGGCGGCTACTCGGATGTGTCCGTTCTACCCGACGCAACAATCCTGACGCTTTACCCTAAAAAGGATGGAAACAGACATGAGAAGATATTTCCTTGGAATCGCATGGGTTGGTCTTGTGGCGGGAATTCCGGCCGTTGGCCGGGACACTGCCGCGCAGCAGGCGTATGACTGGCACGTCAACTTGCTAGCCCCAAGGACACCGCCCTGCGGGCGTTTCGCCACGGCCATGCTCAAGCTGGAGAACGAGATGACAGGAAAGACACCAGAACGCTGGAATGACAAACGGCGCTGATCCGCTCCGTATGATGCACCACCCGCGATAGACTATCGAAAACAAGGAAGCAACGCATGAGAACCATAGCACACACACTGGCAGCC
Organism: Akkermansiaceae bacterium; assembly: GCA_903888515.1. Lineage (GTDB taxonomy): Bacteria > Verrucomicrobiota > Verrucomicrobiia > Verrucomicrobiales > Akkermansiaceae > Luteolibacter. Next base: position 44,979 of record CAISTY010000271.1, on the reverse strand, counting down.
CTCGCGTTGCTGTTGGGGCGCAGCGCCTTTGCTACGGAAACCAAAACAATTACCGTCACGGAAGCGGCGGCCACGTTAGCGGTGGCCTATGACGTGGATATCCTGGTCGCCGGCGGCTCGTTGGCCGGCGTGGAGGCCGCGTGCGCGGCTGCTGAAAAAGGGGCGAAGGTTGTGCTGATCGAAGATCGCCCGTATCTCGGTTATGACCTGTGCGCGAACCAGCGGCTGTGGCTCGAACCGGACGAGAAACCCCAAACCGCATTGACCCGGGCGATCTATGGCACGAACGCGGTCGCAACGCCCATGCAGGTGAAAACCGCTCTGGACAAGGCGCTGCTAGACGCCGGTGTGCCTTTTCTGACCGGCTGCTACGCGGTTGACGTCCTGTTTGCCGAAGGGGGCGCACCTGCCGGCGTGGTGATGGTGAACCGGAGCGGCCGCCAGATTATCCGTGCGAAAGTGATCATCGACGCCACGGAGCGGGCGGCGATCACCCGCTGCACGCCCGCGGGATTTCGACCGTTCAGTGCCGGCACTAAGGATTTCAAGTATGTGGTGGTCGGCGGCGAGCCGGCCAATGGCGTATCGTGCCGCAAACTCCCCGTCAGTTACTCCTCGCCATTTGCGATTACCTGGAAGAAGAGTGTCCAGAAAGAATATCCTGTCTATGAATACTCCCTGCGCATCGAACAGTCCGACGCCGGATTCAACTCTCTGAACACGGTCTTCCACAAAGTGCGGTCGCTGACCTGGACCAGCGGTGCCGTGGATTACCCGGAGCGCCTGTTTTACATTCCGGAAGATGCCGTTGTCTCGGCCGAAGCGTCGACCAAGGCATGGCCGGGCGCGGAGCAGATTGCGCTGAATCTTTTCCGTCCTGCGAAAGTGAAGTCGTGGTACGTCCTGAGCGCCTATGCGGATCTGCCTCGCGAGCAGATGACGACGGCGCTACGCCCGCCGCAGTGGGCGGTCATCGGCCGGCGCATCGGCGAGGCGGCTGCCAGCGAGACTGGCAAAGCGCCCGGCCCCGGTCGGATCGATGTCGCCACCAGCGGAGCGAAGCCGGGCCGACTGTCGATTCGCGTGCAAGGGAGCAGTCTTCGATTTCGTGACCGGCCGCAAGTCACCTTGAGCACGCGTGACTTGCCTGTGATGGGTGTATACGACGTTGTGGTTGTGGGTGGCGGAACCTCCGGGTCGCCGGCTGCGATCGCCGCCGCCCGGAGCGGGGCCAAGACGCTGGTCATCGAGTATCTGGACGAACTGGGCGGCGTTGGCACGGCGGGGATGATCAGCAGATACTGGTATGGTCATCCCGATGGCAAGGGGATGAAGCCCGGGTTCGTGGGCCAAAAAGAGATCATTGACCCCACCGTGAAGAAAACGATCAACCATCCGGACTATGACCCGGTCGGGATTAAGACGCCCCGCAGTGGTTATGTGAAGGAGGTCGGAGAACAGGTTGGACACGATTGGAATGTGGAGGCCAAGGCCGAATGGCTAAGGCAGGAAATCCTCAAGGCCGGCGGCGAAATCTGGTTCAACTGCTTCTGTTGCGGTGCGGTCGTGGACGATCATAAAGCGGCCGGCGTGGTGGTGGCCGGGCCGTTCGGCGGCGGCGTCGTCCTGGCAAAAACAATTATCGACAGCACCGGCAACGCCGATATCGCGGCGGCCGCCGGCGCACAAACGCAATACAGCATCTCCAAGCGCGGCGACCTTTCCGTGCAGGTGGCAGGGTATCCCCCTCGCAACCTTGGTGCCAGATACGTCAACACCGCCACCACCATGGTGGACGATACGGACATGTTCGACCTCTGGCATCTCCTCCTGACGGCAAGGGATCCCAAATCCAGCACTTACGACAACGCACAGTTGATTGACAGTCGTGAGCGCCGGCGGGTGGTTGGCGACTATATCCTGAAGGTTACCGACATCCTCAACGGGCGCACCTATCCGGACACGATCTGTCATTACCTGAGCAATTTCGACGCTGCGGCATTCCCCACGGCGGACATGCTGCTGGTCAAGGACATGAAGGGACCGGTTTATTTTGGCGATGAGCCTTACCGCTGCCTGCTTCCCAAGGGGCTGGAGGGCATGTTGGTGACCGGTCTCGGCACCAGCGCCGACCGGGACTCCATGACGCTGATTCGCATGCAGGTGGATCTGGAAAATCAGGGCTATGCGGCCGGCATCGCGGCGGCCATGGCGGCGGGCAACGGAGGATATTGCCGCAAGGTCGATATCAAAGCCCTGCAGAAGGCTCTGGTGGCGAAGGGCGTGGCGGAGAAGCGCGTGCTGAGCGACACCGATTCGTATCCGCTCGGCACGGAGCGTCTCAAAGAGGCCGTGGCGCAACTGAAGGATCTCAAGATCGAGATCAACCAGAAACGGGACAGCCATGATGTGACGTTTTCGGCGCTGGCTGCGGTCATGTCCCATCCGCGCCAGTCCATCCCCTTGCTGGCCACCGCCCATGCGAACGCGAAGGAACCCCGGGAGATGCTCAACTACGCCATGGTCCTCGGCGTAATGGGCGACGACGCCGGCGTGCAGACACTGCTGGAGGCGGTTGAGAGGAACGAGACCTGGGGGAAAGGCTACAACCTGAGTTCGGCCCGTGAAACGGCCAACACGTACGCGGAACTCGACCGGCTGGTGATGGCGCTCGGATTCACCCGGTCCGCGAAGGCGCGGCCGGCGCTGGTCAGGAAACTGAAGTTGCTTGACGCCGCGAGTGATCTGTCCCACGTCAAGGCCATCTGCATGGCGTTGCGCGCCAACCGCGACCCATCCCTGGCCGACCCCCTGGCGGAGTTGCTCGACAAGCCCGGCATGACCGGACACGCGACACCGGCGGATTATTACCAGCCGCAGAAGCCAGAGTCGCCACGTGCAATGCCCCAGCGCGCGATTATCGGCAAACCGATGGACAAGAAGTTCAGGGAGGTGCTCGTGGCCGCACTTCTTTTCGACTGTGGCGACCGGAACGGCAAGGCCCGAGCGGTCCTTGAAGCCTACACCCGCGATGTTCACGGCCATTTTGCCGCCTACGCCAAGGCGGCGCTGGATGGCGCCTTGGCCCACATGCCGAGCGATGAACCCTGAATACCAACCAAGAGAGATACCTGGCAATCCAATGAACCATATCACCCTCGCACTCACCGCATTGCTGCTGGCTCCGGTGGCGTTACTACCCGGCGCTGAAACCAAACCCAACATCCTCTTCATCCTCTCGGATGATCAAGGTTACGAGGATACCGGGTTCATGGGCAGCAAAGAAATCCGCACCCCCAATCTCGACAAACTGGCACACGCCGGCGCGATCTTGAAATCGTTCTACGTGCAGCCGGTTTGTTCGCCGACGCGGGCCGCGTTGATGAGCGGCCGCTACGCCGTGCATACCGGCGTGTACGGGATCGTCAGGCCGCACGCCAAATGGGGACTGCCGCTGGCGGAACGAACACTGGCCGATGCGCTGCGCGCGGCGGGCTATGAAACCGCCATTTGCGGCAAGTGGCACCTCGGTGAATTCGAACCCGCCTACCGTCCAACCCGCCGCGGCTTCGACCATCAGTACGGCCTTTGGTTCGGCTTTATCGACTACTTCACGCACAAGCGGGCCGGCGAGCCGGATTGGCACCGCGACGACCAGCCGTGCAACGAGGAAGGTTACTCCACCCACCTGATCGCCAAGGAAGCCTGCCGCATCATCCGTGAAAAACAGGCGGACAAGCCGTTGTTTCTCTACGTCCCGTTCAACGCGGTTCATGACCCGTTCCAAGTGCCCGAGAAGTACAAGAAACCTTTCACCAACCTCACCGGCACCCGGGCGACCTACGCGGGCATGGTCGCGGCGATGGACGAAGCCGTCGGCCAGATCGTCGCCGCATTGAAGGAAAAAGGCATCCTCGACAACACGTTGATCATCTTCTCCAGCGATAACGGCGGCCCGGCACCGGGCAAAATCACTTCCAACGTCCCGCTCCGCTCCGGCAAGGGCTCGCTCTACGAGGGCGGCATCCGCGCCTGCGCCGCCGCTTCCTGGCCCGGCCACATCCCCGCCGGCAAGGTGATCGATGAACCGCTGCACATCGTGGACTGGTATCCAACACTCGTGAAACTCGCCGGAGGCTCACTGGAGCAGAAACTGCCAATCGACGGCCGTGATATCTGGCCGGTGCTGACCCAAGGGGCACGCTCGCCCCACGAGGCGATCCTGCTTTGCGGCACCACGCCATCCGATACGGCCATCCGCATGGGCGACTGGAAATTGCGGCACAGAACGGCAGGTGACGAATTGTATAATCTGGCCGCCGACATCGGCGAAAAGATCAACCTGGCCGACCAACAGCCGGCCAAAGTGAAAGAACTGCGCGACCAGCTTGACAAGTGGCTGAGCAAGGCGGTCCCACCGGGTCAGGAAAACATACCAGCGCCTTCACCCGACACCGGTTCCTGAACAGATCACGGTCATGAATAACAGTTAGTTGCTTTGGCCCGTTGCCGCTTTGCTGGGAAACAACCACCTGCAACCACCACCAGCCACCATCACACACGGGAAAAAGAGTTATATGAAATCGATAAGGAACTCAAACTCGACGAGAACACGCTGGTGATGTTTTCCGGCGACAACGGCTCCTCGTTCAGCGGCAACTCGGCAGTCGGCCGGCTTTTCGATCAGACGATGGGCGGAAAACTGCGCGGTTTCAAACGCGGCATGTACGAGGGCAAGCCCATACAGGCGATTCGCTTCGGCGACTGGAAGGAGGTTCTCAACGGCCCGGCAAACCCTCTTGAACTCTACGATCTGAAAACCGATCCCGGCGAAACGAAGAACCTTGCCGCCGCAAAACCCGAACTGGTCTCCAAGGCGGAGGCGCTCATGAAAAACGCCCATGTCGATGATCCGAATTGGCCGATGACCGCTGACAAGTCGAAGACCGCCCCGAAAACGAAGCCCCGAAAGCCAGAATAAGAACCGTCTGGACAAGCTGAGGAACAACCACATGAAATCGCGACAAACCATCTTCACAGAAAGAGGGGAAAGCGTCATGAAGCGATCCTCCATCCACATTGTGGCTCTGACGGGATGCTTGGGTTGTCTCGCACTTGCCGCAGAGGAACCGCTCCCGTGGCATGTCCAGGACGCGGAGATCCGGATACCGGTCACCGTTTCGTTAGAGGAGGCCATGGTGTGGATGCCGCCGCAGGTTTACCTTGCCGACCTGACCCCGCTCGAGACGAAGGGGCTCGCCTTTGACCGCAACACCAAGGGCGTCGTCACCAGCGACATCCGCACCAAAGAGCAGAAGGAAAACATCATCGCGGACCTGAAGCGCAAATGTGCCGCGTCCGGCCAGGAATACAAACCGGAGTTATACCAACCGGACTTGCGGGCGAATGGTTCGGCGACTTTCGAGATGAAGCCGGAGTATAAGCGGTTTTCATTCCATGAGGGGGGGGGCGTGCAGGTGCTTGTGGATGACAAGAACATCGCGCCGGACAAGAACATCGTGCAAAGGCAAAGCTGTAAAATGTTCACCCTGCCGCCCGCCGCCAAAAAGTTCACGATCACGGCGAACGTCAGGGACTTGGGGCAGGCCGGATTCATCACCTGCGGCCCGACCGTTGCCGAAGCTACGCTCTGCCTGCCGGGTCTCGATCCGACGGAGCTTATCCCGCTGGTCTATGATCTGTCGGGCCGGAATGTCGGCTGCCGCATTCTCTGGACGTATCCCGGGGAGCCGATGTCGATCCTGTTCGACTGTTCAAGCGGGGATAAGCAATACTTGGTCTATCTGGTGCCGCGTTCGAAACAGCCGCCGCGGCTGGATTGGGCGCCGCGGGCGGGCCTCATGTTAGAGAGCCGCTACCCTGACCGCTACGATCCGGCGCCAACCACGCTGGAAGGCTTCATGAAACTCTGGGACGGCACCGATTTCATTGCCGGCAAGAAGGTAGTAAGAGACACCTTGTGGAGATGGTACCACGCGACCTACACTTCTGTGATCCCCGGGGCCGCGATTTCCCATTGTTTTGTGCCGTTCAGGCCCAGGGACGTGGAAGCGACGAACTTCCGCGATGGGATAAAAACCCGCAGGGCGTCGCTGGTGCTGTCCCGTTACACGGGCTTTTTCCATATCCCGGAGACGCAAGACTACGAGTTCTATTTCGGTGTCCAGCCCGCAGGTTATCTCCTCATTGACGACCAGGTGGTCTCGGAATGGCGGTACGGAGAGGCGGGGCAGGCTGATTTGAAACCGCTGTTTGCTCAAGGAAAAGGTCAAGGAGGGCCACCGATGAAGGCCTTCAGGCTCAAGCTGGAGAAGGGGCTCCATAAATTGGACTTTTGCCTATACGGCAGCCGGAAAGATTTCAGTGCATGGTTCTGCTGGCGCCTACCGGATAACGAGCGTTCAACTCGAGCGTTTGGTCGTGAGTTCTCCGTGTGGGAGCCGCTGGCGGATGCCGCGGCGGGCGCGATGACCCACCGCGAGGAGAAATTATGTGCTTCGTTTAGCTGGCGCTATGCCGGCAAGGAATGGTTGGGGAATTACCCCGCCGGCGATATCATCCAGTATTCCCTTGCCGGAGCGCTCTCGGAGGAGCGGGAAGACGCGGTCTTCCGCTGGCGCTTCGATGACGGCCACACGGCCGAGGGCCGGGAGATCAAGCACCTTTTCTTCGCGCCCGGTAACAGAAAGGTGGAACTCGAGGTTCTGGACGGTCCCAACGGCAAAACGATCGCGCACAAGGCGGGCAACATTCATGTCCAGGTGGACTGGTCCGAACCGAACGATGACCCCCCCCTTGAGCTCCTGGAACCGATCACGCAGAGGGAAACGGAGTTCGCCTCCGGCACCCCGATCCGGGATGTGTTCAGCCTCTACTACTGGTCGCTTGAGTGCGACCTGCTGGAGCAGCGGCGCAGCGCCATCGGCAGGGCGTTGGCGGAACGCATCGACGAGGTCATCGCGAAGTATCCTTACGATAGCCTGCTCGATCTGGCGCGGACCGTGCCCATGGCGGCGCATTTTCCCGCCGTCGAGAAGCTCTGCAAGGCCGTGATGGACCGGGCGCATGTCGGCTCGCGCCACTGGAAATCCGCCGCCACGACCCTCGCTGAGAGTCTCGTTGCCGTTTGCGGCGAACCTCAAAAGGCTCTGCAACTCCTCGAAACGGCGGAAAAGGCCGCGCCGAGCCTCGACCTGACCGGCGCCTGGTGTATCGCCGCGGCGAAGCAATGGTATCCCTCCATTCCGGAGAGCGGCGAAATCGCCGGCGTGACCGAAGGCTTGAAGTGGTCGAAGGCTTCCGATCTGCCCGTCAAAGTCCACAGGGCAGGCGGCCAGGGCGCGTGGATTGCAAAAGAATTCCACATGCCCGAATCGCGGCAGGGCAAGGAACTGGTGTTGGAACTTGGCCGCATGTCCGGCCACGGGATGACGATATGGTTCAACGGCTCGCGGCTCGGCACGTCGGCGCAATGTCCCAACGGCAACATTGTAATCCCCGCCGAAATGCAGCGCTTTGGCGAGACAAACCGCTTCCTGGCCCTGCATCAACCTGCGGAGCCCCCCGAGTGGTTCGGCGTAAAGCGCGGTGAGAATTACGGTTTCGCCGGCCCGGCGGCAGAGAAGGACGATCCGGCAAAACGCGTTACGGCGGACGCCCTGTTGATGATGGGAGAAGAAGAAAAGGCGAAGGAGATCCTGCTGCAACTGAAGCCGGACGCGTGGCCGCTCGGCGAAGAGACGCAATTGCAACTGAGCGCTGACCTGCGGAGGATCCAGCGCTTGGCAGCAGGGTGCGCTGCCGAGGCCGATATCGCCCTTTCCCTCCTCGACAAGTGGCTGGGCAAACACCCACTGCTCCGCACGGTCCCAGGGGTCATGATCGTTAAGCTCGAGACCTTCGCCGGCCTGGGCGATGCCGCCCGCGCCTTGACGCTCGCCAAGCAAATGCTCCGCATGGGCCTGAACGGCTCCCAGCGGGAGCAGGTGATGCTCGTGCAGGTCAGGGCCATGTGCAAGGCGCGCAAGATGGACGACGCCCGGGATGTATATATCCAATTGAAGAAGATCGCCCCCTATAGCCCGGCCACCGTCGAGGCCCGCGAGGCGATCACCAAAACCGTCCTCGGGAAAGATGCCCCGTCGCAATAATGGTGCGGCACCCAAATGTGGGGCAGGATGCCAGCCTGCCACACGTTGCACTTTTCTCTAACTGAAAAACATGACTCGTTTCTTCAGACTTCCTGATCCCGACATTGAATTCTCGAGGAATTGACGATTATTTCGGCAAATGACTTGGCACATTCAGGATCTTTTCGGATCGCTTCAGGACATCCAACAGTTGGAAACCGGTCTCGGCGGACTCGCGCATCAAGTTCAAGCGGCACGTCTGGGAAACTGCCCATCACCTCGCTGCCTGAAGATCAACGACCGCGGCAACTCGCGTCGCCTGTGTTGTCAGGACTCGCCCGTCCTGGACATCTGCGTGTCCGATCGGACATCACCCCCCATTTACCCGCCCTCCGGTCCCGTCACCGGCTCTTGATCGGCGGCCATGGGGTTGGTTGGGGGTTCGGGTGACTTTCCAGCAGCGCGGGCTGCGGGTCAGTTCGGGGTCACCTTGAGGCGCACGAAGCGGGGGCTGGCACCCGTCAGGGTGTAGCTGAGCGAGCCGTCAACGGCGGGGGGACCGGCGGCGTAGTCGGTGTTGGCGTCGAGTTGGCCACTAGGAACATCCACCCATTTCTGGAGGTCGCTGGAGGTTTGGACGACGAACTCGGTGCCGTATTGGCCGCTAAGGATATTGCCGCCATTGGGCCAGGTCACTTGTCCGGAGCTGTTGATGCCCGGGTTGGTGGCGAGACCGGTTGCGTTCATGAAGTAGGCCACGCCGTTGGCAACGCCGTCATTGTTGGAATCATCTGAGGGATCGCCGGTTATACTGTTGGTGGTCGCCCACGAGGCGTAACCGCTGGGAGGCGTAGCCAGCGGCGTCACCGCATCCAGGCTCCCCGTGCCAAAGCGGACCTCGTCGAGTTTGATCACCTCGGTAAGGGCTTTGTCGTACCACCAAAATGTCAGGACGTCACTCAGCCCCCATTGCGGATAGGGATTTGGCGCGGCGAGGGTGTGGGTCGCTCTCTGCAACACCTGCGTCGCGCCAGCACCCGTGGCAGCGCCTTGCAGTTCGGTTTCCGTCAGGCCGCCGGCTTTGAAGTTGTCGAACTGGGCCGAGTTCAGCACATATTGCCACATCAAGACAGAGCCCGAGCTGCCGCCCACGTTCGTGATCGAGAAAAGCGTGATGGCGATATTGCCAAGGCCGAGTTCGTTGCCCGTAAGGTTAGGCCCTCCCGCGTTAGTACCAGTAATACCGGTTACGCTGGTGTTTCCGACGCTGAGAAGATAACCTATCGTGCTAGTGCTGTTCCAGCGGCCGAATCCGCCGCCGAAATGGTATCTCGACGCGTCATTTCCAGCCGGGTTGTCGACACTTACACGCCCGGTGCTGGCATTGCGTGTCACGTAATTCATGAGGTAGGCGCCGTAAACCGTTTGTCCGCCGGTCTGGGCAACGTCCAGCGCGCGGCTAATGTAGTACCTGCTGCCGTGCGGAAGATGGGTTAGGGTCATGCTGCCGCCGACGACCTTCAGAGTGGTGGCACCCGAACCGATGGAAAGCCCGGTCGTATTGTACCGGGCGATATCATCAAGGGTTTCAGGTGGGGTAATCGAGCCAACCGGGGTGCCCCACGTGCTCAGGGCATCGAAGCCGATGCTCGTCGCGCCGGCCTGGCCCTGCAGAGCCGATAGGTCCGCGCCCGCGCAGTCGAATCCTTCGTAAACCAGCAAGGTATCCTGGGCGGCGGCGGCGGCGGGTGTGAAGCAAATCAGCGCCGCGCCGACGACGGCCGCCAGCTTGGGCAAGCCGACAAACATTGCGTGGATTGGCACGCGCCAGGAACGTAGTGGGTTGTCTGCCGGGGTGATCCCGCGTGGCGATGATAGAGTCTGCGTTTTCAATCTGTTCATGGTTGTTTTCATAATGTTGTTGGACAGTGGTTGATTAGTCAGTGGTCATTAGTCATTGGTCATTGGTGAAGAGGAAGAGATTGAGGATTGTGGATTGGGGATTGAGGATTGGAAGAGAAGAAGTCATTGGTCATTGGTCATGAGAAGTTGTTGGTGGTTTGCATGTTGTGACCACGAATCAGTGGTCGGTAATCAGTGGCAATCAATAATCAGTAATCAATAATCAGTTGTTGGTGGTTGGGGGAATGTGGTTGTCGTGACTTGGTCAACCTTCTACGGTAACAGACTGCCGCAAATCCCGTCCGGCTGAAATGGACAATCCTGCATTTCGCATGGACAATCGTGCAAAAACAAGAGGTGCAAGGGCGGGCCGTCCAATACGGTTTACTCAGCACCTGATGAGGCGAAATCTCAGGTCGCAGAATCGTTGCCCGAATTGGATTGATGATTGTCGATTGAGGATTTTTGATTTTCGATCTGAGCTTGAAGCCGAGCTTCAGCGCCCAGCAAGCTCACTTCAACCCGAACTCCGAGATAGGAACCACGAATTCCACGAATCTCACGAAATGAAAGTGGGTTGGGATGTCACATCACTGCCACCATATGGTGAATCCGGCAGAGTCCGGAAGTGACTGATCATTCGTGGTTATTCGTGCCATTCGTGGTTTGAACTTCTGTTTTCGGCTTCAGCAATCAAAAAATCAACAATCGCGCCAATCCTCAATCCTCAATCAATGCAAAGGAGCGCGATACTCCAAGAAAGCCAGTCCTTCGCAACGACATTGGGTTTTCAACTCCACCCAAAGAAATGCCTTTGGAGTACTAAGTAAACAGTATTGGGCGGGCCGCCCGTGCCCCTCTTTCGGTTTCCAGACTCACCGGCCGAATAGGCGGCGATAGGCATCGGGGCTCAGCTCGAGGTGCTTCTTGAACAGGCGCGAGAAATAGAACTCGTCCTCATAACCGACGGCAACGGCGATTTCCGCCACCTTGCGATCCGTGAGGGCCAACAGCCGGCAGGCCTCCTGCAAGCGCAAGTTGATGGCATAATGCAACGGGCTGAAGCCGGTGTGTTCCGGAAACGCGTGAAACAACCACGAGGCGGAGACGTGACAGGCCTGCGCCACCTCGGCGACGGTCAGTTCGCGGGTGAAGTTGACCTGGAGAAAAGCCAAGGCCCGCTGCAATTTGTGCGCCCGGTTCGGCACATCCTTCGCCGGGTCGGCACCCGGTGGCCCGATGGGCGAGAGACCGGCATCCGAGTACAAGCGGGCCAGCGCGACTTCCCCCAGCGCGTTGACTTCCATGAGCACCGCCCGGCTGAAGCCCTTGCGGCGCAACTCGATCATGCGTTCCATCAGGTCGTGCAACGCCCACAGGCTGGTCACCGGGCCCTTGCTGATACCGGGCGGCACGCCCCATTGCGCGGCGAACTGGTGGGCGCGCGGCCCGGCGAAGTGGAACCAACTGATGCTCCAGGGATCGTTCTCATCCGCGGCGTACGAGTGCGGCACCTCGGGCGCCACCAGCAGCGCGTCACCCGGCTCGACCAGACACCGGGGTGCGTCCGGCGTTCCTGCGGGCGCCACCCAACCCCGGCCCGCGAGACACAAGATGAAGATGCCCTCGTGGAGCGGGTGGGGACGCCGGGCTTCATGCCCGTGGCTGCACGGAAAGAACCCAATGTGCGTGACCAGGAAATCCGACACCAGCGGCTCGTGCGCGAACCGGCCGACCACCGACGGCGGCATCCTGAAATGACACCATCCCGCGGCGGTCGTCAGGCCATCGTTGATGCGGCTATTCATGATGTGTAGTGATGAGACTGCGCGGGACGGTAATTGGCGTCAAGGGGGGGAATGCCGTGGTGCCCTCGGCGGGGGTCGAAGAACGCCGTGCAGTTCCGATATTCTCATCAGCAGGCAATGGGGAAAAATAGATCGACATCGCATTAAGACCGCTCACAAATAACTGATCACCTTCCCCCGCCCGCCACCTGCGGTGCCAGCACGACGCGGAAGCCGAGGATGACCGAATGGTCAGTCTCGGGCTCGAAGCCGTAGCGGCTGGCGGAACGGACAAAGGGGTGCACGCCCCAGGCCAGCATGCCGTCGGAAACCCAGGGCACGGCTCCGCCGCCACGCGCGACTTTCTCCGTGCCCTTTTGCGGCCCCGTCGGATCGGTCTGAGGGCCCTTTTCGTAGGGGGCATACCAGTCCAGGCACCACTCATAGACGTTGCCGTGCATGTCGCGCAGGCCCCAGGCATTGGGTTTGCGCTCACTTTCAGTGTCGCCAACGCCAAACTTGACCCAGCCGCCGCCGCCAAGATACATGTGCCGCTGCAACTCGTAGCACTTGGAATAGTCCCCGACAAAATTGAAGGGACCCTGGGACCCGGCCCGGCAGGCATATTCCCATTCGGCTTCCGTCGGCAGGCGGTACACATACCCCTCGGGCAAGCGCCCGGCAGCTTTCTCCCGCTGCGTGAGCTTCTTGCAGAATTCCATGGCGTTGTGCCAACTGACGCATTCCATCGGATAGGTGTAGTCTTCGAGGGTGTGGGCGCCAAACTTGCCGCGGTGCCACTTGTGCCGCCAGGCCGCGCCGTCGTGCAGCGGCCCCCGCTGGTATTGCCAGGCGTCGTAGTCGTAGTCCGCCGGCAGCATCAGCTTGTAGTACTCGCGCTGGCGGCACTCGTAAGCGGCCATGTAGAACGGCTTGGTGAGGGTCACCTTGTGCTGCGTCTCCTCCTCCCAGCGGGCCGTCTCGCTTTCGGGACTGCCCATGGTGAAGGTCCCTGCCGGGATCCGCATCATCTGGATGCCGACGTCCGGCACGGTCCACTCCTTGGCCGTGAGTTGCTTGAGCGTCGCGGCATCGTCGGCGGCAAATGCGGCGGCGCTCGCCAGGAACACCGCCACCACCCCTATCGTCATTCCTGGTCTCTTCATATTGGTCCCCTCTGCTGTTAGCAATCAGTTGTCAGTTTTCACCCTCTCCAGCCACTTCCGCGTCAAAGGCAACTCCTTGAGGCTGTCGTTGTCGTTCTTCTCCCAGGCCGTGCGCCAGTCCCACTGGTCGACGCGGGTTTTCCAATTTTCGGGCGCGTAGCTTGCCGCGATTTTTTCCGCCATGGCGAGTTCGCCGCGAATCCGCGGCGTGCCCACGAGTTTCGCGCAGTAACGGTTGACGTACGGAGCATAGGGTCCGTTGAACCAGCCATGAAACGCCGAGCGGAGGGTGCTCCAGGCGGCAACATCCTCCTGATAGTACCGGAGCATGGCCTTTCTGCGGCCTTCGGCCAGGACCGACTTGCGCTCCTTGTCCATGTCCAACGCGCCAACCTCGCGCATTTTCTCCTCGACGTAGCGGCCGGTGATCTCGCGCAGCCGCGTGCGCAGCCTGTCCTTTTCCTGCTGCAACGCCGACAACTCGCTCTGCAGGGCCGCATCCTCCTTGGACACCGGTGGCGGCTCGGCTTTCGGCGGCTCGGCCGCCTTGCGTTGCTCCGCCACGTCGGCCAACTCCTGACGCAAGACGTCGGCCCCGTCCAGCAGGTCGGCGCGGCCGGCATGCTGCATGAGAAACGTCTCGTCACGATAGCGGCGGCGGGCCTCGGTCTCGCCCAGCTTTTGGGTCAGGGCGGCCCATTTCCCATAGGTTTCGTCCTGCGTTTTGAGCCGCTCCTTGATGGCCTTGACGTGTTGGCCCCACCAACCGCCCAGCGCCCCGTTCACGGAGGACACCGCGCGCCAGTAGCCGGTCGTGTATTTCTGCGCCTCTTTCGTGGCCGCCTCCGCCATTGCCTGCTGTCCGTCATCTTTCAGGGCTTTCTCGAGCACGGCGTCGGCCGGCGCTTTGAGCGGTGCAATCTGCTCCTTGAGCCGGGCGATCTCGGCCTGCTCGGCCTTGCTTTCGGGCATGGCCGCCACTTCCGCCTTGGCCTCCCCCTCGGCCTGTTTGATCCGTTTTTCCACCTCGGCAATCTTCGCTTTGAGTTGCGTGCTCCGCTTGTCGAGCTCGACGATTTCCGCAGATGGCGGGGCACTCGGCGCGGACGCTGTCTTTGCGCTTTTTTTCTTCCCGGACTCCGGGAGTTTTTTCTGCTGCAATGCGAGCTTCTTGTCGATCTCCGCAATCTGCGCGGCCAATTCCCGGGCTTCCTTGCACTCGCCGGACTCCTTTTGGAAGCGTTGCGTATATTCCGCTTTCAACTTGTCGATCTCCGCGGCCCGCGCCACCGCCGCCGGCCATTCCTGCGAGCGGTGTTGCAGTTGGTAGAGTCTCATCGCGGCCCGCGACCCTTTTCCGCCGATGGCCTCCATCATCGGGCCGCTGAGCTTACCGGCGCGGTCCTGCTGCTCGTAGGCACTCACGTCCATGGTCCGGCGCACCCGCGCGGCGAAGCCCGCCGCAGGCCGGCGGGGGGGGCTGATGACGGGGCGGGGCAGTTTGGCGAAGGCGTTGCCGTGCACCCGGTGATAGACCACGACGTCGTCGAAGACTCCCTTGAACCCGGCGCTGAGATCCCGCGCGGTTGCAATGAAGTTGCGCTGGGCAAGTCCGGGCTTGAAGACCTGACACGGCCGGAAGGCGGCGGCGGTCTCGGCGACCTTCGCGTCGTCCATCCAGAGCGCCGCCTTGTCGCCGTCGAGTTCGAGACGCACGCGGGTCCAGCGCTCGCGGGGGAGCGGTTGCGGGGATGACAGCGAAGCGACGGTCTTGCCGTCCACCACGGCCGTGAATGCGAGCGTGCCATCCTTGCCGCCGCTGGCGAGGGTGAACCGGTTGTCCATGTTCGAGCCGAAATCCAGCAACGTCTGACCGCCATCGCCCAGCCGTTTGACGGTCATGTCCACAGTGATCTCCGCCAGGTCGGCAATGCGGCGATTCAACTCCGCATACTGCGCCTTGCCGTCGAAGGCAAAGCCGCGGTGCTCGCCGTCCACCACGAACGCGGGTTTGCCGTATAGGTAGCCGTTGAGCACGCTGCAGAAAAACTCGCGGTCGCTGTCGGTGCCGCGGTACCAATCCTCCAGCACCATGGCTTCGGCCTGGTCCATGGCGTAATTGGCCCACAGCCCGTACTCGTCGAGGTCCTCATTCAGGCGTGTCGTCAGTTCGGGGGGCTCCTCATCGGCGGCCAGGCCCAGCGGGAACCAGGCGCGCTTGTGCCCGTCGAGGCGGGCGCCGTCTCCGATGACCGCCTGGCCGCTCACTCGGGCGTGATCGGAAATGATGGCACTGTCTCGGATCACCGCGCCATCCTCGACAACGGCCTGGTCAAGCACCTTGGCCCGTTCCAGAACGGCGGCGTGCGGACCGATGTAGGCCGTGGGCGCGACCTGAGCCGTCGCGGCCACCCAGCCGCCTCCGTTCGGGTGCGGTGCTCCCTCCGCAGAGCCCAGCGCCTCCTCCAGATTGTCGAGCACCCAGTGCGCGAAGACCTTTTCCAGCTCGCCGGCCGCCCTGTTGTCCACGCGCTTGCGCATTTCGGCCCCAACCGTGCGGGCCTCCACGACAAATCGTTTGTCCGCCTCCGTATTCGGGGCGACGGGCAGAATCGCCCCGCCCTTCATCCTGTCGCCGTGGCCGTACACGCCATACACGTCGTTCAGGTCGGCCCGGGTGCGTTGCGGCGCACCCGGCGTCGCGCCGCGCAGCGTGACCTGCCACGGGTAGCGGGCCGCGAAATGGCCCTGATAGAGACTCCCCAGTTGCGCCCGGGGCGTCGCCGCGACCGTCAGCCAGTAGCGCTGGTCCCCGTCCCGGCGCTCCATGTGCATCCCGTCCTTGTTCCACAAGTCGCTGTATCGCGCCCGGCCGTCTTTATCCACTGCCACGATGCAGGCGCGCCAGTCGCTGTAGACGGCCGGATCGTGATAGCCCTGGAAGTCGACGTCGATGACGCTGGCGCCCTTGTCGGGCACCAGCCGGACGATATTGACGCCGAACGGTTCGGGGGCCTCGTCCCAGGGAATCCGGTAGATCCCTTGCTCCTTGTCCACCGGCTCGAGATAATTGCGTGCCACCGCGAACCATTGCTGGCGCAACGCCTCCTGGTTCTGCGTGTCAAATTCCGCTTGTCGCGCACCGTAGTCGCCCACCATGTCGCCCACGCCGCACATGCCGTCCTTGAACAACCCCCGCTGCTGGCCGACCCGGGCCAGGGTCTGGAAGAAACTGGACTCGGCCACCGACTTGGGCAGGGCCAGCGGCGCACACATGCCCCAGTTGGGATCGAAGCCGACCATGCGGTAGAAGAGGACCGTCACGTAGGTGCCGTGAATGGGGTTTCGGAAGGGCCGCTCGACGTTCATCTCGCACAGGCCCGCATCGCCGCCGCAGATCACGTTGTTTGCGGTGGGCAGGATCTCGCCGCTGTGCGCTTTCCACTGGATCGAGAAGCCGTGGGCGTATTCATGGGAGAAGCCACCCGGCCTGGAGCTGAGGGCCACCCCCGCCCCGCCGTAGCCGCCCATGCCGCCTCCACCAACACTGCGGAACCCGTCGGCGATGGTCCCCCCGACATGCACCTCGAACTTGTACTGCTCCTTGCGGTCCCAGTAGGGCATCAGGTGTCCGCCGTATTCCAGATAGGCGTGAAAGTCCTCGAGCATGTTCGTCGCGCACTGGCGGAAGCGGGCCGATTTTTCGGGGTCGTCCGTGTTCACCCAGGCGCTTTTGCCCTGCGAGCCCGAGGGGACCACGAAATGCTCGGTCTCGACCCGCATGGTCCCCGGCTCGCCAACCTCTGCGTTATTGGGGTACCCCCGTATGGTTCCCGGTTGCACCTTGCAAACGGTCTTGTCCAGGCCGGCCTTGACCCGTTCCATCGCCTCGAGGTACTCCTTGAGGATGAACTCGCGGTCCGTCTGGCAGAAGGTTCCGTCCTCGAAGCTGCGCATGGTGCCGTCGGGCATGCGCAGGATCGTTGTCGGCTCCACGAAATCCTCGCCGTCCTGGAAGGGATCGCCATAGCGGTTGCCGATGCCGTCGAAACCGAGCAGTTGCGCCTTGAAGCTGCGCGGCAGATCGTGCGCGCGGACGCCGGTGCCCGGCGGGGTACCCCACCTCTCCTCGATGACCTTGCCGGGCTCGCCCTTGAGGGTTGAGACGCAGGGGCCGCCGAGCAGCGCCTCTTCCATCGCGTCGCTCTGCCAGGCCGCCGCAATGTGGTCCTTCCTGTCCGTCTCGCTATGGATGACTTCGTAGTAGTACTTCCGGCCTTTCTTGAGCGGAATCGACCCGGATTTCTGTTCCGGACACAGGTCCCACTGCAGGCTCTTGGAGGCTTTCGTCAGACGGCAGACCAGCTTCTTGTTCTCCGGTTTATCGTCCGTGCTCACGTAGAAAAAGCCCATGGTGTCGGCGCTGATCTTGAAAACGTAGTCGCCGTCGGCGGGCGGATGCAGATAGCCCCGGAAGCGGCGCTGGAACCAGTTATTCGGGCTCTGGTCGAGGATCAGTTTCTCGTGTTCGACAATCGTAGGCTCCCCTTTGAGCCCGCCCGCGCCCTCGTCCAGTGGATCGGCCTTGAATGTCCACTCGCGCGGCGGGAGCATCCCGTCCTTGATCTCGATGAAGTCCACACCCTTGCGCGGCCACCAACGCACCACGCGGCGGCCATATTTGTCAGCCGCCCCCCCGCTTTCACTCACTTGGTACAGCTCGACCCCGTCGACAAGTTCCCCCCCCTCCGGGTAGCGGGCGAGGCCGAAGTAGTCGATTTTGCCATCCCTGTAAAGATCGCCGGCATGCGCTGCTCCTGCTAGAACTACCGGTAATGTGATTGCGGTCAGGACTCTCTTCATGGCACATTCCTTTCGTATCATCTTATTGCTAGGAAATTGTTTATCACGGTGGGTGCGCATGAGGGGCTAAAGTGCGGGTCGGAGAGCGGGAGAAAATGGATTGCGGGGAAAGGAGGGGCAGAAACGCCCCCCCCGGACGTCAGGTCGAAGGCAGGGATTTGGGCTTCAATGGTGTGCCAACGGCGGTCATAGCGGGATGGTGACAAGTCCGAGGTACAGGTTTCCCCCCCCCTTGCAAGAAGGATCTTGAAGGAATTGCGATATATTCAGAGCCATTTTATCTGAAAGAGGCGCGAGCGGATGTTCCGCACTGGATCCGGGTGATAAAGCGGGCGGTTTCCTGCTGGCAGTGCATGGCGTCGGCAGTGACGGTGCAGCCTTGCAGGCCCATGCCTGTCAGAAGCAGTCTGATGGCGGGGGGGGGGATTTCGTTGCTTTTTTCCGCGATTCGCACCGAACGCAGGGTGGTGCGCAGTTGGTGGGTGACCAGCGAGAGCGAGGCGAGCGGTTTGCCATCGGTGCGTCCGGTGCCGCGCAGGACTTTGCCGTCTGTGGCGAGTCGCTCGATTTGCGATGGATCCTGCTCGAAGATCCAAGTGGCGAGGATGGCCTCAACAAGTTGTTTTTCGCTTGCCCTCATGAAATGAAAATCCACTCTGAATCCAAGGGTCATCCGATGGTGGGGCTACCCGAGGAGTAACGAAAGACATTAAGACCATGCGGCCTATCCTCCTGACCTTGGCCTTCGTTCTGTTGCCAGCGGAGGCGCGTGTGCAACCCGCCGCTGCCGCGCCCAATATCGTCCTGATCATGTCGGACGACATGGGGTTCTCGGACATCGGTTGCTACGGCGGCGAGATCAACACCCCCAATCTGGACCGCCTCGCCAGCGGCGGACTGCGCTTCACGCAGTTCTACAATGGCGCGCGCTGCTGTCCGACCCGCGCCTCGCTGCTGACCGGTGTGTATCCGCATCAAGCGGGTATGGGCATGATGACCGACCACACCGACCTGCCCGGCTACCGCGGTGATTTGGGACGCAACGTCATGACCATCGCCGAAGCGCTCGGCACGGGCGGTTACCGCTGTTACATGACCGGCAAATGGCACGTGGCGCGCGTCACCAATCCCGATGGCCCCAAAGACAACTGGCCGCTGCAGCGCGGCTTCGAAAAGTTCTATGGCACGATCACCGGTGCGGGCAGTTACTACGACCCCACCACCCTCTGCAGCGGCAACCGCCATATCACCCCCGTCAACGATCCGAACTACAAACCTGCAACATATTACTATACCGACGCCATCAGCGATCACGCGGTGAAGTTCCTCTCGGAACACGCGAAGGGGACGCCCGACAAACCCTTTTTCCTCTATGTGGCCTACACCGCGGCCCATTGGCCGATGCACGCCTTGCCGCAGGACATCGCCAAATACAAGGGCCGCTACGACAAGGGTTTCGCGGCCATTCGCGAGCAACGGTTCAAGCGGCTGAAAGCCATCGGCCTGATAGATCAGTCGACGGAGCTTTCGCCGCAAGCAAACGACTGGGAGCAGGTCCGCGACAAAGCATGGGAAGCACGCAATATGGAAGTTTACGCGGCGATGGTCGACCGCATGGACCAAGGCATTGCCGAGGCGTATCGCGGAAAACTCGAACGCCAACCGGGTCACCTGATCGACATCATGGCCACCTGTGTCGATCTGGGTGGCGTCGCTTACCCGCAGAAATTCGCGGGGCACGACGTGCTCGCCTTGGAGGGTGTGAGCTTGCGGCCGGCGTTCACGGGCAAGCCGCTGGGGCGCAATGATGCCATATACTTCGAACACCATCTCAACTGCGCGATTCGCGACGGCCAGTGGAAACTGGTGCGCAAAGAGGGTTTGGGCAAGGGCCCCAAAATCCTGCCTTGGGAGCTATACGACATGAGCAAGGACCGCAGCGAACTGCACGACCTCGCCGCCCGGCATCCCGAAAAGTGCGCCGAACTGTCCGCCAAGTGGGACGCCTGGGCCGTGCGCGCCCTCGTCAAACCATGGCCGTGGAAGATCTAGGCAAATCCATAAGCAACCTATCGACATGTCGACCAGACCCGCCATTTTAATGAAAGGAGATTACATGCATCGTCTTGTTTCAATCAAACTCGCGGTTGCCGTCCTGAGCGCGGGACTTCATGTTGCCGCCATGGCTGAACCGGACGGCAATGCCGCCACGGCGAAACCGGCCGGTGTCCTGAGTTCCTGGGCTTGCGCCTGGAGTCCTTACACCCAAATTGACGAGCAGGGCCGGCTGCTGCGGCTTGCCAAAGCGACGATCACACTCCCCTCACCGCCGCTATGGGGTGCCACCCTGGCGATAGAGACGACAACCGGCACCAAGCTGGCCAGTGAGGAGATTCGGTTAGGTGCCGCCGGCAATTGGGCACACGGGTTCTGGTTGCCTGAGACCAATAATTCGCAGCTTGTCGTCAAGCTCATCCGGGATGGCGGGATTCTTGAGGAGATGCCTGCGGATATTGCCGCAGGGCCCGCAAAGGTATCATTGCCCCTGCGTATCGACATGCTTGATAGAAGCCTGGCCGCAAGACTGGCAGCGCGCGAACGGACTGCAATTGCGGCAAGCAACGGCGGCGTGGAGCATCTCCGGCAACACGATGTGGTTTATCTGGAACCCTCCGGCAGTTGGGTTGAAGGACTGCCCGTCGGCAACGGCAGCATGGGCGGGTTGGTCGCGGGCATACGGGGACGCGAGCAGTCGCTGTTTCTTGATAAAACCGATATTTGGTTAGCGACTGCCGATGGGGCGCCGCTCGGGCGGTCCACGGCGGGCACGCTGCGCATCCGCTACGCGTCATCCGGCGCGGCTTTCGAGCAGCGGCTTGCACACGGCAGGGCCGAGGTCTCCACGCGCGACGGCGACTACTCAAGCGTGATCCGGGTGGACGCCAACCGGGATTGCGCCATTGCCCAAGTCACGGCGCGGAATTTCGAAATCGTGCTGGAGAGGCCCCCGGTGCCGCTGCTCTGGCAGAGCGGCAAAGATGTCTCGTGGGACCGCAGCGCGTCGCGGCTTTACGGGTCATGGACCAGCGGTTTGAGCGAGGCGGATCTGGACGCATTGCGCGACAAGGCCGCCAAGGCGCCTTCCACCAAGGTCGCCTGGGGCAGTGAAGGACAGTCGTGCTGGTTCGCTCACACCGCGCCTAACATCACGGTCGGCATGGCCGTTACCGTTGACGGTGGCACGGTCGTGTGGCGGCAGGATGGGGATCGGATGATCGGCACCGTGACGGCATCCAGTCCCGTTCAGATCGGCTGTTCAATTGCCACAAGCCGACAGACCCCGGGCGATGTCGCGCGCTTTGCTCTCGAAGAAAGCAAAGCCTGTTTCAAACCGCCGGACGCAACCGCCCATCTCGCATGGTGGAGGGCCTTCTGGAACAGGAGTTGGATCGAAATGCCGGACAAACTCGAGGAAAACCTGTGGTATATCGGCCTCTATCAGCAAGCCTGCGTGGCGCGCGCCGACCAGGCCACCAGCTTCTTCGGGCTGTTCCACCCGCTCGACTTGAGGACCTGGTCCGAAACATACACGGCGGATGCACAGGTCGGGATGATCTGGTGGCTGACGTTTGAGGCCAATCACCTCGAACTGCTCTATCCCTCCCACCGGACCTTCGGACGGATGGCTTCGGATTTTGTCAAGCGCACTCCCGGCGCGGGGATGGTGGTGCCGCATGAGACGTTCCCGCCTTATGCCGGCGGCAATAAATCCTACTCGGGATTTAACCAACACAAGGGCTCGGCCGCATGGTATGTGCTGAATTTCTGGTGGGACTATATGTATAGTGGCGATCTGGAGTTCCTCCGCGGGGTCGCTTATCCGATGATGCGAATGGTGGCCGATTACTTCGCGACAAGTCTAGTGAAGGGCGCGGACGGACGCTATCACTGCCTGGACAGCGACTCGCCGGAACAACACAACACCAAACCTGATAACATCTACGACTGGAACATGATTACCAGCCTCTTCCAGAACTCCATCAAGGCAGCCTCAATCCTGGAAGTGGATGCGTCCATGCGCGCCGAATGGCGCGACCGCCTGGATCATCTGTTTGAGATGCCGGTGTCGGATGGTTCGGTTGCCGAAACCGTCGACAATCCGCACCCGTATCGCTGCCATCCGGTCGTTCTGTTCGGTCTCTATCCGTCCAACGTCATTCCCCACGATGCGGACGCTCTAACCAAATTCCGGAAATCGCTGGATCTCTGCACCAAGTTGTTCGGCGTGCGATACCAGGACCGGCACGCGACCATACCCGGGTTCACCGGCGGAGTTGAGCCTAACGGGTTTGCGTCGGGTATCATGACGATTACCGCCGCCCGGCTCGGCGATCCGGACTATTTTCGCCAGCTTTTCTACGGGCTGATCGTCGCGCATAACATGAAACAGAACGGGCTGCGGGCGCTGAACGATCCGCGCCAATCGGACGCCATCAGTCAGGCCTCGCTGGTCGAGGCGGCCAACGCCCATACGGTCGCCACGACCCAGCGGTTTGTCCAAAGCTGGCCGGATCAGGTGCGGTTCTTTCCTTGCATCGAACCTAAGGGGGTTTGCCGCTTCGCCGGTCTGCGGGCCGAGGGCGGTTTTGTGTGTTCGGGCGAGGCGCGCGACGGCAACACGCGGTGGTTGGTTGTCCAGGCATTGGCGGATGGAGTTCTGCGCTTCCATGCGCCGGCTTCCGGGCTGGCGTTGCGCGGCGGAGCGCCGGGGGATTCGTTGTCGCGGTCCGACAATGGTTTTGTTCTGCGTTGCAAAAAAGGCGAACGCTACGAATTGGTGGCCGACCCGTCCTGCGTCGTCGATTTGCATCCTGCGGCAAGCGCCGAACGGCACGAACCCCGCACGGTGAGCATCGAAACGGCAACCCATCAGGGACGCCAAATGCTCGAATATCCCCACGACCTCCCGTTCGGCCAGTCCGTCCGGGACGCCAATCTCTATCTCGGCCGGCCTGCTTCGTATGCCGCGGCGGCGGCGTTCCCTCCGCTGGCGAAGCTGGCGGATGAGGCGGGTTCCCCACGCTGGCAGGACCGGCAGGAAGCCGCTCGCCTGCTCTTCCATGCTGCAAACCACCCCCGTGCCATGGAACTTCTGGACAAGCTATGTGCGGATGGCGAATCCGTGGTCGCACACACCGCCGCCGTCAGCCTCGTCCGCCTGGGAACGCCGGAATCACTTGCCATCGCGTCGCGGCACGCGTCCGCAAACCGGGTGCCCGGACTGCAGCGCGAAGTCGCGAAAGCCATCGGCAGGCAAAAATCCGCAACCAAGTAGTTGCAACCAAAGAATGATGCACCCGCGCCGTGAAAGAATACCAGCAAAGGACGGTAATCGGTAATCATGTACAAGAAAATCACCGATCTCCGCAAACGGGCGCTGTTGCCGGCGTGCTGGCTCTCCACCGGCATGGCCTGGCTGTTGCTCCCCGCCGCAATTTCGCTGGCGGCCGAGGCCGCCAGGCAACCCAACATCGTGTTCATCCTGGCCGACGATCTCGGCTACGGCGATCTAGGATGTTATGGCAACAAGAACATCAAAACCCCGAACATCGATTCGCTGGCAATATGCGGGATGCGCTTCACCAACTTCCGTGTCAACTCCCCGGTGTGCAGCCCGACCCGCGCGGGTTTTCTGACCGGCCGCTCGCATGTGCGCTGCGGCGTCGATGAAGTCCTTACTCCCGGACCAGGAAGGGATGAAGCCGGCTTGCCGGTCAATGAGACAACCGTCGCCGAACTGCTCAAGAAAGGCGGTTACACCACCGGCATCTTCGGCAAATGGCATCTGGGATATGCGGAAAAATTCAATCCCGTCAATCGCGGCTTCGATAGGTTTATAGGGCACTTGTCGGGGTTTCTCGATTACCACAGCCATGTGAATCCGAAAGTCGGCGTTGATTGGATGGACGGGCTGAAACCGACCGAGGGCAAAGGCTACTCCACCGACCTGATCGGCAACAACAGCGTCGAGTTTGTCAAAGCTAACAAGGCGAAGCCGTTCTTCCTGTTCATCTCCCACCAGGCGCCGCACAGCCCCTATCAGGGACCGGAGGACGGCCCGTTGATGGAATGGAAGGACGGCAAAGCGGTTAAGACGTCCGAGGCGAAGCAGGACAAGGATGAGCGCGACGCCAAATACATCAAGATGGTCGAGCGTATGGATAAAACGATCGGCGACCTGATCGATGCCATGGACGAGGAGGGGCTGACGGACAACACGCTGGTCATGTTTGTCTCGGACAATGGTCCCTCGTATCTGGCGGGATCCGCCGGCGGCCTCAATGGCGGCAAGCATACCCTGTTAGAGGGCGGCATCCGGGTGCCCGCAGTCGCTTTCTGGCCCGGCAAAATCAAGCAGGGTGTGGTCACCGATCAACCGGCCACGATCCTCGACCTGTTCCCGACATTCCTGGGGCTGGCGGGCGTGAAGCCCCCGTCCGATCTGGAACTGGACGGTATCGATATCGGGTCCTTGCTGCTGCAAGGTGCGGCCCTGCCCAAGCGCACTCTTTGCTGGCGCTACCTTGACAATGTGGCGGCCATGGATGGCAAGTGGAAGTTGATGGGTCAGTATGACCGCAAGACACGGCAGACCAATTTCAGCGGTAAAGCCGTCCAACTCTATGATCTAGCGGCTGACCCCGCCGAGAAGGTCGATCTCGCGGCGGGGCATCCGGAGATTGTCGGGAAACTCAAGACGGCCCACGAGGCGTGGGAAAAGGCCGTTGAAAACGACCGCAAGCGCAGCGCGCGGACACAACCGTAAGTTATGATATAATCCCATAATCCACAGTTATGGGTGGCGGCCAGAGGCTTCTTGATTGGTTGGCCCGAACTGCGCCGCAGTTGAATCCAACCATGGGGAAAAGCCCCGCCGTGGCCCCTGTTCGACTCCACTCACCCCGCCATGTCAGCCGTCTCTTGACCCGCTTGCTCCTCTGCATCCTCTTCTCAACTGCGGATTCCAGGTTGACAAGGATCCCGGCAAGCCAGTCGCTCGACGGTTTGGCTGGGGGAGAAAATACAACCGGGTGATGATAAGAAATGTAAGATTCGTGAGCAAGAGAACGATATGGATGGATTACAATGCAAAAACGCAATGACGGAAAGTCGGGATCACTAAGCCGGCGGGATTTTCTCAAGGGCGGCACGCTGGCCGGCGTGGCGCTGGGGTTTCCGACGATTGTGCCGTCGTCGGTGTTCGGCGCGAACGCGCCGAGCAACCGCATCCAAATGGGCATAATCGGCAACGGCGCCATGGGCTCGGGCGATATGGGCGGACTGGCGGCCCTGCCGGGCGTGCAATATGTCGCCGTCTGCGATGTGGAGAGGGATCGTCGTTCCATCCCGGGCTGCAAAGGGTATCTCGATTTCCGGGAGATGCTGGCACGTGGGGATCTGGATGCGGTGAACCTCGGGTTGCCGGAGCACTGGCACGCCCTGCCGGCCATAGCGGCGGCGAAAGCCGGAATTGACATCTTCGGACAAAAGCCGTTTGCACGTTCGATTCGCGAAGGCCGCGCCATGATCAACGCGATCCAACAGAATGGCATTGTCTGGCAGACCGGCAGCCAGCAGCGGTCGGCCGCCAATTTCCGCCACGCGTGCGAGTTGGTGCGCAACGGGCGACTCGGCAAGATGCTGCGCACCGAGGTCGGCCTGCCGGCCGGGATACAGGGCCCCGTGATGCCGCAGGAACCGGTGCCGGACGGTCTGGACTGGGATTTCTGGCTGGGCCCGGCGCCGTGGCGTCCATACACCCGCCTGGGTCCCCATCATAAAGGTCCGCATTGGAGCTGGCGCTGGATCCATGACTTTGCGGGCGGAGCGCTTACCGACTGGGCCGGACATCATATCGACATCGCGCACTGGGGCCTGGGTCTGGAGCGCACCGGGCCGGTGACGATTGAAGGATCGGCGACCTACCCGAGCGACGGCACATGGAACACCCTGATGTCGTATCGGTTCACCTGCAAATATGCCAACGGCCTCGAGATCGTGGTGGCGGACAACGGGCGGTTTACCCCGGGGATCACCTGGTTCGGGGAGAACGGCTGGCTTTCCGTGGATCGCGGAAGATTGGATTCACATCCCAAATGGATCATGAACGAAGTCATCGGCCCGGAGGAAATACGGCTCTATCGAAGCGACGATCACTGCGCGAACTTCATTGAGTGCGTGCGCAGCCGCCGGGAGACCGTGGCACCGGCGGAAGTGGCGCACCGCTCTATCAGCGTGGGTCTGTTAGGCGAAATCGCGATGTTGACGGGCCGCAAGATCCGCTGGAACCCGCAGACGGAAGAAATCATCGGCGATCCCGGCGCCGCAGCAATGCTGGGCAGAACATATCGCGAGCCGTGGACGCTTGGTTAGACCTTATGCGAATTTCACAAACACTATGGCAACATAACTCATGAATAAACACGCGGCAACAACAGTCATATGAAAACAAAAATCGGCAGGTTTGTTTATGTGGCGGGCATCACGGCCGCGCTTGCGCTGACCGCGCATGCGGCGGAAGCAGATGTTTATGCGCAGATTGCAGGTTATGATTCCGGTAATAGCCGGGCGGCGCTGGCGGCATTCGAGGTCGAGGTGCGTAATGCAGGTTCCGCCGGCTACGGCGGGATCGAGCAGGGGCTGCTGCGCGTGTTGCAGACGCCGGACGCAACATTCGCGGGCAAGCAGTTTGCCTGCCAGATGCTGCGTCTTGTCGGCTCGGAGAAATGCGTGCCGGTGGTTGCCAGGTTGCTGCCAGACGAGAAGCTCTCGCACATGGCGCGCGTTGCGCTTGAGGCGTTGCCCGGCGATGCGGCCGGGCAGGCTTTGCTGGCGGCAATGAACGCGGCCGCGGGCAACGTGAAGGTGGGCCTGATAGGATCCCTCGGCGCCCGCGGCGACGAGCGTGCCGTGCCTGAACTCGGCAAGCTGCTGGCGGCACAGGACCCCGGCGTTGCGCGTGCCGCCATCCTGGCGCTCGGGCGCATCGGGGGCGAAGCGGCCGCCACCGCGCTGCACAGCGCCAAGGTGCCGAAGGAGCTTGAGACTATCAGGATGCAGTCCTGGTTTCTCTGCCTCAGGACGATGGCGGCTAACGGCAAGGAGAGCGGGGCCGCCAAGTTATACCGCAAGGCGTTCGATGAGAGCACCGTGCCGGGCGTGCGCATCCCGGCACTGCGCGGCATCGTCTCGATAGAGAAGGACCAGACGGTGCCTTTATTGCTGGAGCTGATCGCGGGCGGGGATGCAACCATGGCACGCGCCGCGCAGACCGCACTGGTCGAGATTCCCGGCAAAAACGTCGGCCGCATGCTCGCCACCAAACTGCCGCAGCTCGCACCGCCGGCACAACTGGCGGTGCTCGAGGTACTGGCGGGTCGTGCGGATGACGCCGCCGGCGGCTGCGCACAAGTCAACGCGCTCGCGCAGAGCCAGAATGCCGACGTGCGGCTGGCGGCGCTCCAGTGCCTCGGGACCGTGGGCGATGCGTCGAGCGTGGACGTGCTCGTCGCGGCGCTTGGCGGCGGCGGGGAGACGAGCAAAACCGCCCGCGCCAGCTTGGACCGGCTCCACGGTGCCGACGTTGACAAGAATATCCTGCAACGCATGACAGCAGCCGATGAGGCGCTGTGTGGCGCGTTGATCCAGAGTCTGGCGCAACGCCGCGCGGTGACGGCGGTGCCGGTTCTGTTAGATATGGCGGAGGGCAAGGATGGGGCGCTGCGCAACGAGGCGCTCAAGGCGCTGGGATCTCTTGCTGGTGACGCTGCACGGCCCCGTCTGTATGGCATTCTCAAGGAGCACGCGGGCGACAAGGCGGTGGATAACGCGGTGTATGAGGCCTGTGTCAGACAATCCAATCGGGACGGCTGCATCGATGAAATCACCGCGGCATTTGCCGCTGCGGGCGTGCCGGCGCGGTGCGCCATGATCCAGATCGTGGGTCGTTTGGGTGGCGGAAAAGCGTTGCAAATCGTGAGTGCTGCTTTTGATAACGCCAGCGAGGAAATGCGGAAATCGGCGACTAAAGCGCTTGCCGACTGGTCCGACACGGATGATCTGGTGGCACTCCTTTCCCTCGCGCGCAATGCCGGGGATAACAAACATCTCCGCTCCGCGGTCATCGCGGGCTGGCTCAGGCTGGTGCGCTTTCCGAGCAATCGTAAGCCGGATGAGACGATCAAACTATACAGGACCCTTCTGGATGTACCGATGGAGACTGCTGAGAAAAAGCAAATTTTCGTGGCGCTGGGCGGGTTGCGGCATGAAGATGCGATGACAATAGTCATGGCGGGGCTCGATGACCGGGAGTGCGGCGACGCGGCGGCGGAATCGGTGCTGAAACTGGCCGAAGCATTGAATCGCTCGCATCCCGCCCTGGTCAAAACCGCGCTGACAAAGGTGCTGGCCGTTAGCAAGAACGAGGATCTCAAAAAAGACGCAACCGCGAAACTGGCCGGAATGGACAAACGCAATTGACCGTGAATACAACCATTTTGTTGGCTCTCGCCGTGCTGTCAGCATGTGGCGTTTGGGATTTCCGTTTGTGATGTATTACAACGGGAAAATGCGCGGTGGCTATGAACGGATCGGCATGGCGGTCTCGAAGGACATGGTTCACTGGCAGAGGTACGGGGCCGTGCCGGTGGTGGCGAATGGCGAGGACAAGAGCAACGGAATAACCGGCGATCCGCAGATCACGAAGATCGGTGACGTCTGGGTCATGTTTTATTTCGGCGCGTTCTGGAAGCCCAAGGCATTCGACACGTTTATGTGATCATACGATACCGCCGGCATGGTGGCGCTCGGCAAACGTTTCGCCACGGCCATGCTCAAGTTGGAGAACCAATAGGCCCGGCCCCGCGCGGCATCAAGTGTGAGCCAGCCACGGTCCGGCGCCGCTTGCCGCCGGGGCGCGGATCAGGCAGCGGCGCGAATGGTCCAGAGGCCATGACAGATGACAGTGTTGTGGACAGTAGATGAATGCCTGCCCATTGGGGAAGACTGTAACAATCCCGCGCCGTATGTGCATGAGGACGGGCGGATCCTGCTGGCGTTGCGTATCCGCGGCTTGCGCATAGACATTGCCGAAGCCAATGCCTGGAACGGATCATACCGCTTGATTGCCCGCAATATCTGCCCTGATGCCCAACTGGAAGATCCCGATCTGGCATTTCGCGACGGGCTCTACCACCTGATAGCCGAGGACTGCAACGGCACCTTGACCGGCCACTCGCGCTTCGGCGCGCACCTGGTTTCCAAGGACGGAATCAAATGGGAGAAAAACGACCCGGTCGCAGCCTACACGCACACGATCCAGTGGACCGACGGCACCCAGACGATAGTCAACCGGCGGGAGCGGCCGGAGTTGTTCAACGCCAATGCCGGGCGCAAGGGCACGGGCTGGCCGACCCACTTGGTGACCGGCGTGCAGGTGGGAGAACAAACATGGAGCCACGTTCAGGCAATCGCGCCGCCCGCGGGCAAGTAACGCTCGCAGCACAAGGCCGTCACTTGACCCGCTTGCTCCTCTACATCCTTTTCTCAACTGCGGATTCCAGGTCAACACACCTTACTGTTTCAGCCGCGCCACGAATCCGCCGCCGCCATCGATCGACAACTCGATGGTTTCCCCGGCGTGCCATTCGCTTTGGCTGACATTCATCTGGTCGGGCTTGCGGCGCACGTCGTCCACGGTGGTGGCGTGCCAGGCACCGGTGCCGAGGAAAACGGGGTCGAGCCGGTATTTCATCGGCTGGTCGGTGCCGTTGAGGATGGCGACCCACCACTCGTTGCCGACGCGGCGGGCGAACGCGGCGAAGTGACCGATGCGGCTGCCGGGCAGCACCCGTGTCTCGTCCCAACAGGTTGGCATTTCGCGGAGCATGGTCACCACTGGTTCCGGCTGGGCGAGATAGACATCCGGCTTGTCGGCCCAGCACAGCACCGGTGTTCCGAGGACGATTGCCGTCGCCAGTTGGAAGGAACAACTGGTTTGCTTGAGGCATTCTTTCTGGAAGGCGCCCGGGGTGAAGTCGCCGTGGCCCGCCGCCATGCGTGTGAACGGCAGCGCCACGTAATGACTGCGGGGAATCTCTATCCATTTGTTATACTCGAGTCCCCGCACCCCTTCACGGGTCATTTCATGCGGCCAGGTCCGCATCTCGCCGGCAGGCTTGTTGGCACCGTGGAAGTTGATCATGATCTTGTTTTTCGCGGCCTGTTCGAGGCAATCCCGATAGAACTCGAGGCGCTCCTGGCTTTCGGAGTCCATGAAATCGATCTTGATGCCCACGACGCCGATACGAGCGCAGTCGGCGAACACCTTGGCGCGTTTTTCCGGTGTCTCGAGGCCCTGCCAAAACCATTCGGGTTTCGTCCTCCACGGTTTCCAAATCCAGATTTTGACGCCCTTGGCGGCGGCGTAGTCCACCAGTTCCTTCATGCGGTCCCACGCAGTATGCCCGTCCGCGATCCAGCCGAATTTCGGATTCTCCCAACCCTCGTCAACCAGGTAATACTGGCACTTCAATTCGGCCGCCCTGTCAATGAACCACTGCTGGCGTTTCCATTGCGTTCCCTCCCCGCCGTAGGCCCACCACTGCCACAGGCATCTGCCGGGCTGGATCCACGGTTCGCGCATGCCCATGGGAAACAACCGTGCATCGGGGGGGGGACAGACGTTGGCGATGAGCGTGCTGTTGACCAGTCCGTTGAGGTCGTCGCTGATCACGACCACCCGCCACGGCGTGGCAAACGCGCCTTTCATGGTCCACCCGCTGGGATCATCCTCAAACACGGCTTGGAACACCCCGTTCTCGCCGAGGTCGAGCGACATGCCGCTGTAGCCCATGATGTCAGACTCGCTGAGCATGGCGAATCCCCCGCCGGGCAGCTCGCAGGTCACCGGCATGCCCACCCGCGCGGGCCGGGGATTGGTGGCCGCACGCGCGAGCGGATAGACCGTATAAAATCCCTCGTAGTTGCCGGTATTCGTCTGGCACCAGGCGCGGGTTCCCTCGGGCAGCGCAAAGGCTGTCGGCTCGCCGGTGACCCGGTGCTCGCCGTCACCGGCAACAAGGATCCGCCACGCGACACCGTCGTCATACGCCCGCACCTGCAATTTCCATGCCGTGCCGGGCTGCGGCGAATTCATCGCAATCGTGCGCTGGCAACAATTGTTACGCGCCGCGGATTTCACCCCCCGCCAGGGAAATGTCTCGTCGATCGTTTCCGTTAGAAACTTGCCGATCACGGCATGTTCGCCCAGGTCGCGGCCATCGACGATTACTCCGACAGGCGAGGACGCCAGCACCAGCCGGCCGGCGTGGCGGACCTCGATGGCAAGGTGCCGTTGCGCGTTGGTCGTGATCGTGGCGGTGACTCCGCCGTTAGGACTTGTCAACGGAGTCTCATCTTGCGCGAGCGCACGAACGGGAGGAATGACCATGCCCATCGCACACACAACGACCGCATTCCTCCACACCTGTTTGATTCTGATTATTCCTGTCATGGCCTGACGCACATCTTCTATCTGTTTCATATAACTGTCAACTTCTTACTTGCCGGCCTTCACCTCCGGTGCGAGGACCACGCGGAAGCCCGCGATCGCCAGATACGCGAGGTCCGGCGGCACGCTGTAGCGGCTTGCCGAGCGCAGGAAGGGATGCACTTTATCCATCTCCTTGTCGCTGCTCCCGGGGCTGAAGCTGCCGCCGCGAATGACCTTCTCCGCGCCTTCCGCAGGTCCGGCCGGATCGGTCTGTTTTCCCTCGGCATACGGCGCATACCAATCGAGGCACCACTCCGCGATATTGCCGTGCATGTCATAGAGACCCCAGGCATTGGGCTGCCGGTTGTCCCCCACCTTGCGCGTGCCAAACGATGAGCCGGCACCGGCCACCCAGGCGAACTTGCGGATGCCCACCATGCGCGTGGCGTCGCCGTCCACGTTGTAGGGACCTTTTGTTCCGGCGCGGCAGGCATACTCCCATTCGGCTTCGGTGGGCAGACGATAGACATAGCCGTCGGGCAGGCGTCCCGCCTGCTTCTCGATATCGGTTAGTTTCGCGCAGAACGCCTGTGTGCGCTGCCAGGTGACGCACTCCATGGGGTTGAGATCGGTTTGCGGCCCGCCCGTGGAGGATTCACCGAAGATCAGCCCGCTCTCGGTCGGATAACGGAAACAGAAGGCGGCACCATCCGCGACGGGCCCGCGCTTGTATGTCCATGCGTCAAAATCGTAATCCGGCATCATCAGCTTGTAGAACTGGCGCTGGGTGACCTCGCAGGCACCCATATAGAACGGTCTGGAAATGGCGACCTCGTGCTGGACTTCGTCCTCGCGCCGGGCGATCTCGTCCTTGGGGCTGCCCATGGTGAAGGTTCCGGCCGGGATGCGTTTCAGCTCCAGTTCGATGCCCACCACGGACCAGGCTGCGGCTTTGAACTGTTTCATTGCGGCGACGTCATCGGCTGCCGAGGCGGCGGTGCAGGCCGCCAGCAGGACGAAGGTGGTGAGCGTGGTGGTTGGTGTTTTCATGCGTGTGCTCATTGTTTGATTCCCATTCTTGTCTTCCACTTGCGAATCAGCGGCGGCTCGTCGGGATCTTCCGCGTCACCCGGCTTGACCCAGTCAACGCTGGTGCGCCAGGCATCTTCCCTGGTTAGATCCTTGAGCAGGCTGTCGAGGAAGGCCACATCCTCGCGCATCTCGCCCCCACCCATGCGATCTTTCACATACTGCATGAGATATGCCTCGTAATGGGTGTTGTAGTATCCGTGAAACCCCAATTCATGGAAGTGCCGACCCCACTCCATCTCCATGAGGTAGGTCCGCTCGGCCTTGGCGGTTGCCTGTTTGAACTCCCCTTTGGCATCATTGATCCGCTTTTTCGAATCCGCCATTTGCGCCGTCATGAAGCGCTGTTTATCGGCTTCCATGGCCTCTTCCAGCGGGCGGCAGTCCTGCTCGGCCTTTTCGGCCTCGCGCACCACAGGCGACTCCCTGCTGAGGCGGCGGCGCACCACCTGCTGGCGGGGGAGGATGGCGGCGGCGGTCTCGTTCATGCTCCTGATTGCGGCGGTGTTTTCACGGTTCTTATCGCACAGATCATCAAACTGCACGCGCAACGCCTCGTCCGCATCGCGGATGCGGGCCATCAACTCGTCGTGGCGGCGCTTTGTTTCCGGTGTTTTGCCGGCCTCGGCCTGGAGCTTGTCCGCTTGCTTGCGCCACTCGGAAATCTCTGTCCGCCGCAGAACCACCTCGGGCTGCTGTTCGAATGCCGCCGCCAACTCCTTCGCGATGATCCGAACTTTCTCCTGAAATTCCTTGCGCCGGACCTCCAACCCGGCGAGCACGCTGTCTGCGGCGAAGGCCGCGTTCTCCAACGCCTTCACCTTGTCCTTCAGGTCGTTTGCGACCCGCCGCAGGCGAGCGATCCCGGCCTTTTTCGCGACCACGTCCGGGTTTTGATCGAACTGTTTAACCAGCTCCTGCTCGCGGGTTTTGGACGCCATCTCTGCGGCGGCGAGAGCGGCGTTCGCCTTCTCATACCCCGCGTCGCGCTTGAACAGTTCATCTCGTCGCGCATTCCACTGCGTCTCCAGCGCGTTGTAGGGCTTGATTTGCTCGGCTAATTTGACCGCGATCTCTTTCTCGACGGCCTTGACCGAGCCCTGTTGCTTCTTCACCGCCGCAACGAACTCGTCGGTCGGTCGCACGGAACAGTCGCGCACCGGGGGCGGCAACTTGCTGAAATCACCATGCACGGCGTGATAGACCACCAGATCGTCGATGACGCCCTTGAAGTGCGCGGTCATGGCCCGCGACACGCCCAGGAAATTGCGTTTGACCAACCCGGCCGGGAAGACCTGGCACGGACGGAAGTCGCTGGCGGTCTCCGCCACCATCTCCCCATCCAGCCACAGCGACGTCCGCCGGCCATCGCTTTCAACCCGCAGGCGGGCCCACTGGTTGGTGGTTAGAGCTTTCTTGCCGGCCAACTCGACGACACGCTTGCCGGCAACGGTCGCGATGAGCTGCGGGGTTCCGCTGGCATCGGTCTTGAGCACCAGACAGTTCTCCGCGGAGCTGCCAAGGTCGAAGATCACCTGCCCGTCGTTGCTCGCGCACTTCAGCGCCAAATCTATCGTCATCTCGCCGAGGTCCGCCACGCGGGGGCAGAGTTCGGCCCACTGGGTCTTGCCGTCAAAGCTGAAACCGCGGCGGTCGCCATCGACCACGAAGGCGGGACCGCCGTGCAGATAACCGTTGAGGACCGGCACGAGATTCATGCCGTAGGATTTGTCCGCGTCAAACGTGTAGCGATACCAGTCTTCCAGCGTGGTGTGGTCCGCGCGGTCCATGGCATAATTGGCCCACAGGCCGAACTTGTGCAACTTCGTCGCGCCCGGCCGCACGGGAACCACCGGGGCCTCGCCGGTCTTCTCCGCAACCGTCCAGGTGCGTGCATAACCGCGCACTTCCGCCTGCTTCTTGACAATGCCCTGACCGCTGACGCGGGCGTGGTCAGCCACCACCGCGCGGTCGGCCACGATCGCATAATCCTCGATAATGGCATGATCAAGCACCTGCGCCTGGTCCAGCACCATGGCATCCGGCCCCACCCAGGCGGTGGGCGCGACATGGGCCGTGGACTGCACCCAGCCGCCGCCGTTGGGGTGCCGCGCGCCGTCCGTCATGCGGGCCAGTTCGGCGTTCAGCCTGGCCTTGGCATAGGAGACGGAATCCAGAATCAGTTTGGTGTCACCGGCATTGGCCGCGATAGTCGTCAGGTTTTGTTCAAAGGATTTGAGCCGCGTCAGGAAACGCTTGCCTGCGGGTGTATCATGCGGCGCGGGCACGCCGTCGCTCATCGTATAGATGCCATCCGCATCATCAAGATCCGCCCGCCGATTCCTGGGGGTGCCGGGTTGCGCGCCCTGCAGCCGCACCTGCCAGGGATAGCGGAAGGCATGGCGGCCGCTGTATAATTGCCCTTGCTTCCCACTCAACTGCGCTGGCGTCCACTTTCCGGATGTAAACAAGGCGGTCGGCGTCGCGGCCACGCTCAACCAGTGACAACGATCACCCGGTTCGATCTTGAGGGTCATCTCGCCTTTGTTCCAAAGTGGGGAATAGCGCCGCGTGCCGTCCGCAGCCACGGCGATGATGCAGGCACGCCAGTCACTATAGCTTTCCGGATCGTGCCGCCCCAGAAAATCGACCACTACACGGTCGGCTCCCGGATCAGCGACCAGCCGACACATGTTGATGCCGAATGGCTCGGCCGCCTCCTCATAGGGGATGCGATAAATCCGCCCGGCGCGATCAACCGGCTCCAGCCAGTTGCGTGCCGGCGCAAACCGCTCCCTGCGGAACAGATCTTCCATCTCACAGTCAAACGTGGTCAGGCGGGCACCGTAGTCGCCCACCAGATCGCCCACGCCCCGGACGCCCTGTGGGTATATGCCGCGCTGCTGGCCCGTGCGCGCGAGGGTATGCAGCATGCTGAACTCGGATTCGGCCCCGGGCAGACAGACTGACCAGGCGTAGCCCCAGTTAGGGTCGTCACCCACCAGCAAGTAGAAGTCCGTGAAACCATAGCCATTGATACCATTCCACAGGTTGCGCCAGGGGCGGGTGATATGGTGGTTACCCTTGAGCATCGCGGGATCGGCGATGGAACCGTGCGTATCCGCCGCAGCTTCACCACCGCCCATGCCGCCGCCCGGTCCCGGCGCGCCATGCCCCCATTCGTGAAACAGCCCCTCGCTCCACGGCCCGCCGCCGGCGTCCTTGAGGATGCACTGGTTTCTTCCCCCGCCGGCATATCCGGGGATCAGTTCATGGCCGTCACGCACCGTCCCGGCCACGGTAACAGCATACTTGACGGGGGCAGGGCTTTCCCAAGTGGGCATGCATAACCCCGCATATTCCTCCATCGCCCGGAAATACTCGGCGCACCTGAGGGATCCTTCACGATACCACTGCGCATTCTCGGGTTCGGCTTCATTGATCCATTTACCGTTGCCCTGGCTGCCGGAAACGAAGACGAAGTGATCGCTCTCGACCCGCATGGTGCCGGGCTCGCCGGGCTTGGCGTTGTTAGGAAAATGGCCGTCGCCGCCAGACTGATAGGGAGTCTTGTCAAGACCGGCCATGATTCGCGCCATTTCCTTGACATATATATCCATGATATAGGCTTTGTCTGCGGCCGCGAAGCTGTCACGCGCGAACAGCCGCTTGCGGCCGTCGGCCAGGCGCAGCACCACGGCCGGTTCTATGGGTCCGCCGTCGCGTCCCTGATACTTGCTGCTCATGGTATTGCCGATGCCGCGGAAGCCCACCAGATGCGCCTGAAACTGCTTCGGAGCGTCAAACGGCTGCTGCCGCCCGAAGCCTGACGGCGACAGCGTGAACATCTGTGTGACGCCGCCACGCTTGCCCTCCTGATCCGATAGATATTCACCGTCAATAACACCGAAGGTCACGCCCGGCCCTTGCCAGCCAACTTCGAGGTGGTCGTCGCCCTTCAGATCGGTTTGCACGGCTTCATCCATAAATGTTGCGGACAAACCCGTCGGCAACATTGTTGCGGGGACTGGCAAAAGATTTCCAGCTCTCGATGACCGGCTTGGCAAGCTCCTTGGCAAGCGCGGGATCCATGAGGCCGGCGCGCCAGGTCCAGGTGCGCAACGGCATGCCCTCCGCGACCTCGATGATGTCCACGCCCTTGCGCGGCCACCACCGCACCTCGCGCCGCTGGTATTCCTGTGGCGCGCCGCCCGGCTCCTTCACTTGATAGAGCTCCACCTCCGGTTTGAGTTTGCCGCCCTCCGGATAGCGGGACAAGTCGTAGAAATCGTAAGGTTCGGCAAGGGCCGCCCCTAACATCAGGCCCATCACTGCCGCCACTCGCCATGTGGTTTTCTCGTTCATGATTTTGCTCTCCTTGCTGGTAACTGATTAACGGTCGCTGATTACTTCCCCCCCATCTCCGGCGCGAGGACGACGCGGAACCCGGTGGTGATAAGGCAGTTTATCGTCGGCTTGAAGCTGTAACGGGCGGCGGAGCGGCAGAAGGGATGCACTGACTCGTTGAGGAATTTTTCGGTATCGCTGAACCAGGGCATGCATGATCCTCCGCGCACAACCTTCTTTTCCCCCGCCGCCGGACCGGCCGGCTCAGACTGATCTCTGTTTTCATAAGGACCATACCAGTCCAGGCACCATTCCCAGACATTGCCATACATGTCGTAAAGTCCCCAGGCATTGGGCTTGCGTTTGCTCACGGTATCCCGCACGCCAAAGGTATAGTCGCCGCCGGTTCCGGCATACATGTGCCTCATCACGACCGCAGGATTGTTATAGTCATCAAAACTGTAGGGGCCCTTGGTACCCGCGCGGCAGGCGTACTCCCACTCCGCTTCGGTCGGCAGACGGTAAACATAGCCGTCCGGCAGGCGGCCGGCCTTCTTCTCCTCACCCGTGAGCTTCCCGCAGAACTCCACGGCCTGGTTCCAGTTGAGCATATCCATCGGATAGGTGAATCCGACCGGACTGGAACCCGCGCCTTTCACCAAGGGGAAGCGGTAGGTGTAAGCCGTGCCTTCGTGGATAGGGCCGCGAAACGAGGTCCATTTCTCATAGTCATAGTCCTTGGGCATCATCAGCTTGTAGAACTCGCGCTGACGGCACTCGAAGGCGGCCATGTAAAACGGCTTGGAAATCGTGACCGTGTGCTGGACCTCGTCGTCCCGCCGGCAGATCTCGTCCTTCGGGCTGCCCATGGTGAAGGCCCCCGCAGGAATGAGCTTCATCTCCATCCCCACGCTGGGCACCGTCCAGTCTTTGGCCTTGAGCTTCTTCATCGCTGCCGCGTCGTCCGCGGCAATTGCGGTCGTCGTCGCCGCCGCCAGCATTGCTGCCATCAACGTCAATCCATAGGTCTTCATGTCAGGTTCCTCTAATGTTAGTTATCAGTAAATTGTTCCAGCGTGTTTTCGTGGGCCGTGACTGATCATTTTCTTCTGCGCATCGCCGCTACTTCCAGATCGAATTCAGCTCGTGGGCTTCGAACTCGACGAGCTTCGCGTCACCGCCGGTCGCCGTTACCGAGATCTTAGCAACATCCATTTTCCTGCCGGGTCCGGTGCTGGTGATGTAGACGCGTCCGTCGTTGCCGGCGACCTCCACCAGTGACCGGTCGACCAGAACCTGAAGCTTGATTATGCCGTCGACGGGCGTTAGCGGCGCGCCTTGATACCCCTTGACCCTTCTGCCGACCTCGCTCATCTGCATGGGGACATCAAGCATCCGGCCTTGCACATCGTACTTGATGGTTTCGCCCGGAATGTTCAGCTCGATGTTGCCGGCGTTTCCCACCTCCACCGTAAGGCGGATGTCGAGCAGATCGCTGCCGACCGGCAGATCAACCGGCTTGCCCGCGACCAGCTTCTGTGGCTCCGCCTTGTTGGTCTTGGAGCGCAGTGTTTCAATCTCTTTGATGGGCGCGGCAAACATGCGGATACCGTCCCCGGTCTTGTGCAGCGTCAGGCAATGCGGGAAGCTGAAGTGCTGGTTGTACGGCCCCGGCGCCCTAACTTGGACCCAGCCGATCTGGATCCTGCGGCCGTCGGACGAGTTGTCGAAAGTCTGCGCCGCATAGTAGGCCCCGAAATGGACCTGGTACTTGCTCTCGTGCTCGGGAGTGAACTTTGTTCCGTCGAATTGGCCCACCGCATACCGGGCATCGGCCGCGTAAACGACCCAGCGCGGGTTGTTCGCGTCGCCATCCACCGGGAGCTTGATAAGATCGGTGCATTCGAAATACCCCGGCAGATGGCTCTGCTCGGTCCAGTCCTTCAGGTTGGTCGAGGTATAGAAGGCCGCATTCTTTCCCTCCTTCTCGTCATAGACCACCATCACCAACATCACCGCAACTAATCTTCTCATGTTTGTTCTCCTTTGATTGTTAACATTTCACTGATTACCGATCACTTTCCCACCTGCACCTCCGGCGCGAGGACCGCGCGGAAACCCAGCACAATCAGGTAGTCGGTGCCGGGCCTGAAACTGTAGCGGGCGGCGCAACGCAGATACGGATGAGCCTCATCAACGAGGGGCCACGGCGCGCAACTGCCG
Organism: Akkermansiaceae bacterium; assembly: GCA_903888515.1. GTDB lineage: Bacteria > Verrucomicrobiota > Verrucomicrobiia > Verrucomicrobiales > Akkermansiaceae > Luteolibacter. The sequence goes on along the minus strand of CAISTY010000271.1, from coordinate 5,900 downwards.
CCGCGCACGATCTTTTCCTTGCCCTCCGGCGTACCCTTTGGGTCCGTCTGCTTCCCTGCCTCATAAGGACCATGCCAATCCAAGCACCACTCCCAGACGTTGCCGTACATGTCGTGCAGTCCCCAGGCATTGGGCTTGCGTTTGCTCACCGTATCACCCACCCCGAAAGTGTAGTAACCGCCATCGCCGAAATAGGTGTATTTCTGCATCACCGCACTCTTGCTATAGTCTTCATCAAAACTGTATGGCCCCTTGGTGCCGGCGCGGCAGGCATACTCCCACTCCGCCTCGGTCGGCAGACGATAGACATAACCCTCGGGCAGTCGCCCGGCCTGCTTCTCAACTGCGGTCAGCTTCGCGCAGAACTCCACGGCCCGCTCCCAACTCAGCGTATCCATCGGATAGGTCCAGCCGACGGGGTTCGGCGCACCGGACTTCACCGACGGAAAGCGGTAGGTATAGGCCGCGCCGTCGTGCAGCGGCCCGCGGAAGCAGGTCCAGAGTTCGTAGTCATAGTCCTTGGGCATCATCAGCTTGTAGAACTCGCGCTGACGGCACTCGAAGGCGGCCATGTAGAACGGCTTTGAAATCGTGACCTCGTGCTGGACCTCATCGTCGCGGCGGCAGATCTCGTCCTGCGGGCTGCCCATGGTGAAGGTCCCCGCGGGAATCAGCTTCATCTCCATCCCCACGCCGGGCACCGTCCAGTCCGGTGCCGTGAACTTCTTCATCGCGGCCTCGTCGTCCGCCGCAAATGCGGCGGCGGTCACCATCAAAAACGTGAGTGTCGCGAACCTGGTCGTGTGTGTCTTCATATGATTGTTCCTGTCTTTTTCTTATAACTGATAACTGGTAACTGATAACTGACAACTGATAACTGATAACTGATAACTAATAACTGATAACTAATAACTGATAACTGACAATCTCCCCGGCCTGCCTACTCGCCGCGGACGCGGCGCAGCCACTTCTGCGTCAGGGGCAAATCTTTGATCGTGCCGTCAACTTCCCACTGCGTGCGCCAGTCCCACTGGTCGATGCGGGTCTTCCAGTTTTCCGGCGCATAGGCATCCTCCATCTTAGCGACTTCGTCCAGGTTGTCGCGCAGCATCGCGCCGCCGGTGGCTCTTTGGGCGTAGCCCAGCGCGCTGAAGAACAGCGTGGTGTCGTAGGAGCCATGCAGGTTGTTACGCCATGGGCGCAAGATGGAGTTGCTAAAGCCGGTGGCGCGCCCGCCCTGCATCAAGCACATCATGTGCTGGCAAATCGTCTCGCCGCTGAACTGCCCGTTCCACTGGATCGTAAAGCCGTGGCCGTATTCGTGGGCAAACCCGCCGCCGGGCATGATCCCCGGTGCCAGCCCCTGGGCGCCGTAGCCGCCGCCGGCACCGCCTTTCGTAACCTCGTAGCCATTCACAATCGTGCCGCCGACTATCCCTGAGTACTTGAGCTTCTCTTTGCGATCCCAGTAAGGCATCAGATGCCCGCCGTATTCATAGAAGGCATACATGTTCTCGTAACTGCTGAAGATCAGCGCGCGATAGCGCTCGCCGGCCGCAGGATCCTCCACATTGATCCATTCCGAATTGCCCTGGCTGCCCGAAGGAATGACCAGGTGCTCGGAGTGTTTGAGCCATGATCCGGGCTGCCCGGCGGGCGTGTCGACGGGGACACTGCCTTTGACGCCCTTGATGGTATAGACGGTCTTGTCGAGCGTGCCCTTGATCCGCGCCATTTCCTGCTGGTAGAGCCGATAGATGTATTCCCGGTCTTCGCGACAGAAACTGCCACCCGCGAAGGTCTGGCGGCGACCGTCGGACAGGCGCAGGATGACACCCGGTTCGCGGAGTTCCGCTTCCTTGCCTGGATCGCCGAGGTCATTGCCGATGCCGTCAAAGCCGATGAGATGCGCCTTGAAGCGACGGACCTGGTCGCGGGCGCGAATCCCCGTGGCGCCTAGCAATCCTGAATCCAGGGAAGCCCGCTTCTCTATCACTTTGCCGGGCTTGCCGTCCAGCGTCATGAGGGCCGCAGCGCCGATCACCTCCTGCTCCATCGTCGGCGTCTCCCACACCACCATGGCATTGTCCACGGCGTTGTCCTCTTTGTGGAGAAGCTCATAGTAATACTTGTGGCCCTTCTTGAGCGGAATCGGTTTCGAGATCTGCCCCGGAAAGCGGTCAAAATTGTTGCGATGGGTGTAGAGATACGAGTAACAGGCCGGCTTGATATTCAGGGGGGACTCGTCGGTGCTGAGAAAGAAGATCCCCATGTTGTCGGCGGCTATCTTGAAAGTATAGTCATCGTCTTTGGGCGGAATCAGATATCCCTGGATCTGGCGAATATAGTTTTCTCCGACATCGAGCGGCATGTCGAGCTTGTCGTGCTCGAAGGTCTGCCACTCGAACTTCGGATCCGGGGAGTTCACGGCATCCAGCATGTCCGCCGCCAAAGTCCACTCGCGCTCGATCATGCCGTCCTTGACGTCAACGACATCCACGCCCTTGCGCGGCCACCACCGCACCACGCGGCGGGCGTATTCCTGCGGCGCGCCACCCGGCTCCCGCACCTTGTAGAGTTCGACCCCCTCCTTGAGTTTGCCACCCTCCGGATACCGGGAGAGGTCGAAGAAATCATACGATCCGGCAATCCCGGTGCCCACCAACAGCAGCAGCACCAGCGGCGTGTGTGTAGTCGTTTTCATGGTTTCCTTTCCATTACAGTTTTTTTTGGTTGTTGTTTCAGCCAAAGCCGCCACATCCCTCAAAACCCCGGTTATGAAAATCCGATGCTGTCAAATCAAGGCTGCCAGCGCCAAAGATGATTTGTCTTCCGGCTTGATTTCGTGAAAGGAAAAGCCCATATGAGCCCATCAGGGTGTTCCATGGAGGAACTACCCTGGCAGTAATTATGAATAAGTTATGGTTTCTGATGGTTGGTGCGGGACTGGCAGCAAATCCACCAGCACGCCGCTTGGCGAAGTGTGTCGTTCATTTTTGGCCATTGAGGTAGGGACCCCGGTTTCCCGGTGCTCCCCTCGCAGATCCCGGCGTGCGGAATTACCGCACCGGGCTCCTCAGGAAAGCGCACACACGGAACCAGCGCTGACACAGGGTGCCAGAACCGCTTCCCATTGCAAGCAGGGAGCTTGACACCGTGTTCGGGAGTAATCGTGTCCCGTGGTGATACCTGTGCTTGCGTTGCCTTCCCGCCCGCCCCTTCGCCGTGTGACCGGTGTTAGCGTCTCTGACTAGCTCAACACTTACGGGGCTATATCAACCTTCAAGCGGTAGCGACCCTCCCTGTGGCCTATGGAATTCCCTGTGTACGCTTCAATCATGACGTTTGCAGGCACTCCATGGAGTCGCACTTTCCTTTCCTCAATAACGGAAAACATAGGATCATTCGGGCATTTCCATCGCCTTTTTGTGGTGTGGGGTGTTGTGGAGTTTGGGATGTTCCTTGAGGGCATGGAGGTTCTGTTCCGCAAGTGCCTCGTCCCCGAGTTTGAGGGCGGTCTCGTAGGCCTGCCAATACGCTTCCGCACAGATCTCGGGGGTGCTCACATAGGCGGTATACACGCGCTGATAGATGAAGTGCGCTTTCTGCAACAATTCGCGGACTTTGTCTCCCGCTTGCGCCGCGGCTTGTTGGCGATACGCCCGGGCGAGAAGCAGATAGGCCTTGCCGGCGGTTTCGCCGCGGAACGCCTTGTCTTCAACTATCCCGAGGGCGAGTTTGATGGCGGACTCCAATTGATTGAGTTCCACAAGTGCCTGGAGTTTGCCCAGCATGGCCTGCTTCAAGCGAAAATCGCCTGGTTTTTTTTCCAGAAATCCATTGAAGATTCCGAGGGCCTCCTCGGGATTGTGGCGGGCCAGCGCGACATCACCAAGTCCTACTGGAGCGGCATCCACCACTATGGAATCAGGGAAGCGCTCGCTGAGTTTTCTGAACATCGCCTGCGCACCATCCAAATCACCCACCTTGACCAAAAAATCACCGCACAGCGCCAACAGGGTCGGGCTGAGAGCGGAAGGATCCTTGGCATTGGCGATGGCAATGCCTTGCAAATATCGATCCGAAAGATCCGTCCGCTTGAGCATCTGGGCAAGGTGGGCGCGGGCATAATCAATGCGGGCGGCGGTGGTCGCGTTTTGCTTGTCGGCGGTGATCTTGTTAAGATGATCGACGAGTTGTTTGTCGATGGCATCGATGTCAATGTCTTTGGCTTTTTTTCTGGGCACCAAGGTTTTGACGAGTTCGTCGATGAGCGCCTCGACCTGCTCACCGGTGGGATCGCCGATGCGGTTCTTGAGGTAGGTCGCGAGTATTTCGGAGGCCTCGGCACTCTTGCCCGCAAAGGTCAACGCCCGCTTGACCCAGATGGTGGAGAGCATCGCCAACTGGCTCTCGGGCTTGCGTGTGATGAAATCCCCGTGCATTTTGGCGATTCCCTCCCAGTCCTTTTTGACCTGCATCAACTCGGTGGCGGAATCGAGGGCATACTGGATGACGTCGTCGAGACTGTCGGTCTTGACCGCTTCCTGATAGGCCGTGATGGCCGCGTCGTTTTGGTTCATCCTGCGATAGGTATCGGCCATGAGGCAGTACATCGCGCCGTTGGCGGCATTGTCGGGATGCTTGGTCAGGAAGGCCGCCAGTTCACTGGCGATTTTGTCCGCCATTTTTTTCTTATCGGCGGCCTGTTGGTCGGCGGGGGTCGACTCATCACCCTTGTCGTTGAAGTCGATGAAGGCAAGCCGGTAGATCATGTCGCCGGCGTGATGTCCGTCGGGATACTTGGCGAGATACTCCTTACAGGAAGCGATGGTTTCCTTGTATTTGTTGCTGAAGAAATTCGACATCGCCTTGTAATAGAGGGCGTTTTCGACGAGTGGGCTGTTCGGACAAGTCCTGAGGAGTTGTTCAAACAACAGGAAGGACTCCTTGAAATTTCCCTGTTGGAAAAAAGCAAGGGCCTGATAGAAAACATAACGGTCCAAGTTTTGGGACTTCGGGAACCGCTTCTCGAGGTCGCGGAAGCAAACGCCGGCTTCCTGCCACTCCCCACTTTGCACGAGCGTTTCGCCCGCGAGCGCGGCGACTGGCTCAATGCGGCTGGAATCCGGGTAGTTCCTCATGAACAAATCGCATTTGTCCCTTGTGCCTTGCATGTTCTTGCTCTGGTAGAGAGCGACGATTTCCGCATAGGCCGCGGATTCCGCATCGGTTGATGCGGGAGATTTGCCACGGCTCACTACGAAGACCAGCGCGGCGGCAAGCAAAACCGCGAACATCAAGAATAATCTGGGCGACTTGAACGACATGGAGGATCTGTAGGAATATGGATCGGCGGACAGACCTTTGTCAAGCAAGCAAAGTGTAACACGGGCGGCCCGCCCGTGTTGGTGGAAGTATTATCCATGCCCAACTATTGCTTCCGGGATAGGGCCGCCCGACCGAAGGCCGGACGACGCCCCCCACTGATCCGGACGAGCGCAATTAACGCATCCGGTTCCTCGGGGTTGGGGTTTCATCGCATGCGGGAGTGAATAAGGCGCGCAGGAATTTGCTTTCTGGAAATTGCTGGGGGTAAAGGCCGTTGGAAAAGCCGGTGGCCGGACCGGATGGCGGGGAAATGGGGGTTGGTTGAAGCCTGTCATGGTGCAGGACGGGGCGGCGTGAACGTAGCCAGCCCGATCACACGATCCGCGCCGCCGTAATACATCGTGTAGTTCATGTAGGCCGTGCCGCTCTCATCCTCGACGATGTGCAAGTCCTCGCAGCCGCCTTCCCACTCATATTTCTTCCACTCATCGTTGTCGGGATAAAGCACCGGCATGGGATGCCGGGTGAAGTTGGTGCCGTCCTCGCTCCACGCCATACCGATGCGGCAG
>CAISTY010000270.1 GCA_903888515.1 Akkermansiaceae bacterium | reverse complement strand
TTGGGTCAGCCCGCTGCCATCGAGTTTCACCCGGAAAATCTTGTAGGTGTTGCTTTCGAATCCCCGCCCCGCGTAGCGTTTGCGGTCACCCTCGTTATCCGCGATTTCGGTCCGGGCAAACAGCACCTCCTTCGCATCGAAGCTCAACTCGGGCGAGAGGAATCCGTCCTGCGAGGTCAACGATTTTCCCTTGTAGCGCCCGTTTTCGCACACCGATTTCTCCAGCACGTTGCGCGTCGTCGGCTTGTCGGAAAAGGGATTTTCCAGCACGAACAAGCCGCCGCCGCGGATCGCATTGAAGCCGAAGAACTGGTCGCACATGTGGTTGCCTGTCGTTTCGGCATCGGGACAGAAGTGGCGCTTGATGAACAGGATCTTGTCGAAATCCAACAACGGATTGGCGAAGGCCACCTTGCGGCGCAACTGGCACGCTTCCAGCAGCAGCTCATCACGCTTGGGAGTATCGATTTCAATTTGTCCGGCCTGGGTTTTCAACTCGGTGAGACGTTTCTCCTGCGCATCCATGGCGGGACAACGCGGCAGGGTTTTGAGGTGTGCCATTAGTGCGCCGGTGCGGCGCAGCACCGCGTCCACCTCATCCTTGTCGGCGGGATCGGGCAGCGAATTCTTGTCAAACACCTGGTCAGCCGCAGGCCATCTCTGGGTGATCTGAGTCTTCAGTCGCAGCGGCCTCGGCGAAGGTTTTGTCTCGGGTGCTTTGTCGCCTTGGTATTCAATGCGGGCATCCGCCCAGTCGGCATGATCTTTGCGGAATCCGTCGGGCGTGGTGTCCACCAGCAGGTCGAGGAATTGGAGGCCCGTCACATCGATGTCGCATGACTTGACCTCACCCCCGCCTTTGAGGATGCCGCTGGACCACAATGTCTTGCGCTCGCTGTTCACCATGAACTCGACCGATCCCTGACTGCCGACTCCATCATCGACCCCTACGGTGGCTTTGAAACGAACTCCGCGCTTGTCGAGATCGATGCGCAGAGCTGCGGCCGCGTGGGTGCCGATTCCACGTTCATACACCTTGCCGCGCAAGGTCAGGGGTTTGTTGTCGACGGTTTTTTTGGCATGGGTTCCATTCCACCCGGAAACCCCATGGCTCAAATTCATTTCGTCCAACCAGAGGGTGTTGTTTTCCGCGGCATGCAGTGTGGAAAGCCCGCCATTAAGGGTGACCAATGCGGCCATTACAGTAATTACATTCTTGTGTATATATATCATGGTTGTGAGTTTCTGATGAGAACTACCGGACGCTCCGGGCCGTGCTTAACCGCAGGGTCCGCGGCAAGCGGTTTGAGACCTAACGGATCCGCGGAATTGACCTGCAGAACCGGCCACACCACCTTGCCGTCGCGTTGCTGGTCGGGCGCGCTGTAGGCCCCGAGTTCGTCCGATGCGCAATCGAGCCACATCACGATGCGGCGGAAATCCTCCTGCGTGAACTTGCCCTGGGCCATCCGGTCACGATGCGCCGGCGTCATCAGTGCTTTGCCCATACGCGATGCCATGGCACCGAAATTCCCGGGTGTGGCGCGTGATCCGGTATTGTCACCACCACCGTTATAGAAATAGGCATACGGCTTCAGCGACGCGTACTCCGACGAGGTGAACCCCTTGCTCTGGCTGGTATGGCATGGAATGCACTTCTGGTTGAATACCGGCTTTGCGAGCAAATGATAATTGAATGGCATACCACCCTGGGTGGGATCGGATTGATGACCGGTGAATTCCGGCCGAATGGGCGACGGCGGCCGCTTGAGCGCCATCGCATCGGAACGCGGCGCCGCCTGCCATTTGTTCTCATGACATCCGACACATGATAGTTGTTCCCCCGGATGGACATAGGTTGCCGAACGCATGCTGGCGATGGCCATTCCTTGCGAGTCCAGCGCTTGAAAGTAGATGCACTTGCCGACCGGTGCTTCAAAATACGCGCTGCCGTCCTCTTCCACCGGCACCACGCCGAGCGACATTCGCGCGGCGTTTTGCGAGCCGAACCCGATCCGCGGACTATCGGGTGCATTGGTCGTTTTCGGCAGATAGTGGATGATCCGCAGCCATTTCACCTTGGTTCCCGGCGGCCACGTGAAATCCGAGGTGTAGACATTCATGACCGCAACGGTCGCTTTGGGTGGGTTGGGAGCCGCGTCGATTCCCTGGCTGGTGCGCGCGGCGATCACCGGCGGTGTGGCACGGCGTTTGACGGGAATGGGATCAATCGCCCGGAACCCCTGCGCCGCCTGATCGCATGCATACACCATGGTTTTGTTGCCGGCCGCGTCCAGAAGGATGATGTCATTCTGGTAATTGCACAGATAATCCGTCTCACTGAGCGGCCAGGCGGTGCCATACATATATCCTGTCCGGCACCCGATTTCACTTTCCGGGAACAGGGCATCGGGAGTGATCCGTTTGACCTGCGACATTTTGCCATCGTCCTCGATACTCTGGTCAATGAGCACCAGCGATCCAAAGGACTGGCCGTGATGAGCGTCGGCGGTCGCGACATATTTCTTCGAATTCGGAATGGCCCTGATCTGATGCTCGGCAAACGGCCGCAGCTTCCTGCCGTCCGGGCTAACAGGATCGCCCTCCCAGCGCCACATGGGATAGTTGCCGTGATACGAACGGGGGTCGCTGCCATCGGGATAGGAGACCCAGATATGGTGCGCGGCGCTGAAATTCCGGTCGATATAATCCCAGCGGGTGTAAACGAGCATGCCTTCGTTATTGACCGATGGATGCCATTCATGGGTTTCGTGGTAACTGATGGGATATATGTCGCTGCCGTCGGCCTTCATGGAGTGGAGGTTATAGGTGGGACAATAGCGTCCGCACCGGAGAAAGCTCAGGCCTCCGTCCGTCCCCGGAATCCGCGAACACCTGCCGGATACGAAAACTATCCTGCCGTTCGGCAACAAACACGGGTCGAAATCATCCCACATGCCATCGGTCAATTGAACAAGGCCCGTCCCGTCAACATTGACCTTGAAGATATGGTATGACGAATTTTTGGTCCAGTAATCCGCAGCCGGAACCACCGATCCGGGAGACCATGCGAAATAAATGGTTTTGGCATCGTAGGAAAGTTCCGGTGATAGAAACGATCCGCCCATGAGTGATTGTCCGGCGAGCCGGCCGTTTTGCACTTTGGCGTTTTGCACGACGTCGATGAGTGTCGGGTTGTCCGAAAACGCGTTCTTGAGGATGCACAGTCTGCCCCCGCTTTTCCCGTTCTGCCCGTAATACTGGTCACACATGTGGTCGCCAGCCGGTTCCTGCCCGGCCTGGCGGATGGTCCGGGTCACAAACAGGATGTCGGTGAAATCCAGCAACGGATTGGCCAAGGCCACCTTGCGTTGCAGCTCGCACGCTTCCAGCAGAAGCTGCTCACGCTTGGCATCGCTGGCTTCTAGCAATCCAGCCCGGGTCTTCAACCCGGCAAGCCGCGCCTCGGCGGTCTTGAGTTCGGGGCAACGCGGCAAGGTCTTGAGATGTTTGATGAGTGCGCCCATGCGGCGCAGCACCGCGTCCAACTCATCCTTGTCGGCGGCATCGGGCAGCGAATTCTGATCCAACACCTGATCGGCCGGAGGCCATTTGTAGTTGCCGGGAATTTTCGACTGAAGGAGTATGGGCGCAGGTTTTGTGTCGGGCGTGGGGGGCTTGTTGTCCGCCACGCACCATCCAACCCCACCCAGGGACAAGGTGGCTAGAGCCGCGAAAAGAGTGATCGCTTGATGGTGCATGATGGTGTCGCGTCGTGGTTGATACGGGCGAATTTATGCGCTTTATTCATTTTTGCAACATCCGGGTCGTGTGGCAGCGGTCCACATCGCGGATCACCACAAGTGCACGCCCGCATGGACAAGGTGGTTAGAGCCAGATGGAACTGGCGCTGTATGCCGGGGTGAGCAGGAATGAGGTGCAGGATTTGGAGGCAGGGAAGGGACGGGCGAGTTGGAAAAATCTGCGAGCGGTGCTCGGGGTGCTCAATATTCGATTGGAACCTGCCGGTTCGTGCCGAAGCGTACGATTTCGCAGCGTTCCCGGCTGAACCACTTGGAACCGCTGCCCCTGAATCAGAACGAGCAACTGCGGCAGGCACGTCTGCGGGCCGACAAGATGTCCATCCAAGGAGTGCAGCCAAAACTCTCGGCCGTATTGAAACCCAAGGCAGGATGCTTCAAGATCGTGGACTGCGGAGGATGCTTCATCCTCAAACCGAATCCTCTGCCCTACGAGGAAGTTCCGGCTAACGAGGCCCTGAGCATGACACTGGCGAAACACGCCGGCATCGAAGTGCCACCACACTTAGTTCCCCACTTATCCGTTAGTTCCCCACACTCTTGAGGAACCTTTCGACATCAGCCGGAACCAACACTTTCACATGCGCGGGTTTGCCAATCGCCGGGTTCTGGAGTTTCCAGACCACTTTTTTGTCGGGGGTCACTTCGAAGACCGGGTATTTGCTGGTATAGGCGGCGACCACGGTGTTGCCGTTAGGCAGGCGCAAGCAGCCGGCCGAGTAGGCGAAACCGATTTCCGGGATGTCCTCCGCCGCGAGTTTCCACACGATTTTATCCGCCGCATCGACTTCAATGACGGGCATGCCATAGGCACCACCGATGAGGAGGTTGCCGTTCTTGAGGAGTTCCGCGCTGTGGACGATCGGCCACTTCACGCCTTGTTTGGCGATCTCCTTGCCTGACAGCAATCGCAGTTCCTTGCCCTGGGCGTCGTATTCGTGGATGTTGTTCTCCCCCGCCGCAGTGACCAGATAGGTTCCCTGCGCGGTCTTGCGAACCTGCCGCATGTGCGTGTGGGCATTGCCGCCCAAGGGGAGTTTGATTTCCTTGGCGATTTTCCCTTGGTTGTCGATTTCCAGCAGGCGGCACGTGCCGCCCTCGCCGATCAACGCACCACCATCGGGCAACGGTTGGCAATTGTGGATTTCGATTTTCACGTCCTTGGGCGCGTCATATTGCCAGACGACCTTTTGATCCGCAGTGATTTCCCGCACCTGGGTGCCACCGCTGAGCAGGACATGGTTGTTGGAAAGCAGCCAGGCGTCCTGACACGCGCCGGGCATTTTCTCCGATTCCCAGACGACCTTGCCGTCTGCCGAGACGATCAAGGCGGCATTTCTTGAAAAGCTCGCGATCAATAACGGCGGCTGCTTGCCCGCAGTCTCCTCGCCGCTGGTGGCTAGCGGAGAAAGAATCATTGCCGCAATCACTAGCTGTATCAATTGGTGTTTCATCGCTGGGGTTTCACGGGTTCGATTTTTCAACATGCTGCTTGCCGCTCCGGCCTGCGGGTGTGCGACATTCATTTCACGCACCACCGCACATTGGAAACCCAAGGTGCGGAGCTGAGCACGGAAGGATGGGGGAGATCACTGCGGGCCTGCGGAAGTGACCTTGTTGGTGTAACAAGTGCGCACGGTGACGGTGATCCAACCATACACCAAACCGATGGCACAAGCCACCATCTCGGCAAGGGCTGCCGTACCATACCATGAAGTGGTGCACATTCCCTCGGGCTTGCCGCCGTGGGTCATCAGGGCAAAGAAAACACCGGCCCCGATGAAATACGCCGGGATGAAATCCAGCCCGGGCACTTTTTCCATCATGATCACGGGAATCACCACCACAAACACGGCCAGACAGAGACCCCACGGAATAGGCGCCGAATTCAGGCTGCTCAAGACACCGTTCAACTCGAAGATGGCTATCGAGGCGAGGATGCCACCCGCATAGCCCACCAATGTTTTGGCTCCCATCTTGGGCGTGCAGCCAGCCAGAAAATACATCGCCCACGCCTGGAATGCAATCCAGGTGATGAGTCCGGGCGCGCCTAACAAAACTTTGTCCGCGCCGGGAATGAACGGTGCGATCACCATCATGGTGAAGGCCTGGAATGCGATGAACAACGGGATTAACATGAATTTTCCGAATGTCATGGGGTGTCTCCTTGAGGGTTGGATGGGGGCTCTGTGAACTTGAACCGGGTGAATGAATGATGAATGGCCGTAAGATCAGGGCATCTCGATATACGAAACGCTGATCGGATCATCATGCTTCGAGTTGAGCAGACCGGGGAACGGCATGTCGAAGTTCACTATGACGAGCTTGTTGCCCAGCAGGCATGCCGTGCAGGGCTGGTCTAGCAGACCGTCCTTGCCGTCGCTGTCGGCGTTCTCCCAGATCATCTGCAAGGTGTGATTGCGGGCATCGTAGATATGAATCGAGTTGCGCGCCGAGTTGGCCATATAGATCTTGTCGGTCTTCGGGTCGCACCAGATGCCGTCGCAGCATTTGAAGGACGGGTCATCAATGATCTTTTCGTTGCTCTTGAGGCTGCCGTCCGGATTGAAAGTGATCTTGAAAAACTGGCCGTCGCCGAAGAGGCCGACGTAGAGGTTGCCGGCGCTGTCAAAGGCCGCGCCGTCCGCACCTGCGGTTTCTTCAACGGTGCCGTCGGCCTTGGCCGGTTGCGGTTTGGCGGTGAAGCTGGCGAGGATGTGCGGATCCTTGCCCAGCGGCTTGACCTTGACCACCGGCTTGCCCGCGCCGATCTCATCCAGCGAGAAACGCCAGATACCGCTCTGGTCGCGCTTGTCGGGCAGATCAAAGAAGGTGTCGGTGAGATACAAATCATTGCCTTTGAAACGGATGGCGTTGGAGAGTTTGGTTCCCTCGACCGCCACCTCGCAGGACACCGGTTTGCCGTCCTTGCAGATGACGCGCAGGATGCGGGATTGGTGGTCCTTGTCGTTGAAGTATTGATTGTCGGAGACATAGAGGTTGCCGTCGGGGCCGAATTCCATGCCCATCGGATGCACCTTGTTGGTCTTCGGGTGCAGCGGCAGCGTGACACACCAGTCGGTTGCATTGCCGTCCTTATCCAGCATCGCGATTTTCGGCGTGAACTTTTCGTATTCGAGGCAGTTGGGCATCGAGACCAGGATGTTGCCTTTGCCGTCGAGTGCGAGTTCGTCGGGAATCGCACATTTGCCGGTGAGGTCGGCGAACATTTTGGGTTTGAGGCTGAGCGGCTTCAAAACATTCACCGGGCCGGGATTGGCTTGCTTGAGGGCCGAGCCCTTGGGGGATGCGGGTTCCGCCACTTTGGCGGTATCCTTGCTGAGGGCCGTGTCCTTGGGGGATGAGGATTCCGCCACTTTGGCGGCATCCTTGCAGCCCGTGAAGGCCATTGCGGCACCCAGCACCATCACCGACAGCAAGCTGCCTTGCATGGGCAGACCGCGGCGCGGATCGGAAACCGGAAGGGAAGAACGGGAGTCTGGCAGAATTGGGGTGGGATTCATGGAAATACTTGGTTGCGCGGGCAGCCTATCCGTCCGATGCACATTGCCAAGAATTATTTTTCCAACAGAAAGCACCCCGATCTGCCGCCAAAAAATGACTCTCAAAACTCATTTTGCTTGATGCGGCAAACCGGATGGGTATTCTCAAAATCAAACAAAACCCCATGCATCCAGATGCCATCACTGCCTAACGCCATGCAATCCATCACCCGCCGTCGTTTCATTCAAAGCCATCTTGCCGCCGCCCTTGCGGCCCGCACCTTTCCGGCCATCATCCCGGCCTCCGCCTTGGGATTGGAAGCGGGCAAACCCGCGCCATCGAACCGCATCACCCTTGGGATCATCGGTTGCGGTCCGCAGGGCATGGGCGTGCTCAGCGGTTTCCTGAAACAGCCCGACTGCCAGGTCGTCGCAGCTTGTGATGTCAATAAAGACCGCTTGCAGATCGCCACCGACAAGATCAACACGCTCTATCAGAACAAGGATTTGAAAACCTACCATGACTTCCGGGAATTGGTGGCTGGAAAGGATATTGATGCCTGTCTGGTGGCCACGCCGGATCACTGGCATGTGCTGGCGGCCATTGCGGCGGTGAACGCGGGCAAGGATGTTTATGTGGAAAAACCACTGGGCATGGGACTCGATGAACGTCAGGCGCTGCGTGCGGCACTCGCCAAGAACAAGCGCCTTTTCCAATTTGGAACCCAGCAACGATCATCGCGGAATTTCCGCTTCGCCTGTGAGTTGACTCTCAACAACCTCATCGGCGATCTCAAGCATATCAACATCTGGGCTCCCGGCAGCGCGCCCGGCGGCGCCACCAAGGTCACGCCGCCACCGCCGGGACTGGACTTCGATTTCTGGCAAGGTCCAGCGCGCCGGCGCGAGCACACGGAGGACCTTTGTTCCGATAACGGATCGACAAAGACCTGGTGGTTTGTCTCCAACTACGCGCTCGGGTTTATCGCAGGGTGGGGGATTCATCCGTTGGATATTGCTTTATGGGGCGCGGGTGACCGGGCAACCGGGCAGGTGGAAATCCAAGGCAAGGGGGTTTTCCGCCCCGAGCAGGGCATCAGTGACACCGCCATCGTGTGGGAAGTCGATTTCAAGTTTGCCACCGGCCTGACCATGAAATTCGTGGGAGTGCCCAATGGCGGCAATCATGGCAAGGCCACCGGCGACGCGTTCGCGCATGGTGATGAATGGATGCAACGCTACCGCCGGATAGATTCCCATGGCACCGCCTTCGAAGGCGCGGACGGATGGGTGCACGTGGACCGCAACCGGATCAACGCGCAACCTCAGGATTTGGCCCGTCTCGATTCCACCAGCTTCAAAACACGGCTGATTCAAAGTTCCAGCCACCAGCGCAATTTCCTCGATAGCGTGAAAAGCCGCGAAGCAACCATTGCCCCGATAGATCCTGCGGTGGCCGGGGACAATCTTTGCCATGCCGCCGATCTGGCCTGCCGCTTGCAACGCAAATTGACCTTCGATACCAAGTACGAGACTTTTCCCAACGATGCGGAGGCGAACGCGCTGTTCAAGGGCCACGCGCCCCATGCACCTTGGAAAATCTGACATTGCCGCATCCGCCGCGCGATGGATGGCGGTGAGTCGGAATGCGCGGGAGAAACCGGTGCGTCGATCTGTGCCGGTGGATCCGCCTGCGCAGCCGCATGGTACGGTGCCCCTGCTTACTTTTCCTTGGCGGGCACGAACTTGAGACCGCCGCCATTGATGCAGTAACGCTTGTCGGTGGGGGTTTTGAATCCCTCACCCTCGAAAACATGGCCGAGGTGGCCGCCACATTTCGCGCAGGTGACTTCCACACGCGTCCGGCCACCGCTGGTGTCCATCTTCATCACTACGTTGTCCGCCTTGACGGGATCGTAAAACGACGGCCAGCCACAGCCGGAATCAAATTTCTGATCGGAGGAAAATAACAAGGCACCGCAGCCGGCGCAATGATAGGTTCCTTTGCCCTGGCGTTTGAATTCCTGATAGACATCGCCGTTAGGTGGCTCGGTGCCGGCCTCGCGGAGGATGCGGAATTGTTCGGGCTTGAGCAGGGTTTTCCACTCGGCGTCGGTTTTGACAACCTTGCCGGCGGGTTCGGCGGGCATTTCGGCACGGGTTTCCATGGCGGATTTCTTGTGGTCTGCGCCCGAGCAGGCGGCAAGTGCGAAAATTCCCCACAGGACGAATAACATAGGGACGGCAGTCATGGCTGGACAAAGATATGCCAGTCCGTCCGATCCGCCACCCTCTTTTTACCCCCACAATTCAGCCCCACAATGCGCGGAATATGAAAGGATTGCGCTTGCCTATGCAACCCGGCGGGTTACTTTCCACATGCTGTCAGGCATACCGTCCACCCGGGCATTGGCTTGAATGGCAGCAGCCTCACAAAAAGAACGCTTTATGAAACCTCTCGAAAAAATCACCCTGATGACGGTGACGCTGGTCTACGCCGCGTACCTGATTCAACAAGCGATCCGCACCCGGACCGAACGCTTGTATCGTTTGGCTGCGGGCGAATCGCCCTACGAACGGACACATCCCAAACCCCGCGCGGCGAAATCATCCTGACATGTTTTAGGCAGGAGGCGACCGCAACTGGCAGGTGGCGCGGTCTCGCCGAGACCGCAACTCAAGCGAGGATAATGGGTCAGCCCAAGGCATGTTGGAATGTTGTGAATGTACTTGTCCACTGCTCGAAGGATGCTCAGGACATGCTCCTCACTTACCCGATCCCCTTCTTTAAATCCCTAACACTCCACAGCGTGCCTGCGGCTGCCGCGCCGTTGCCGCGCCACTTCCGCGCACCGTCCTTGCGCTTGCCGCCAAACCGATCCCGGCACAATCGAAACACTTCATCCACAAACCTCCGGCTCCCGATCACCGCTCCATCCGTGAAATATCTAACACGGCAGCGCAACATTTTCCCCAGCGCCACATCCCGGCTCCGCTCCAGCATCTCCAACTCCGCATCCGCCACGGCTTTCCTCATCCCTTTCCTCACCACCTTCACCTCAAGCTCGCCTCTCTCGTTCACCTCTTCCTTGAGCTTTTCCAGCCCCTCTTCTAACAATATCATCCGGTATTCCCTGGAAACCTTGCCCGCCCAGTGCCGGGCGTCCGCCTCGTAACCCTTGTGCGCCATGATCGCCCGCACCAGCCCGGCGCGCGCCTTCTTGCCATCGCCTTTGGGCCCGCCGCCCATCGCCTCGCCATAACTGCTCCAGCGATACTCCGCCGGATCCGTAACCATCCCCGCTCTAACCGGATTGAGATCGATATAGGCCGCCATGGTTTTCGCCGCGCAGCCTTCTTCCACCAGCACGCTCTTGAAGCGCGATTCCCACAAGGTGCCAGTCCGCTCGTGTTTCCAATTGAACCACCGCGTGAAGCGCTGCAGCAGCGTTTTCATGAACTCTCCCAAGTCGTGCATCCGGTAGGTGTAGCGTTCGTGAATGGAGGTCACCATGTTCTCAGACGCCAGCCCGGCCCGCACTTTCTTCCGCGCGTCCGCCAGTTCTTTCGCCACCTCCGCCACCATCACCGCCGGATAAATCGCACGCAAACGTTTCAGCAACTCATCGTCCGACAGCCCGCCTTCCTTCATTGGCGGCACTTCCAGCAGAATGTGCACATGATTGCACATCAGGCAGTACGCCAGCACCCGGCACCCCGTGAAGTTCTCCTGCATCCGCATGTAGGTCCGCAGTTGCTCCTTCTCCGCCTGCCCGAATGCCAGGCGCCGCTCCACCACCCGCGTGATGCAATGGTAGATCACCGGGCGTTCACTCGAGTCTTTCCAGGGTGCCAGCCAGCGCGCGCGTCTCATGATGCCCGCAGCCTACCCACCGCCAGCAACAATGCAAGCCCCAAAATTAATTATTTCTCTGTCCCTTTCTGTCCATTGATTCTTGCCGACCTTGTAGGTGCGGCAGCTTTCCATGGCCCCGAGTATGCAGACCACTCCCTCGCGCCGGCCGCGTTTGACAAGCAGTTCCTCGACGAGGGACTCCTTGCGTTGTCCGGCGTTGACTTGGATGACGGGGATGTTTTCGTCGGCGGCGCGCTGGCGGATATGGTTGGCGACGGCGAGGCGCAACTCGTTGGCGTAGGTTTTGGCGTAGTCGATCAGGCGGACACCCCGGAGGTGCAACAACGACTCCATCGCCCCAGGATAGGCGACCGAACCGTAGGTGCCGAATAGCACGATGCGGTCGAAACATTCGATGGTCCCTTTGATATCCTTGGCAAATCGTTCGGTCAGAAGTGGCGCGTTCATGAACCCAATTTAGCGCGCTCCGTGCCGCTGACAGCGGTTTATTGACGATTGCCGATTGAGGATTTTTGATTTTTGAAGGGATATTCGAGCCCCAATGCCCAACATTCAGCAGTTGCATGCCGCCTGGGAGATGTCCCAAGGTCACTTCTTCAATCCACAATCCACAATCCACAATCATCAATCCAATCGAACTTGACGGATCACGCTGTCACGCCTGACTCCTTTTGGTTCCGGCTTCGCCGGGTTGGGATTTCATGCTTTGGATTTAGTGCTTTGCCCTTGTGCGCCATGAGCGCCCGCACCAAGCCCGCCCGCGCCTTCTTGCCATTGCCTTTCGGGCCGCCGCCCATCGCCTCTCCATAACTGCTCCACCGGTAGTCCGCCGGATCCTCCACCATTCCCGCTCTAACATGATTCAGGTCGATGTAGGCCGCCATCGTCTGTGCCGCGATGCCGTCCTCGACCAGTACGCTCTTGAAGCGTGATTCCCACAAGGTTCCGCTCCGCTGGTGATTCGTATTGAACCACCGCGAGAACCGCTGCAGCAACGCCTTCATGAACTCGCCCAGGTCGTGCATCCGGTAGGTGATGCTCTCATGCAACTCCCGCGCCGCCGCGTCCCGTCCGGCTTTGCGCAACTCCGCCATGCGTTTCGCCACCTCCGCTACCGTCACCTCGCTGTGAACCGCCTTCATCCGCCGCAGCAACTCGTCATCCGACAACCCGCCCTCCCGCATCGGCGGCACTTCCAGCAGCAAATGCACACCTCTGTGGCCTGTTTTAGTCGCCTTGGGCGAGCTTGTCGAAGGCTGTTTGGCTTTTTCCCGTGAAGGAAAAAAGCAGCACGCACAAGAGTGCCGAAACAAAGGCCATTACTCCAAGGCCACTGGTACATAGTAGGATCGCTTCACGCCGAGTTCCTTGAGGACTTGGCTAAACCGCTGGCTGACGATACTACCGCGATACGCTCCGTGCTTGTGGTTGCCCGTGAATTCATAAATTCCAGCCACATCGAAAGGTTCCAATCTGGTGATCTCCTCCCGCTTGTAGCGCAGAATGTAGGGTCTGCATCCATCATCGAAAAGATGCTCTTCTGTGCCTCCATGGATCGTCGTTACCTTCCAGACATCTGGATCGACATCTCGCCCTTGCCCGTTCACCAAGCGCGTGAGACTGCGTGGCAGGATAATGGAGCTGCCGAAGCCCCAGAGATTGCCTAGCGAGCCAATCACCTCCTTGCTCAAGTCCAATCCGATCAGATTCTGCTCTTCCCAAAGCTCTTTCATTCCGGTCGTGACGGCGATGCCGTGAAAGGGCTGGAGCAAGCCGATATCGACCGGCTTCTTGAGCTTCTTAAAGTTCTGGACAATGTATTGGTCTCGCTCAAACAAGCCTTCCTCCCGGAACGCGGCATGACCGACGCTTCCCAGTGGGGAATAGCACAGGTATTCGGCATCGTCGATTTCCTTCTTGCTGAAGGTGCGGAGACGTTGGACTCCGAAGTATTTATCGGATTGGCTCACATCAAATACGGCGTGTGGCCATGGCTTGAAACCGTAACGATCCTCTATGATTTGAAGCAGCTTTGTAAGGCAGGGAGAATCAGGAGGTTCCCAAATTTCGATCATTTCAGAACGGTCTCCACTGTGTGGATTTGCAACTTTAATTTTATAATTAATTATGCTTGCTATTGATCTCACTTCATCAAGTGAAGACAAAGCTAAACCTAGAGAATTAGCTATTAGTTTACATGTGAATTTCTCAGCTCGAATTACAAATTTCCATGTAATATTCATATTTAATCTGGAATTGAAATACCACTATCCATATGCCCCTGCTGCTGCATTTTTCGAAGCCAGTCACGGGCAACAGGCCAGAAATCGGTCGCGCCATCAACCTTATCCAAGTAAACTGACCGTAAATTATCCACTCAACAGTGGGGAATTCCCCTCACGAGGCTAGGCGCCAACCTTCGGCCCTGTCAACATCGAGGTTTTCTGAAATGATTTTCGCCAACGGATTGGTTTTGCGGAAACCTGCGATAAATTCCGGCAGACATTCGCGCAGG
>CAISTY010000269.1 GCA_903888515.1 Akkermansiaceae bacterium | reverse complement strand
GCTTCCGCAAACTGGTTGACCAGTGGGCCGATGCGGCACTAAAACTCTCCCGGCTCAAGACCCGCCTGGGACTTCATTCCGACGAATCCTGAGCCGCAGAACTCCCCACTGTTGAGTCAAGTCGTCAAGGGAGGTGATTGATTTTCTGTTTCCCCTGCGGTTGACTCCACCCGGCGCATGAGGCCGCAGCACGCCTCACGCCGGACTCGCGTTACTTTCAGACCATTCTTGGTCTTGTAAAACGCGCCGTTACCCACCGCCACGCTCCCACCTTCGCGGAGTCGGCATGCCGCCGGATCCGTCCCTTTGGGGAATTCCTCCCAAGGTGGCGTGGGCCATCTGGCGACAGCAGCAGGCTCAACGACAGCAGAACCGCATGCTGCCGGGCGGTGTCCCCGATCCCCAACCCGGAATTCCAACGTCGGGCATGCCGGTTGGCGTCAAAAATTTGAACTTGCCACAGCCACCCAAGACACGCTAGAGAAACACCGTAATTCAATGAGCCCATGAAAATCTTCAAATCACTCCTCCTCGTGGCAGTCGGTTTGGTCGTTCTTACACAGACCGTAAAGGCGCACTACGACCCGAATATTGGACGGTGGATCAGCAGGGATCCGATTTTTGAAAAAGGTGGCGTGAATTTGTATGGGTTCGTCGGGAATAAAAGTTTGAATGCCACCGATTATTTGGGGCAGCAGTCCCTCGTCTCGCCTGCTGGTGCTGCTGCCATGGTAGAGTTGGCTGCGAGTGATGCAGGATATGTAAGCGCGGCAGCAATGATAGAGGCTGAGAGAGCGACCGCCGCATTAGCTGCAGCCGCGGTCGATAAAGCTATCGAAAATTTCAAGAGAAACGCCAAAGGGAAAGATCCGTGTGAGAAAGCAAAGAGTGCCTTGAAACAGGCGCAAAATGGAATTGATAGTATCAATGATGTCATTAATGAGCATCAGGGATGGATCAACAATCCGGAATCCTATCCTGGTGGCTTGGATCCAGCCACCGTTGCGCGTAGGGGCGGAATCGAGGGCGTTAGGCAGGGATGGGCAACTCACATCGATAGGAATAGGAGCCAACTGGAAAATCTTGAAAAGGCTGTCAAAGAGCTAAAAAAAGCTGCTGCTGATGCCTGTAGATGCTGGTATAAACCATGGACTTGGTTTTGAATATGCACAACACGGCTTCAGTTGCACAACTGATGGAGGCGAGGGTTCATCTCGATGCACTAGTATCTAAGCTAGAAGTTTCTCCAATATGGGACGATGAAGACTTTGGTCTATCCATCTACTTCCAACATATTTTGGAGCATGTTGTTTTGGCTTGGCATTTTAGGAGGAAGTCCGATGAAGAAGCTGCGCAGTTGTCACAAGATGAGTTCAATAAACTGTGCAGTTCCATACCTAATTTTGGATATGCGCTACACCTTCTAGATGGACTTGATGCGGAGCCGTCCGGATCTAGAATGGAGTCATTGTGAAGAATCACGCATAAAAGAAGAGGCGTAGCCATAATATGGTAGAGACATCCCTCGGTTGACTCCACTCCCGGCGCATGAGTGCCCTGACCGTCACCCTTGGAGCCGACATTAGCGCGTTGAAGCGGGCGATGGCCGGGGCCACCGAACTCGTTGCAGCATCCGCACGCCGCATGGGCAAGATGACGGGCGCGGGTCTGGCAGGACTTGGCAAAGGTGGCGCTGTGGTCCTGGGGAAAGGTTTTGAGGTGAGCGGCATTGCGCTCAAGGCGGGCATCGGTGCGGCGTTGGCGGGTGGTGCGGCGGCGATGGGTGTAGGCGTGAAGGCGGTCAATGCCGCCGCCGATTTCGAGAGCACCAAGGTTGCCTTCGCCACCCTGATTTCTGCAAGCGGGCATGGAATGGGTGATCGCGCACCTGCTCAAGGGCCTGGCAAAAATCCCCGGCATGAGCGATCTGCTAGGCTTCGAAACGCAGGACGTTGAAACCAACTTCGGCAAGATCCTCAAGGACCGGAAGGAAACCGGCGCGGACTTGTTCGGCTTCAACATGAAGGAGCTGGCGCAACAGGCGGATGCCCTCATGTCGTCTGGCACGCCCGTGCTTGGCGAGCGGGTGGCGGCGGCGGCACGCAAGGCGGGCGAGTCCACGTCGTCGGAACTCATCGACACCACCGGCCTGCGGGACAGCTTTGGCAGGATCGTCCAGTCGATCCGCGACTCGATGCCCAAGCCCGAGGATGTGAAGCAGGCCGCCGCCGCTATTGGCAAAACCGATACCGGGGCGTCCGTGTCCCCGCAGGCAACGCGGCTTGATCCCATCGTCACGTCGCTCGGCAAAGTCGGCGGCGGCGGTTATTCGTCGGGCACGCTCGACGCCCAGCGTGAGAACAACCGGCTGACCGGCGAAACGAACCGGCTGCTGACCCGCATGGACCAGAAACTCGGGAAGCACGGCGGCATTATACAAGCGGCGTTGCCGTTGCCTGCGGGAGGAAACGGCGGTCTTGATTGATGCTTCCGGGTGGTGCAAACTCCAGACGTGCGCAATCTCCGGTCCATGCGGATGCGGTTCCTCCTGCTCGTCGGCCTGCTGTCCATTGCCGGGGTGGCAGGCTGGTGGATGTTGAAAACCCACATCGTGGTGCGGGACGGTTTCCAAGACGCGGATTGGCCGTTGCCGATGCCGGCGGCCGGCGAAGTCGATCATCGGTTGGATTTTCCCACCGCGTGGCAAGTGGCGCAAATCCCCCGCGCCGTGCGCTTTGATCCGCCGCTGGGATCCGAGCACGGCGGTTTGGTCTATAATGCCCAGCCATTTTGGGAAATGAATGAGAAGCGTGGCGGGCGACATCTCGGCGACGATCTCAACGGCATCGGCGGCATGAACACCGACCTCGGAGATCCGCTCTTCGCCATTGCCGATGGCCTCGTGCTGTTTGCCGGAGTATCCTCGCCCGGCTGGGGAAATGTCGTCGTCATCGCCCATCGCATGCCCGATGGAAATACCCTTCATTCGATGGCCGCGCATCTCGACCGCATCGACGTCGTCCCCGGCACCCTCGTCCCGCGTGGCGGACGCATCGGTACCGTCGGCACGGCTAACGGATTCTATCCGGCCCACCTGCATTTTGAAATGCGGACCGGCGATGGCGTGGACATCGGTGCGGGCTATGGCATGATCCCGCTCAACCGGCTCGATCCGACGGCCACCATCGCCGCGCTGCGCAACGCTGCGGCGGAGGATCTCGCGCCGTCGCCGCTGGCCCGCGCCCTTGTGTCCTGTCCCCGGATCATCCATACGAAATGAGCGATTCTTGAATTTTTCGGAATTGGGTCGCTTCACTCCGGAATGCGGGGCCGCAGTCCACTTTTCAATGTCACGCCATACGATCCGGACTGCTCAAAGTCAGCGGCCCGCCTCTCCCTCCAGCCGCAACACTTCCTCCAACGGGCGGGCATGGATGCGCTCACCTAACGGAAATGAGGCTTGGCCGGGATAGACCACGGTGAGTTCGTCGAGTTTCAGGTCGTGAAGGGCGGAATGCATGGATTTGGTGGTGCCGGGGGTCTCGGTGTATTTGAATTCGAAACCGCGGCGGCGGTTTCCCCGGACGAGCAGGAGATCCAATTCCGCGCCGCCATGAGTGGCCCAGAAAAAGGCCTGGGTGCTGCCGCTGATGGCGAGGATCTGCTCGATGGCAAAACCTTCCCAAGAGGCTCCGCATTTCGGATGCCCCCGGAGATCGTCGAGGGTTGCAAGCCCTAACAATCCATGGAACAATCCGCTGTCCCTAACATAGACCTTGGGATGGCGGACCAGCCGCTTGCCCATGTTTTCAAACCACGGCGGCAACAGCCGCACCACGAAGGCACCGCTCAATACCTCCAGATGCCGACGCACGCTGGGAGCGGATTCCCCGAGCGAACGCCCGAACTCGGACGCGTTCCACACGCCGCCATGGTGATGCGCGATCATTTGCCAAAGCCGCCTTATGGCCGCCAAGGGCGCCGCTCCCATGCCAAAGCGGGCCAAATCGCGTTCCAGAAAAGTCCGGGTGAAATTGCCGCGCCAGGCCAGGCTGTCGGCGTCACTGGCGGCCAGAAATGCCAGTGGAAATCCCCCGCGCACCCACAGCCGGTCACGCTCCGCGGCACCCACATCCTCCAGGCTGAACCCGCTCACGTCCACAAACTCAATCCGCCCCGCCAATGACTCCGCCGCGCCACGGACCAAGTCCGGGCTTGCGCTGCCAAGGAGCAGGAACTTCGCCGGCAAAGGGTTGCGGTCCGACAATACACGCAAAACCGGCAGCAGATCGGGACGCAGTTGAATCTCGTCAAGAACCACCAAGCCGCCCAGCGAACCGAGAACCTGATGGGGTAAACCCAGCTTCGCCAAATCCACGGAGTTCTCCAAGTCGAAGAAAGTCGCTTCCCGGCCCTCGATACATCCGCGCGCCAAAGTCGTTTTTCCGCACTGCCGCGGCCCTAACAACGCAACCACCCGGCTCCGCCGCAAGGCCGTTTCAACCCTCTCTCTCAGCAATTGCCGCGTGATCATTCTTGAAGTATGAACATCCTTGGTTCATATTTCAAGGATAAATTCCCCCCGAATGACGTCCCCCGCAGCGGTTGCGGCGGGGGACGGAGGGGGGAGTTGGATAGTGGAGGCATCCCGGAGCAGACACGCGGGACGGTTACTCCACCTCGAATGCGTACAGGGTGATGCTGCAAGGAGCCACGGCGAGTTCGCCCTGGAAATTGCTGACAGGCTGCTCTTGGATGGTCACGCGCGGTGGCTGGTCAGGGTCGTTGAAGGCGAGCGGATCAGCATCGGCGATTTGCCAGCGGGTGCCGGCGGGCTTGAGTTTCGCGCCGCTGAGGGTGAGCGGGATGGTGGCGGGTTTGTTAGAGGCGTTGACGATGCCGAGGGTGAGGGTTTTGCGGTCGGTGCTCCACGCGGCCTGGGCGTCGATCGGGCCGGACGCCTGGGTGGACACCGGCAGTTGGCCGAACTTTTGTCGATAGAGTTTCAACACCAGGCCGGTGGTTTCGAAGGCGGCGTT
Organism: Akkermansiaceae bacterium; assembly: GCA_903888515.1. GTDB lineage: Bacteria > Verrucomicrobiota > Verrucomicrobiia > Verrucomicrobiales > Akkermansiaceae > Luteolibacter. Next base: position 5,347 of record CAISTY010000269.1, on the reverse strand, counting down.
GCGCCGGCTGGTCTTGATCGCCCCGATCACATTGACGGTCTGGGCGTAGAAGGCCGAGCCCACGATGTCGCTCTGGCGGGCATATTCATGCAGGCCTGCGGCGATGCCCAGCGCGTCCTTGACGAAGTAACGTGTGCCCAACTCGCCGAACTGGTGGGGCCCATACCAATAATTCCATTCGGTCATGGCGATGCGGATGTTCTTGCCTTTCAGTTGTGGCAGTTCCTTGCGCATGTTGCGGTGGAACTCGGCCTTGCCGCGGATGTTGTCGGGGACTTGGCGGACGTGGGCTAACAGATCGGGGCGTTGCTGGGTGTAGAAATGCTCGGCAATGAAGTCCATGTGACTGGTGCAGCTTTTCAGCAGTCCCTGGCTCCATGAGCCGGCGTTGCCGGAGGCGATGCAGATGATCGAGGGATCCACCTGGCGCATGGTGTCCACCACCCAGTTTTGTTTGAGGATATAATGATCGAGTTTCATATAGCCTAACTGCCATCCGCCGAACATTTCGTTGCCAATGCCCCAATACTTCACGGCGAACGGTTGAGCTGCCCCGTTTTTGATCCGCCGCGCACCCCACAAGGTGTCGGCGGCGCCGTTGCAATACTCGAGTTGGGCGGCGGCGGAATGCGCGTCGCCGAAGCCTGTGTTCACCGTGATCCACGGTTCGGTTTTCACGAGTTGGCAGAAGCGGATGAATTCATTCATGCCGAAGTCATTGTGCTCCACCCCGGTCCATGCCGGGTTGGTGCGGGGTGGGCGGCGGTCGCGGTCGCCAATGCCATCGCGCCAATCGTAGCCGCTGACGAAGTTGCCGCCCGGCCAGCGGTAGATCGGGGCCTGGAGCTCCTTGAGCAAGGCCAGGGTATCGGCGCGCAGGCCTTCCACGTTGTCGGCCGGCATCAGCGAGACGGTTCCTATCAGCACGGATCCGGTCACCACCCGCAGTGTCAGCGACGCCTTGTCGGTGGTGGCGCCGGCCTCGAATTCCAGCGGGTAGCGTTGATAGTCGGCAGTGATGCGATCCAGAGTCACGGCTTTGCACGCGGCTTCACCATCGCCCCACGCGAGTTCGAGTTTCACTTGCGCGGCTGCAGTTCCGGCGGACTTGAGCCAGACATAGCCGGTGTAGCGTTTCGCCTGGGTGATGCCGAGATCGCCTTGGCGGATGCCGGTGGCTGCCGGAACCAGCGGTGTGTGGCGTCCCACAAACGGATGATCCGTGGTCATGGTCACGTTGCCATTGCCGATGATTTGCCACGGCGATGCGCCCACCACGGGAAACGGGGTGTTGGTCAGCGAACGATACGGATGGAACTCCGGCGTGATAGGGTGATAGAACTTGCGGTCTTCTAACATTTCCGCCCAGATGCCGCCGTAAATGCAGCGTCCGAGATGCTCGATGAACTGGCTGTATATTTCCGGAGCCATCGGTTCGCCGACGCGTGAGGCATCGACGGTGATTTTCGGGGGGGCATCCGCTGCGGCGGCGGGCGGCGGGTCCGCGCCCAGGACGGGCAGGATGGGGGTGAGAGCGGCCAGGGTGGCGAGCAGGATGGAATGGCGTGTTTTCATATATAGGTGGTTGGGGATTGCGTGGAGAGGGTATTTCAGGGTTACTCGATGATCATTGACGCGAGATCGGTCGGCAGATCGCACAGGCATTCGTTGCCGTCCGGCGTTACCCGATAGTCGTTCTCGATGCGGATGCCGCCGATGTCTGGCAGATAGATCCCGGGTTCGATGGTGGTCAGCATGTCCACTTCACATAACTCGGTCGAGTGGGCGCGCAGCCATGGCGCCTCATGGATGGCCAGGCCAAAGCCGTGTCCGACGCCGTAGTGGAACTCGGTATAACCCGCGCCGGTGATGGTATCGCGTGCGGCGCGGTCGATTTCACCCATGGCCGCGCCGGGGCGGAGTTGTTGGCTGGCGCGGTGCAATGCCTGCGCGACGACCGGATAGGCGTGCAAGGCGAATTCCGGCACGCTGACGGGAAAGATCGTGCGGGTGAGGTCGCTGCGGTAACCCGCGAGTTCCGCGCCCCAATCGATCAACAGGGCTTCCCCGGCCACGATGCGGCGCGAGCCCGGAGTATGGTGCGGACTGGCGCTGTTAGGTCCGCTGGCGATGATCACGCCGGTTTCCGGAAACCCCTGGCAATCAGCGCCGAGCGCCCACATGCGCGACTCCAGATCGTTGGAAATTTCCTTTTCGGTGCGGCCGATCAACGACCCGGCGCCACCGGCGATCAAGCCTGCGAATGCCTGTTGGGCGATGCGGACACAGCGGCGCGTGAGTGCGATCTCGCAGGCATCCTTGACCGCGCGCACGCCCGCCAGCAGGTTGGGGGTTTCGAGGATTTCCAGGCCGGCGGCGGCGGCGTGGCGGAGGATCCCGAGGTACGACTGGGCAGTGAGTTTGGCGGGATCGACGACAACCGAGCGGTGTCCGCGTTTGACCAACTCACCGATGACGAATTGTTCGATGTCGGGGCGATCCGTCGAGCGTGCGGATGGGAGCAGGACCTCGCAGTCCATGGCCTCGGCCCGTGCTTCGCGCACCAGCATGTGGCGGGAGACGGCGAAAGCGGCGTTCTGCCGCACCACCAACCAGGAAATGCAGTGGCGCGATCCTGTTAGGTAATGGATATCGTGCGGGTCGCAGAGTACCACCGCGTCCGCGCTTTCATGGATGTTGCGGCATGCTGCCAGGGCGCGGGATCGGCGCTGGTGGAAATCCACAAGCGGCGAATCCGCCTCCGGGCTGAAATCCGTGAAAGATTCCGGATGCTGCCGCAGGTGCGTGCTGGTGGAGGAATTGGGCATGGCGATAAGGCGCTTGACGTGCCAATGTGCTGGGGCTTTTACGGACTGATTACGGCGCGCCTTTCATCCTTCCCGCACAAATCATACCCATCAAAGACCGCCATGTTTCAGGCATCACATCAGGGTTCGCCTTCAGTTTGCGACTCGATTCAGGCGTCTCATGAAAAAAAATCGAAAAAATTGCAAAAAGCCGCTTGCAATGTCCAAAAGCACGGGTTAAATGAATCCATCTGCTATGCTACGTAATCACATATGCATGAGTATTGGAAGTGTGAATCCCTCGGATTCCGGCCAGAATGGGATGCGCCAAGGAAGGAAATTGCGCTGGGGAAGCGGTTGTCGCGGCGGATTTTCGTTGGTGGAGATGCTGGCGGTGATGACCATCATCATGCTGTTGATGGCAGCGTCCAACGTGTTGTTCCGTTCGCCGGGGTCCCGGGCCAACGAACCCGCCGCGCGTATGGCCCGCTGCTTGGATTTGGCCCGCGCACAGGCCGTGGCCAACAACCGCAGTGTCGCGATTCTCTTTGATAAGCAAGAGGAAGGCAGCCGTGAATTGGTAATGCGCTTTGTGGAAAACCGCCCCGGAAAAAAAGGGACATCGACCCAGGAATTCCGCCGCCCCGAAAGGTTTCAGGACATCATGATTGCCAAGGACATCGTGATCGCGCCGCGCCGCGGACAGTCGGCGGTGCCAGCGACGCAGACCCAGGAGGCCCATCCGCTCGTGCCCGGTGAATCGCTGGTCATCAACTCGGACGGGCAGGTTCTGGTGGGCACGGGTGAGAGTGGTTTCCCGGTGGCTGCGGACCAATTGGTGCCGCTCATTCAACTCGGAATACAACCTACCCGAGGTGGCAGGGTGTCGGCCACCGCCAAGCAAGATGTCGCCATCGTACAAGTCCAGTGCGCCGCCGGATCATCCCGCGTCATTCAGCCATGAAAAATCCCCGCCATATTCCTGTCAACGGCTTCACTCTCATCGAAGTGCTGGTAAGCCTTGGTATCTTTGTCTTTGCGATTGTCGTGATCGTGGGTTCGTTGGCCTCCTCCGGCAACTTTGCCGCCAACGATGCGCGGCGTACGCTCACCGTGGAACTCCTGCACACGTGTTTCCGGGATCTCGACCTCGTCAAGCTTCCGGGCAGCCCGCCGTCGCCCACCCTGGGTCTCACACCCATCGTCTGGGATACCAAGCCGGCCAAGGTGCGGGTGTGGTTTGATGTCGCGGGAAACCGCGTGAGTGACGAGAAGCAAGCCTTCTTCAAATGCGATCTAACAGCCACCCGCGACACGACGGGATTTCTCGGCCACCTGCATGGCCGGATCGTGTGGCCGGCGCGGCGCAAACAAGGCGCGCCCGACGGCGATGTGGAACTTTTCACCAGCTTGTTATTGCCATGAAACACCTGCGTTCCATACCCTGTCATCGGGGGTTCACCCTGATCGAACTACTGGTCGTCATGACCGTGCTGAGCATGTTCCTGATGATGACCACCATCGTCACCCGGGACGCCTTGGACATGCACGCCGCAACCCGCGCACGGCTCGTTTCCGAACGCAATGCCGCCGCCTTCATGCGCCAATTCGATTCTGATATCTTCCAGCGTGTCAATCGTGATGATACCCCCGTCAGGTTCAAACAGGAGGAGGGCAATGACGAAATCGCGCTCGTGACCAAGCGCCAGGGGTATGCCATCCGTGGCAGTACTTCCGAGCGCCGGGCTTCATTGGTGAGTTACCGCATCAAGCAAAACATGATGGAACGCGCGGCCAGCGGTTATGGTTTTGGATCGTCGCAAGATCGCCCCGCCGAGGACTTGGGAACCCTGGCCCTGAAAGAAATCCCCGCCGAAGGTCCCAAAGATCCCGACGCCAAAGCGTTCCAAGTGATCGCTCCGGCCATCATCCGCCTCGAGTTCTCGTTCATCGTGCGCGAAGAAAACGTGCGCGAGGGAAACACATCCACACGGGCCATCAAACATGTGCTGCGCGCCAAACCACCCGAAGACACGAACCAAATCGTCGCGGTCATCGCCACCATCGCAACCCTCGACCCGGACCGCAGCGGCATGCTCAACGAAACCAAACTCGGATTGATCGCCAAACGCTTTCCCGATGCTGTCGACAACGAATTGCCGCTCAACAAATGGGCTGAAATCGCCGCCAACCTGACACGGCAAATGCCTGACATGCCTCGGCCCGCGCTCCAACAAGTGAGAGTCCATCAAGGGGTCTTCACTTTGACTAGCAGAATCCCGTTGCCATGAAAATCCATGTTACAAACCATGGCGGGAGCCGCCATGGACCGCCGGGCATGTCCCTGGTGGTGGTGATCAGCCTGCTCGGCCTGCTGGCCGTGCTCGCTGTTTCACTGCTGGTGATTGTGACCCTCAACCGCCAGACGAACCACCTCGAAGCCGAATCCCGGAAGGCCGAAATGCTCGCCCAGGCGGCGTTCAACACGATGATCGTGGACCTCAATGATGAAATGGAAAAAGGCTCGGCCGCCGTGGTGG
>CAISTY010000268.1 GCA_903888515.1 Akkermansiaceae bacterium | reverse complement strand
GGATTGAGGATTGAGGATTGAGGATTGAGGATTGAGGATTGAGGATTGAGGATTGAGGATTGAGGATTGAGGATTGAGGATTGAGGATTGAGGAGAAGATTTTCTAACCGCCAAGGCGCCAAGAACGCCAAGGGAAGAGGTAGATATTGTGGTTTGTGGATTGTGGATAGTGGATAGTGGATGATCTTCGATCTTCGATCCACGATCCTCGATCTCCTATCTTGATTGGTCATGGGTGAAGAGGAAGAGATTGAGGATTGTGGATAGAGGATTGAAGAAGAAGAGAAGATTAACCGCCAAGCCGCCAAGCACGCCAAGGGAAGAAAAAAAGGAGGTCAGGCGTTCCTGGGAGTTCAGGCATTCCTGCCTGAGTCTTCTCTTACAACGGAGCACGGGCATTCCTGCCCGTGTCTTTCTTCATCGACGTTCCGCGCCCATGCCCCCCCCCTGAACTGACTTCAGACCCCGGCCCCGGGGCTCCCCCGGGCTGACCCTGACCGTGATATCCGCTAGACCGGGTTCCCGGAAAACCCGGGTCCATCCCAGCCGGATATGCGCACCCGACGAAAAGAAATCCTTGTCAAATCAACGCATTACGCACATCCTTCCATCGTCAACCCTCCCGGATATCACTTCCAGAGGGGCTACGAATAAACACTGTTGTGCAAAAATAAATGAGAAGAGCCCTAATAATCACGACTCTGCTTCTGCTGGCAATTATTGGCGGCATATCATTATTGCGCGTGTGGGCGAACGCACCAGATCCAGGCGTGAAGGTGTCCACGACAAAGGGCGAGCTTAAGACGATATGGCATGCGGTAATAGGATTTCAGGCGGATTTTGATCGATGGCCGAAAAATCTGGCCGAGTTAACCGTTAATGAGAAGAACATTGTCTATATAAGGCACGGGGAATTTGACCGAGATGCATGGGGGCATGAGTTTGTCTTTGAGGTAGCGGATGTAAAACAAGGGTATTGTCGTATCCTGAGTTTTGGACGTGATGGCAAGCCAGGCGGAAGGGACTATGATGCCGATCTCGAAATTCAGTTTTCAAACGATCCTGATCAAGATGCACAACAAGCCGTGCCATCCGACGGGCATAAGCCCTCTAATCACGCTTCAACCACTGATCCAACCGCGCCCGCAGATGCACATTGAACGTTCGCCAATGAAATGAGCCGTCGCACGAAAGTCATTGCCTCAGCGATATTGCTTCTAGCTGCATTGGGAGCCTATTCCTATTTCGGCCGGATTGAGTATTCGCGGAAGAAGTCCCTCGATGGGAAGTATTTCGAGATCGTTTCGATGCGTCCGATTTATTATCTCCCGCTTCCAATCTACCGATGGGGAGTTCATTCGGATACGCTCACCTTCATTTCGATTGAGGACCTCGAAGGCAATTCATACGGAGAGGCGCCAGGTGGGCTTCTCCAGTCCGCAGAGTTGACGTGGGATTCCGGCACGGCCTACCTTCCGGCATGGGCCGAATGGGATCTTAATGCCCGGACATGCTACTACTGGAACGAAGATCAGACACGCAAGATTTACACCAAAAGATGAAGAAGGCGAACAAGGCGTGGGTGGAGGATGGCCCAAAGCGGCCCATGATCGTCACGATCGTATGTGGCTTTCTTCTGTTTGGGTTTATCTGTCTTCCAACTTTGTTTGCCACCGCCTACAGCCAGAGTAGCCTGTCCTGGCATGCAAAGTACAATATTGCCCATGTTATTCTTCAAGGAGTATTTGCGATTGGAATGTTACGTATGAAGAGATGGGGATTTATAGGGTTCTTTGCTCTGGTGGCCGCTAATTTGGCCATCGGACAATGGAATCTGCTTGTTATCAAACATCTACTTATGCTCGTCTTCGTGGGAGGCATCTGTTATCTTTTATATCGTGCGATGCCCCGTCGAAGTCAGAGCAGCGAACAAGGCACTGATGGCAAGCCGCCAGAGGCTGATCAACCACCCCACAACCACAACCCAAACACGCGGCTGCCATAGCGCGACGTTCGCCGGAAAATTTGAAGATCAGACTACATCATGTGATTCTGGGAGCAGCCTTGGTAGCCGTCGGGTATTTCGGACGTTTCGCTCAGGAGCCATTCCCTATTGAACCGACCCCTAAGTCAGACGGTACTCCACAAGTCGAGAGAGTTTATGAGGTGTCCGAGGTAAGGAAGGAGCGGATCAATCTGCGGGACAAGCGAATTTCCATTATCGGCGCTGTATACGCTGGTCCTGGACAGCAGTATTTTTTGATCCCTGACGATGAGCAAAGTATGCGACCTGACCGCCTGCCACCGGACAATCCGATTGACTACGGAATTCGGCTCGGAGGCTGGAGATTCCGAGACCTTGCAGAGGGTAGCATCTATTGCGGGATTACTGTCACCGGATACTTTGGTGGCGAGGTTGACCCGACGTGGGATCAGCTCGCACCAATCGATTCGTTGTCTTGGAGCTCGAGCGCACCAAGGACTTCTGAAGGCGAACAATAAAGCCGTGGGATGCAACTGGCGACAACGTCCTTCTTTGAATTCGAGCTCGCCACCGCCGGTGCATCCACTCTAACGCTAAGAAAAACCAAAATCTGGGCTTGACGGAGTGTGTATCGTGTGTATTTTGCATCCGTGACTAGTCGTGACATCATCTCCAAACTCAAGGCAGAGGGCTGGGAGCTGGCGAATGTCCGCGGGTCACACCATCAATAGAAACATCACCAGCGAGGCGGACGTGTCACAGTGCCGCACCCGAAGAAGGACTTCCCGCGCGGCACGTTGAGGAGCATCTTCCACCAAGCTGGATGGCCTTGGCCACCCTGAAACCATGAGATTCCCAATTGTCATTCACAAGGACAGCGACTCCGATTACGGTGTCACAGTTCCAGATATGCCCGGCTGCTTTTCGGCCGGAACCACAACTGATGAAGCACTCTCGAACGCCATTGAGGCGATTGAATGCCACATCGAAGGCTTAATGATCGACGGGGAACCGGTTCCCTCACCACGGAGCGTCGAATACTATCGGTCGAACAAGATCTTCCGGGGCGGAGTCTGGGCTCTGGTTGATGTGGACGTGTCGAAGCTCTCAGGCAAGGCGAAGAGGGTCAATATTACGCTGCCCGAGCGGCTTCTGGTGCAGATCGATTCATTTGCAGCCCGCCAAGGCGGATCACGCTCAGGCTTGCTGGCGCATGCCGCCATGGAGTACGTGGCAGCACACGAACAAGGATAAAGCGAACAAGTCGTCGCTGCTGACCGGCAATAGCTCCACAGTTTCAACCGCAGTCACCCCAACCTGACCCGACAGCAGGACTTTGACGTAGCTGCCAATGAAGAATCGCGGAAAAACATTAATGGTCATCGCGGTAATTGTACTGGGATTGATTGCAGTTACCGCGGCCATACGCTGGGGAGAGAGCCAAGGTCCGGCGGTCTTCATGCTTCTTATGGGAATTGGAATCATATCAATCGCAATTTCAGACTGGCGAGCGGGTATGGTTGCATCCAAGGGTAAGGATAACCGTCTAATCTCACACTCGCGCGATCCAATTTGCTTTTGGGTATGGTTAACCCTCGAACTTGCAGTTGGAGCCGGACTGTCCATTTTCGTTGTATACAAATGGCTTGATCTGTCCGCAAGATGACCAAACAATCAGCAAACAATTCATGGCTGGGCAACCGGCGTTTAACTCTTGTATTTCCATGACAACCTCCCTTCAATATCTGCCGGTGGCAGGCCCTTGGGGCGTTCTGCGCCAGAAATCATGAAGCCGTTTCGGTGGCGGCAAACAACAGGCGGGGACGCCCGTTGTCCCTGACAGCCGGGACGGCTATCCTCCCCTCGCTTACTCGCGCGCTCTTTTCCTCACCCATCCACTCATGAGGAGATCGCGGATCGTGGATCGAAGATCATCCACAATCCACAATCCTCAATCCTCAATCTCTTCCTCTTCATTTCAGCTTTCCACTGGCCTTCCCTTGGCGTTCTTTGCTGGCATGTCGTTTATTTCCGTGAGTGATGGTTGCCGTATGGCCGATGGCCATTAACCGCCGGCTGGCGTATGGGTGAAGTCCGGGGTGTTTGCACCCTTGTCGTCGTTCTTGAAAATCAGGTCGATTTCGGCGTCGGGAAGCGCGCGGTTCCATGCGCGCACGGAGGAAATTTTCCCCTGACTGAACTCGCCGGACAAGTCCGGAGTCGCACGGCCCACCTTGAACACGTGACCCGCCATATCCGGCTTGGTGAAGTTATCCTTATTGGCGATCACCTTGCCATCGAGCCACAAGCGCGCGCTGCCCTTTTGCACGCTGAAGACGGCGGTGTGTGGTATTCCGTCGTCGACCTTGGGGCCGCCGGTGAGAGCGCCATGCCAGCCGATGTCAAAAACCAGCAGGCCCTTGCGGACTAGCAACGCTTTGGCAGACGGCGACCAACGACCCAACGTGGCGCACTTGGAAAAAAGCGCGCCCGAGCCGGTGGTTGTGAATTTCACCGCTGCGGTGAAATCCGCCCCCAGATCGAGCTTCGCATCCGGGAAATCCCGTATCGGAAGCGCCGCGACATAGGCGAGCGCCTTGCCCAGCGTTTCCTCGGTGGCCGGCGTCTGATAGGCATTCGCGTCGGCGGAGCGCGCCTGTTGCAGCGCATCGGTCTCCTTGAGGGTGAACCTCGTGTTCACGACGGATTGTTTGTTCTTGCCGGGCTGGTATTTGATATAGGTGGTGGCGACGATCGTGCCGTCGGGCAGCAATTCCATGCCCGGGTAGCTGCTGTCGCCGCCTGCATTGCAGTGCAGAAGCTTGATCCGGTATTGGCCGGGCCGGCAGTTGCGGAGTTCGTCATAATTGCCGACCCAGGCCACGAAGTGGTTGAGGGTTGAACTGCCATGGGCCTTGTCGCGGAAAGCGATCACCAGGCGTCCGTCGGACGCGTACACGCCCATGTGCCGATCGCCTGTTAGGCCCCAGGGGGTGTCCTGCGGCCGACTCCATGTTTGGCCTTCGTCGAGGCTGAACATCATCAGGCTGCGGCTGGCGTGTGTGTTTTCCCGCATGATGCAGCACAGTTCCTTGCCATCGGGCGAGCGGAAGGCGAACGGTTCGCACGGGGCTTTGCCAGTGGTTTCATCAGCGACCACGCGGGGTTCGGACCAGGTCAGCCCGCCGTCGGCGGTGCGCGTCTGCAGCATCTTCGTGAGGAACCCCGGTGCGTTGCAATGATACATGCCGAGGTAACTGCCGTCCTTCAGACGCACGACCGAGCTGAACGTCATGACATTCTCCAAGCCCAGCGGTTTCATCTCCTGCCAAGTCTTGCCCCCGTCTTCGCTCACAATGCGCGGCATGCGCGGTTGCGCCGAGAAGACCCACAGCCGCTCCTTGTTTTGGGGATCGACCATTCGATAGATGCTCGGGCAATTCCGGTGTGTTTTGAAAGCCGGCGGCAACTGGTCGTCCAAGCGGTTCCAGGTGAGTCCGGCGTCGTCGCTGCGGGCCATGGGACCGGCCGACCCGCCGTGCCCCAGCGACCAGACGCAGAACATGGTTTTCCCATCCGGCAGTAACACGGTGGTCGGATGACCCTGGTAAACCTGTTCCGTGCCGGCGGCCACAACCACGTGCCGCCGCGTCAGTTGTGAGATATCGACTACCGGCAGATTTTCCGTGTCCACACTGGCGTTGATGGTCTTGTCGTCCGCGGCCCGGGCTGTTGCGGTGATGCCAAGACCGAGCGCTGCGGCCAGCCATATTCTAACTATTGGATGTTTTTTCATGGTTGTTATTTTATTTTGTGACTGCTCAGGTAGCCCCGCCATGGGTTGCCCCCGTGGCAACAGAGTAGATTCTCATTCCTCGAGTACCAGCGAACAATAAATTTTTTGAAGTGCCGCCTTTCACGGGCGGATGGGTGATCGCAGGCCCACACCGTTGACGACAATCACACGGTATTCGTGCTTGACCCCGGCTGTTGGCGAGCGGTCCACCATGCGCATTTCAGGCAACGGCCGTTCGGGCGTATCATGGTATGACATTGACTGGAACAATGGCCTGCCGAATTTGCCCACCGGCTTCTCGGGAATCCGGGCCAGGTCCTTGCCGTCGCGTTGGATGATGAATGCAAGGATTCCGCTCTCGAAGTCCGCGTTGATTTGGGCCACAGTCTGTTAGTTCCACCATGCAGTCTGATTTCGACCCAACGGTTGACTCGCTCCGGACTAACGGTTATCCAGCGGACATGATGTGATGGAACGGCGACAGTTAGAGTTTTCCCGCATTCATAACCCATTGACCGTGAGCAGAAAATCTATTTCCGAGAGCGTCCCGGTCATCAGGTGCCGCCCACCCCCATCCTAATCATGTGAAAGGTGTTTTCCCAATTGTCGCTTTCCACCACAAGGCCACCGTCACCCCGCGCCAAGCGACCATGCTCCGGCTTTGGATCGATGCGGCGGCCACCTGGATTCTTGAAATCATGAATTTGCGATTGTTAGGTCAAGTTTTCCGGTCTTCTGTCTTCAAGTCTTCTGTCTGAGGCGCAGCCTCGCTAGACATAGGACTGGTAGGCCGGGTGATAGACGCTTTGCCGCACGGCGGATTCGACTTCGTCGTCGGCCAGTACCACGCCTGCGAGGCCGGCGTGGATGGCTTCCTTGGCCACGGCGGTGGCGATGAACACGGACACTTCGCGGATGCGTGTGAGTGCCGGATAGATCCGGCCCAGAGCGAGATCGTCGTCGGTCACCAGATCCGCCAGGGTACGGGCAGCCATCAGGAACATCCGTTCGGAGATTTCCTTGGCCTCCACCACCAAGGCTCCCAAGCCCACACCCGGGAAAATATAGACATTGTTACCTTGGCCGGGAACAAAGGTTTGCTCGCCGAAGACGACCGCCGGGAAGGGACTGCCGCTGGCGAAAACCGCCCGCCCGCCGGACGCGCGATAGGCGGCTTCCGCCGTACATTCCGCTTTGGAGGTCGGGTTGGAGAGTGCGAAAATGATCGGCCGTTCGTTGAATTCAGCCATGCGGGCGATGATTTCATCGGTGAACGTCGATGGCATGCCGGAAACGCCGATCAAGGCTGTCGGGCGGATGCATTCGATGGCCTCCGCGAGGGTTGCCACCGGTGGATGGTCCTGCGCGTACGTGAGCTTGTGATGCGCCAGGTTGGCCATGCGCTCACGCACCACGAGCCCTTGGGAATCGACGAACCAGCAACGCCCCCGTGCTTCGGATTCGGTCAATCCTTCAGCGACTGCGGCGGTGATGAACAAATCGGCGATGCCGGTGCCGGCCTCGCCGGCACCGAGGAAGAGGAGTTTCTGCGCGGTGAGCGGTTGACCGGTGAGGCGCAGGGCCGAGAGGAGACCGGCGAGCGCCACGCCCGCGGTGCCTTGGATGTCATCGTTGAAACTGCAGATCCGATGCTGATAGTCGCGGAGCAGGCGGAAGGCATTGGTGTTGCCAAAGTCCTCCCACTGCAACAAGGCCTTGGGGAAGACCGTTTTCACGGCGGTGACGAACTCCTCGATGAACGCGTCATACTCAGCCCCGCGCACCCGGGGCTGGCACAATCCCAGATAGGTCGGGCTGGCATGCAGGCTTTTGTTATCCGTTCCCACATCCAGGGTAATGGGCAGGCAGTAAGCCGGGTGCAACCCCGCGCAAGAAGAATAGAGCGATAATTTCCCCACCGATATGCCCATACCCATCGCCCCCAGATCGCCCAACCCGAGAATGCGTTCACCGTCGGTCACTACGATCATCCGCACATCGGTCTGCGGCCAGTGGCGCAGGATCTCGACGATCCGTCCGCGTTCCCGGATGCTGACAAAGAGCCCGCGGGGACGGCGGAAAATCGCGCCGTAGTCGAGGCAGGCCTCGCCGACAGTGGGCGTATAGATGATGGGAATCATCTCTTCGGGATAGGTTTCGAGGAGCTTGTAAAACAGGGTCTCGTTGCGGTTCTGCAGCAATGTTAGAAAGATATACTTTTCCAATGGCTCGTGTTTGCGCCGGTAATTGGCATAGGCCCGGTCCACCTGCGCCTCCAGGGTGAAGACGCGGGGCGGCAACAGTCCGCGCAGGCCCAGTGCGTCGCGTTCCTCATCAAGGAATGCGGTTCCTTTGTTCAACAGTGGATTTGCAAGCAGGGCGGTTCCGCGCGGCATCACGGCTCCACCATCGGCCCGCAAACCTGGCGCTTGAAGAGTTGGAGTGTTCACAGGCGCCAGCGTAGGCCCTCACGCACAGAACACAACACGTATCTTTTGATATACCCCGCAGATTGCGTGAGGGAAGACAGAAGAGGAGAAGACAGAAGACGGAAGAAAAGATGACGAGGTGCTTGGCACGCCCTCCGCGCTGGCTTGTTCCCGACGGGGCGCGATGAAAAATAAAGTTGACATTAGATATGGGCGATATATCTAAACCGCATGTACGACCGATGGGTTGCCAGTGAATTGGGGAGCAAGTTGACTCGTCCGTATGTCCATCTCCTGTTTGGAGCGCGGCAGACGGGTAAATCCACGATGCTTGAGCAATTGATTCCAGTGGATTCCCTGCGCTTCAACATGGCGGACCCGCAGGAGCGCACCCGGCACTTGGCCAACCCGGGGGAATTCGCGCAAGTCTGCCGCAGTTTGCCGCGGGACCGAAAAGGGCAGTTTGTGTTTGTCGACGAGGCACAATCCGTGCCTTCGATTTTCGACGAGGTGCAAGCGCTCTATGACGCCGACAAGACGCGGTGGCGCTTTGTATTGTGCGGGAGTTCGGCGAGGAAGCTGCGCTTGACCGGTGCCAACCTTCTGCCGGGGCGCTGCCTGATGCATCACCTGTATCCATTAACGCTTGCCGAGCATCCGGCGCAAGCACGCACGATCTTGCACGCGCCATCACCGCTGCCTTTTCCGTGGCGCGCCGGGAAGTCCGCCAAGCACCCGTTTCCCCAATGGGATTTGCTAACACGCTTGGCGTATGGCGGGCTGCCGGGCATCGTGACGGCGGATCCGCAGGACCGGCAAGGATTGCTGAAAGCTTACGCGTTCGTATATCTGGAGGAGGAAATCCGCCGCGAGGCGCTGGTCAAGGATTGGGGGGCGTTCGTGCGTTTTCTGCAACTGGCCGCCGCCGAGTCAGGAAAGATGATCAACTATGCTAACATCTCCCATGAAACAGGCATCTCGCAACCCACGGTGAAGAACTACTATCAACTGCTGGAAGACATGTTTGTGGGCATCCGGGTGCCGGCATTCGCAATAAGCCCGCGCAAGAACCTGCTCGCGACGCCGAAGTTCATGTTCTTCGACTTGGGCGTGCGGCACGCTGCGGCAGGATTGAATCCGTCGCCGGATCTGGTGAAGGCGCATCCCGGCCCGGTCTTCGAGCAGTGGGTGGGCATCGAGTTGTGGCAGCGTTTGCAATATCTTGGCGCCGGGAAGTTATATCATCAACGCTCGCGTGACGGCGCGGAAGTGGACTTCATTATCGAGCACAGTGGTGGCTTGACCCCGATTGAAGTGAAGTGGACGGAAAACCCGACGGTGAATGATGCACGACATCTGCTGGCTTTTATTCAGGAAAAAAAGCCAAAGGCGAAGCATGGCTATGTGATCTGCCGGTGTCCGCGCCCGCTGCAACTGCATGATCACATCACGGCGCTGCCGTGGTTCTGCCTGTGAGTCGGCTTCAGTCTCCGATTCATCAGATATGGATTTGCGATCAGGCCGGTCCACTTGTGGTTTTCAGCATCCATGATTTTACCGGAGTGCTGGAGAAGAGACCAGAAGCCAGAACGCGGTGAGAGCGTTAGCGAACTCGGAAAAAACCGGCGCAGCCGTGACTGGCATGACCTGTGACCTCCACCCCCCTACTCCGGCTGGACCGCTTGTTTCATCAGGCGCTCGGCGAGGGCTCGCAAATCCTCCACGGGGATGGCGAAGTTTTCAGCGCGGTTGGCGCGGGCGATGTTCATGCCGAGGCAGCGCCCGTCGATGTCTAACAGCGGTCCGCCGACAATTTTGCCGTTGCCCGGGATATCGTGCTGGAGCACCCTTGGGAAGCCGCTGCGGCGTTTCGAGACATCCCCGCTCATCAGGTCATTGTTGTTCATCAATTCGGTGAACATTTCACCCCGTGTGGCAAGACGGACGTCCACGCTTTGCTCGTCCTTGCCGCGGCGGAAGGTGACTTTGACCATGCTACCCACCTTGCGGTCCTTGAGAACCTCGGCGATTTCCTCGACCTTGGTTACGGCTTTGCCTTCGATCGCAAGGAGCACGTCGCCCTTTTGCAGGCCGGCTTTTTTCGCTCCGCTTTTCGGGTTCACATCCTCGATTTCGAGCACTTTGGATTTTGCCTTGAGCACCACCCCGAGTGCGGGTCCGCCTGTGGCCGGGATGTCCCGGATTTTCGCGCTGACAATGCCCGCGAGCGCCCGGCGGTGAGTGCGGGTCGTCGCGCCGTTGGCCACCACCCAGGAACCTTGGGGAACCCCGCTGGTAGGCGCATACACCACCGGAATCAACCCCGCCGCCTCGATCTTCAAGAGCACCAAGTCCCATTCGGAATCGATGGCCAGGATTTTCACGGCTGGAAAACCCGTACGATCCACAGTGATGGAAGGGGTTTTCACTCCGAGAAATTCACTGGCCTTGGTGAGGATGTGTCCCACCGGGGAAATGACCACGCCGTAGCCGGCCTCCTTGCGGCCATCAAGGATCACGGCACTGGATGTTTGCAGGACCGCACGCTGCGCTTCAAATGCGGCAACCACGGCGGTGCCGGTCGTGCGATACGCTGACTCCAGGCTTTGCTGAGCCGCGAGCGATGTCACCCCCCCCAAGGCGACGAGCAATCGAATCATCTCATTCCAGTTAGCGCGCACCGAGGTTGAATGTTAGGGTTTGTTTTTTTCCGTCACGTTCCAATTCGAGCGTGAGTTCGTCACCGGCGGACATTTCCTTGAGAAGATCCTGGAATTGCTCGCGTTTTTCCAGCGGTGTTCCATTGAGTTTCAGCAAGACATCGCCTTCTTTCACCCCGGCCTCCTGTGCCGGGCTCTTGTTGCCGACTTTAGTCACGCGCAATCCCCCTTCCGGCCGGGCATCCGTGGCGAGTCCGAGAAAACCATTGCCTTTGACCGGCTTGGTGGCGAACGGCCCTTCGCCGATGAACTCGCCCTTCACCAGACCATCCCAGTTATTGATAAACTCGCTCATCGGCACATGCATGTTCACCTGGACTTGCTCGCCGACGCGCGAGTGGATGCCCACCAGTTTTCCCGTTAGATCAAACAAGGGGCCGCCGGAATCGCCGCCGATCAGGATGCAGTCGGACTGGAGCGTAGCGCCGGCGATGCGTACTAGGCGGCCGCAGCGCACGACTGATCCACGGCTTTTGTCGAAGCCCCCGGCGTGGCCGAGCGCGAACACCCAGTCTCCGAGGCGGGTGGAGTTGCTGCGATCGATTTCAACAAACGGATAGGTGCCTTTTTCGATGATGCGCATCATCGCGGCATCGGTTTCGGCCACCAACCCGAGGGTTTCGGCCTTCAAATGGGTGCCGTCCTCCAGCACCACGGTAACTTTCTTTTTCACCCCCGTGGTGACATGGGCGGCGGTGAGGATCAAGCCGTCGGCGGAAACGATCACGCCGCTGCCCGAGCCCTCGCCGATCTCGATGCAGACGGTGGCGGCACGGGCCTGCGGCAGGGCTTTCACCAGCGCGGCTTGCAGTGCCTCGAGGTCCTTGCGGGTTTCCGGCGCCTTCTTGTCGTTCACGTAAAGGCGCTCGTTCGCAGCGAACGCGCACCACGGCAGGAGCGCGAGAAACAGGCATGTTAGACGGGTGGTCATCAGGGAGTGCGGGCGGCACGGTAACGCCTGCGTGCCGATCCGGCAACCCCGGCGTGCGGAAAAAAGGCAGGGGATCAGGGGTCAGGGGCTAGATGTCAATCCCGCGCAGGTCCCCGTTCATGCCCTCAGTCCCACTCATCCTTCTCAGGTTTGGGCTCGCGTACCACATGGGTCGGACGCCGGTGCACCTCATCCGCAGGCACAAATTCGATACGCATCCCCCAACCCGCATAGGTGACTAGCAGTTGGCCAAACTCTTCCATGCTCAACTCATGATCGTCGATCCGGACTAGTAGTCGCCCGCTCTCGTCATCTTCAATCAAGCAACGCAATACCCCACCCCGTGGCACCCATTGTTCACTGCGTGCCGCATACGTCATCTGGGGCGAACCCAGCGGCACCTCGACCGCCACATGCTTGTATTCGGCAGCCATCTGCGCCTGGGCACGTAGCGTGTCGTTGAATAGCATCAGGATCGTTTTATCGCTCATTCCTGCGATCTCAGGACCAATCTTCAGGTGCGTCGTGGGCACGTCGGCCTCCTTATACTCGATAATCGCGGAATCGCCCTCGCGGGTGATACGCACTTCGTCCAGCCGCACGATATAGCGTTCTTTGCGTTTCATGGGTGCCCCAAGTACGAAAACACCGCGCCCAAGTCAATCCGCGCGGAGAACAAGCTTCCAGTCTGTGAGGGCAGACAGCGCGTCCCGCCTGTCCGCCAATTAATCCGACAGGCTGGCAGCCCGTCGGTCAAGACAGGCGGGACGCCTGTCCTCCCTGTTGAAGGGGCCACCTGATTTCACGTAATCCAGCCGATCCATCAGCAAAGCAAGCTGCTGATCCCGTTCCCGCCGCCCGGCCAACTCGCTCAGCCAATTGCGGAAAAGCTGATTTAACGTCGTCTTTTGCGTCCGCGCCGTTTCACGAGCCTGCTCAATCATGGCCTCATCCGCACTCAGAGTGATGTTCTTCATTACGCGAAAATAGTGTGCAAAACTTTCGTGTCAATGGAGTTTTTCAAAGATGAAACCATCCGTCCTCACGGCCAGGCCGGAGCGGTGGTGGGCGTCGGCGTGGTGAAGATGCGGAAAAATCCACGCTGCGATCCCGTCGGCACGGCAAACCCGGCGGACCAGATGGTGTTCGTTTCAGCGGTTGCATGGGATGAGTTCTGCCATGTGCCACTGCGTAGGTCCGGGCTCGATTGCAGCGTGTATGTCAGACCCGGGGTGTGTTTGCAAAGTGTTAGATCCAGTTGGCCGGCATCATTGGAAATCGTTAGAACCGGAGTGGGGTAGCTATACTGCTGCAACAGCGAGTAAATTCCACCGGGCCATCTTTCGTTGACGCCCCAGATGCCGGTGAGCGCTTTCATGGCACCATGGTAGGTCTGCAAGTCGCCGTTCAATGCTGCCCCACGGGCGGTAAAATAGAAGTGGTTGTAGGCAAAATCGCCTTGTGCGAGATCCTCGACATCCAGCGCATGGAAGGTGGTGTCGCCCATCAGTTGGTCCAGAATCAGTTGCGCCTGATAGGCAATCCAACTCCGGGGCAGCTCCATGAGAACATAAACGGCTTCGCGCAGGACGTCCTGCCGCTCGCCCGCGCTGATCCGCGCCCGCCAGTTGTTAGCTTGCGTTAGGGCGTCGGCGCGGTCATTCGTCCCGGCCATAATCCGGTTGTTCAAGATCCAGGTGAGGGCGGCGGTTTTCACGTTGTCCGGCGCAACCTCATGGTCGCCCGTGAATCTCCAGTCATTGACGGCCGCACCACAGGATGTCAGAAAGCTTTTGTCGGAGAGAAGGTAGTAATCCGCGCCCCAATCGGTGGTACCGGTGGTTCGCGCGACCAGCAAATGGGCCGGCACCCGGTCTGATATCTGGTAACGCGGTGATATATACTCTCCGGTCAGAAGCTCGACCCCCATCCAGGCACCCATGGGTATTACTCCCGCCACATGTTGGGGACGGAAGCGGCTGAACGCGTAAGAGGCCCACCCGCCGCCGGATAACCCCGAGGCCATTTCCGCAGTCGGGTCAAATACCACCCGCTGGCGGATATCGCGCGTTACGGCGTGAATATCCTGCAGGATGTAGTCCCAACTGGCGCCATTTTCATGGAAGAAGCCAACCGTGATGATTTGCAAATTGGAACAAACAGCTTGAAAATCTCCCACCAGTCCGCCGCCGCCGGTGGTGAATGTATAAAGAATAGGCAACGGCGCAGCACTGATGGCATAGTTTGACGGCAGGTAAATATCATAACTGATCGAGGGATTATCCAGACAGGTGACCGTGCCTCGCTGGCCGGCAGTGAGCGGGAAAAACCGCAGATTCACATCTCCGTCCGCAGGCACTTCCGCGAAGGTGGCGGCGATGGTATGGCCGTTGGCGTTGACGTTGGTGAACGTGTATCTTCCCGACGCCACTGCGGCGGGGTTGTTCACGCCATCCACCAGCACCTTGTCGATCACGTACCAGGAATCGGCCGTGATGATGAACTCACGGCTGGCGCCTTGCGCCACCGGCACCGCTCCGGACGGGCTTATGGAGCCATGAGGTCCGGCGCTCGCCGTGATGGTGAAGTGACCCGGAGCAACAACGAAAGTGGCGGCGATGGCATGGCCGCCGGCGTTGACGTTGGTGAAGGTGTATTTTCCAGACGCCACCGCGGCGGGGTTGTTCACCCCATCCACCAGCACCTTGTCGATCACATACCCGGCATTCGCCGTGATGGTGAATTCCCGGTTGGCACCTAGCACCACCTGCACCGCTCCGGACGGGGTGATGGAGCCACCCGGTCCGGCGCTCGCCATGATGGTGAAGTCGACCGGAGCAATCACACTTGTCGCCACGCGGAAGCCGATCAGGCTCTCCTCGGTTTCCGGAGCGGAGCCCTCGACGAACTTGACGATATTGCCGGTTTCCGACCACATGCCGCCCTGATACGCCCGCCGACTCGCATTCCATGAGGGCGCGTCCTGTTGCCACTCCCACACGTTGCCGTTCTGGTCACGCGTGCCGTAGTAACCGGCACCCCCGTTGGTACCCACCGACGTGACGTTGCCGTTCTGGGCGTTCCAGTCCGCCGCCTGTTTCCAATTGGCGGAATTGCCGCTTGGTCCTGCGCTGCCGTTGCCACTGGCATCCGCCGTGACTGCCGCAGGGACGGCGTTTGACTGCGTGGCGTACTCCCAGTAACCCGCATTGGTGCCGCCGCCCTTGTAATACGCCGCCTTGTGCCACTCGTCCGTGGTTGGCAGAAACACCAGTGCGCCAGCTTTCCGGACCACCCCGGACCCCGCCGACATGAGATACGCCCCGTCCTCGGTGCTTCCCACACCCTTGCCATTGTGCATCCAGTTGGCGAAACGCAGGGCGTCGTACCACGAAACATAGTTCACGGGCTTGTTGCCCATGTTGGTCTTGACGGTGTACTTAGAACCGCCGGGATTGCCGGCGGTGAATGTGATGCCGCCCCGTGCGTCGCCGCCCATGTTGCTGTTGTAGATGCCGTTCGGGTTGGCTCCCTGCGGATCAATCGCATTGAGGAACTCCGCATACTGGTCATTGGTCACCTCGTGCCTGCCAATGCTGTAACCGTAGATGACATTTCCCAACCCGCCCGGATACCCCCCCCCGTCAACCGATACGTCGCCGGTGTTGCCCTCATCACCCACCGCGACCCACTCCATATCGACGGCCCGCGCCGCCGGATGGCACATCACCACGCACGCCATGACTGCGAGGCGTGCGAGATGATTTCTGACAGGTTGGATGACATGCGGTGTTTTCATGGTGGTGTGGTTTCCCTTTTTCATTCCGGGCAGAACATTTGGCTGTTAGGTGATAGAAGTGATGGATCCGACGACTCCGGTTGCGCTTCTTGATTCAATGACTTGTCACTTTAAGCCTCATGAACAGGCGCGGGGCGGTGGCCATAGGCACGCTGAAGATATGCTCGGTTCCGGTGCCGGTGTCCGGCACGTCCGTCCAGCTTCCGGGTTGCAAGGTCTTGCTCCACTCCGCGCCATAGGTGATGCCGGTGACTCCAGCGGGCTGGGTGAAACTCATCACGAGATTGTCGCCGATTCTCTGGGGCTGTGGCAATTGGCCCGTGCCGTTTGGATTGGAATGCAGGCCGAAGGCATATTCGATCAGGTCGGATATACCATCGTGATCGGAGTCCATGAGTGCCGTGCTTTGCGATGCATCTGCAAGTGACGTGGTATTAACGGATGGCAGCCCGACAATCAGGAGACTATGCAATGCCGCCGAGCCGCTCGCAATAAACATGCAGCGCGCACCGGCGGACAGCCCGCTCATGTCCACCGCGACCGGCACGAAGCTGGTCGTCGTGCTGTTATTGCCCAACTGGCCGTAGGCATTATCCCCCCAGGCGGCCATGGTGCCGTCCGCACCGAGCGCCACGCTGTGACTTCCGCCCACGGCGATCTGCACGATTCTGGTGACGGCCGTCACACCCGATGTGTCGATGGCCAAGGGGAGGGGACTTTGGGTGATGCCGGTTCTCCCCAACTGGCCCTTGTTGTTCCATCCCCACGCGGCCAGCGTGCCATCGCTGCAAAGTGCCAGACTGTGAGCGCCGCTGGCGCGGGTGGCCACCACGGCTTTGCCTGATAGAATTCCGAACGAGCCGATGTCTACCGGCACCTTGCTGGTGATGGTAGTGTTGTTCCCCAACTGGCCGCGGTTGTTATATCCCCAGGCGACCAGGGTGCCGTCGGTGCACAGCGCCAGCGTGTGATACTGGCCGGCGGTGACGGAGGCTATCTGTTTGCCGGCGAGCGCACCGGTCGTGTCCACTGCCACCGGCACGGAACTGTTAGACGTGGTGCCGTCGCCCAGTTCGCCCTCGTCGTTGTAGCCCCAGGCTGTGAGCGTGCCGTCCGCGCACAGCGCGAAGCTGCTATATGCCGCCGCCGCCACGGCCACCACCTGCTTGCCGCCGAGGGCGCCTAGCGGATTCACCAACACCGGCACCCGGCTCGTCACCTTGTCGCCGGTTCCGAGTTGTCCGTAGTTGTTATATCCCCAGGCCGCCACGGTGCCATCCGAACACAGGGCCAGGCTGTGGAACGGTCCGGCGGAAATGGCGATGACGGTTTTGCCTGCGAGCACGCCGGAGCGATCCACCGCCACCGGCACGCTGCTGGGCGCGGCGCTGTTATTTCCGAGCTGGCCATAGACATTTTGGCCCCACGCGGCCAGCGTGCCGTCCGAGCACAGGGTCAGACTGTGCAGATAACCACCGGCCACCGCCATGATCGGCTTGCCGGCCAGCACGCCCGTGTCACTGATGGATGTCGGCAGCAGACGGCGGGTCGTGGAGGCGTCACCTAACTGACCATAACTGTTGGATCCCCATGCCATCACTTGCGTGTCGGCCCATTGCAGGACCAGATCATTGCCGGTGCCGCCGAAGTAGTTGGCCACAAAAGCATAAGTCCTGCCATTGAATGTCAGGCCGATCCGTTGTCCCTGTGTCAGGTTGCTGAATCTGCCGTGGATGAATCCCAGGCTGCTGTTGTTCACCATGGTTAGAATGGTCCCCGTCGTTGGCGCAAAATCCAGGATGATGTCCACCGGAATACCGCTGGCCGCGAACCCGTCGGCGCTCACCGGCACGTCGCCGGCGGAGTGGAAGGTGAAGTTCAAAGGCAGGCGGGTCACCGTGATGGTATAGGTCATGGTGGCGATGCCGTCTTCCGCCGTGACCAGGGTCGTGATCGTGGTATTGCCCACTGGCAGGCTGATCACCCCGCTGGCCGCGCCGCTGGCAACCGGCACGCCTTCCACTTGCACCGATGCTCCAAAATGATCCTTGGTGGGAGTCACCGTCACGCCGTCGATGGCGAAGGGCACGGTCGCCACATAACTTGTGGTGAGTTTCCCAAATTCCGGTGCCAAAATCCCGGCACTCAGACTCAATCCCGCGAGTTTCGCATTATCACTGAGCGTGGTGAACGTCATGTCCGCACCTCTAACCACGCCGCCATAACTGGTGGCCACCGTCCGATAATGATAAAGGGTTCCCGGCGTCAGCCCGTTGATACCGGCGCTCACGTTGACGGTTTTGTTGCCGGACGCTGACGCTGGCGAAGCGGCAGCCGCGCTGCCATAGGTTTCGTCCAAACCATACTCAAACGAAACCGTAACGGCATTCTTGTTGGCATTCACGCTGCCATGCAGGGTGGCGCTGAGGCCAGTGATCGCCGTGGCACTCTGGGAAGTTGCGGATTGCAGCGGTGAGGCCACTATGGTCAGGTTTTGGGAACCGGCATTGCTAGTTGTTAGGCTCATCATGCGTTCACCCGAAACCAACGGGACCAAGGTGGTGGCCACCGGAACGGAACTGTTCACCGTGCTGTTGTTACCTAATTGCCCCGACGAGTTGGACCCCCATGCTGCTACCGTGCCGTCCAAGCACAGCGCCAGACTGTGGTAAGTCCCCCCTTGAATGGCGCTAACGGTTTTGCCGGCGAGCACTCCGGTCGTGGCCACCGCCACCGGCACGAGGCTGTTGACCACGCTGTTGTTCCCCAACTGCCCATAGTTGTTGGAGCCCCAGGTGACGACCGTACCGTCCGAACACAGTGCGAGCGAATGGAAATTACCTGCGGCAATGGCGGTCACGGTTTTGCCGCCGAGGGCACCACTCGTATCGACGAGCACCGGCACCAGGCTGGCCGTCGTGCCGTTGATGCCGAGCTGGCCGGAGGCGTTGTCGCCCCATGCGACCAAGGTGCCGTCCGCGCACAGAGCGAGGTTGTGGGCTTGTCCAACGGCAATTGCCATGACCGTCTTGCCGGCGAGCGCACCGCTGGTATCGACGGCCACCGGCACCGGACTCGTGATGGTGCTGGCGTTGCCTAACCGGCCATTCGCATTGTAACCCCAGGCAGCGAGGGTGCCGTCCGCGCACAGGGCAAGGGTATGGGATTCTCCCCCGGCCACAGTAGTAATGCGCTTATTAGCCAGAGCGCCCGACATCTGGACCGTCACCGGAACGAGGCGCTTGGTGGTGCTGCCGTCACCGAGTTGGCCGTAGCTGTTGGCACCCCACGCGGCCAAGGTGCCGTCGGAGCATAGGGCGAAGTTGAATTTCACTCCAGTACCCATGGCGATGACGGTCTTGCCGGCCAGAACCCCGCTTTGATCGACGGTGATTGGCACGGGACAGGCGCTGGTGCTGTTGTTACCCAGTTGGCCATCAGAGCCGTTGATTCCCCATGCGGTCAACGTGCCGTCCGTACATAACGCGAAGCTGGCACCGCTGCCTACCGCCGTGGAGGTGACCTTTTTGCCTATCAGAGCTCCCCCGATACCTGCCGCGCTGGGAACCAGGCAGGCATTGGTGAGTCCGTTACCCAGTTCCCCGTTGGCATTGTAGCCCCAGCCTATCAAACGGCTGTTAGCCCATTGCAACACCAGGTCATTGCCGCTGCCACCGTAGTAATTGGCCACGAAATTGTAGCTGATACCGTTGTATTCCAAGGCCACAATCTGGTTCTGCGCCAGGTTGCTGAAGGTGCCGCCGATCAGGTCCACCCCGGTGTTGCGGATCACCGTTAGATTGGTGCCGGCCGGCGGCGCAAAGCGCAGCCCAAAGATTGCCGTCTGGCCGCTGGCGGTGAAAGCGTCGGCGACGACCGGCACGTCGTCAGCCGCATCGAATCCCAGCACCTCTGGCAGGCGTGTCACCACCAGCGCATACGAGTAGGTGTCGCTGCCATCCGGTGCGCTCACCGCGAGGGTGACTTGAGTATTGCCCACGGCTAACGGAATCACTCCGCTGGCGGCGCCGGAGGCCACGGCGCTGCCATTGACCAGCACGGTGGCCAGGCTGTTAGCACAAACCGGAGTCACGGCGATGCCGGTGGTCGTGAAGGGCACCGTGGCGGCATAGCGCGAGATGCCGCCCGCGAATGCCGGATAGAGATTACCATCGCTCAGCGTCAGGCCCGCCAGCGTCGCGTCCGTGCCGCTCGTGAACGTCATGTCCGTGCCGACAAAAACCCCGGCCGGCGTGGTGCCGCGGATCCGGTAATGATAGAGGGTGCCCGGCGTCAATCCTGTTAGACCGGCGCTCACCGCGGTGGTGCCACTGCCCGTGGCGCCGGCGGGCACAGCCGCGGCGCTGGTGCCATACGCGTTGGTCAGACCGTATTCGAACCACACATTGGCGGTGGTGCCGTCGGGGTTCACGCTGCCGTTGAGAGTGGCGAAGGTGTTGCCGAGGTTGGACGCGGCCAGGGTGGTGGCGCGGGGCATCTGCGGCATGGCGGTGATCGCGAGGCTGGTGGAGGAAAATGCACTGCCGCAGATCGAGATGAAGCGCTCGCCTTCTAGCAGATTGGCGGTAACGGCCGCCACCGGGACCGGACTGTTTGTGGTGGTGTCGTTGCCCAATTGTCCGTAGTTGTTATATCCCCATGTGGCGACGGTGCCGTCCGAGCACAGCGCCAGCGAGTGGCTTTCTCCGGCTGCGACCGCAGTCACTGTCTTGTCCGCCAAGGCACCCCTAACGATGACCGAGACCGGTGCGAAAGCATAGCTGAGGCTGAAGCTATTAGACATGTCGGCCCCCAATTGTTGATGACTGTTGGAGCCCCAGACGACTATGCTGCCGTCGGCGCACAATACCAGGTTGTGGTACTGGCCTGCGGCCATGGCGACCACCGCCTTGCCGGCCAGAACGCCGGTCGTGTCCACCAGCACCGGTACCGAACTGCTGTTAGTCCCGGGGCTGTTATTGCCTAACGTGGCCTGGTTGTTGGATCCCCACGCGGCCAGGGTGCCATCCGAGCAAAGTGCCAGACTGTGTTGGTATCCGGCAGCGATTGCCACCACCGTCTTGCAGGCGAGCACGCCCGAGCTGTTCACCAACACGGGAACCTGGCTGTTGGTCGTGCTGTTATTGCCTAACTGACCGGAGGAATTTGAACCCCAGGCGGCAACACAGCCATCCGCGCACAGGGCAAAGCTGCTGTATGCCGTTGCGGCGATCGCCGTGACGGTCCTACCTGCCAGCACACCGCTGCGGTCCACCGCCACAGGTACCAGGCTGTTGCTGGTGCTGACGGTTCCCAACTGGCCGTTGCCATTGGCACCCCAGGAGACGAGTGTGCCATCCGCGCACAAGGCAAGGCTGTGGATTTCTCCGGCAGCCACGGCAATCACGGACCGGCCCGTGAGCACCCCCGTGGAATCAACGGTCACGGGTGACAGCTTGTCTTGTGTGCTGTTGATGCCTAACTGACCGTAGCTGTTGCTGCCCCAGGCCGTCACGCTGCCGTCCGCGCCCAGCGCCAGCACATGGCCGCCGCCTTCGGCCAGGGTGAGAATCGTTTTGCCGGAAAGCGCCCCGCCGGTAGCCCCCGGCACCGGCACCTTGCTTTGCACTGTGGCGCCATTGCCGATTTGGCCGAAGTTCGCGCCCCATCCGAATACCCGTGTTGCCGCCCACTCCAGCACCAAGTCATTGCCGGTGCCGCCATGGTAATTGGCCACAAAGTGATAGACGGTGCCCGCGTATGGCAGGTCCACCACCTGGCCTTGTGCCAAATTGGCAAAGGTGCCGGTGATGATCCCGGTTCCGGTGTTTCTTAAAACCATGAGCCGGGTGCCCAGTGACGGTGCGAAGTTAAGGGCAAAGCCCGCGGTGAGGCCGCCGACAGAGAAGCCACTGGCCGTGACCGGCACGTCCGTGGCGGAGTTGAAGGCGAACACCTCGGGCAGACGCGTCACGGTCACGGTATAGGTTTGCGTGTTGATGCCATCGGCAGCGGTGACCACGATGTTGATCACATTGTTACCGGTAGTTAGATAGATGGAACCACTGTTCGTGCCGGACACCACGGTGGTGCCATTCACCGTCACCGATGAGGTGGCGAATGCGGCAACGGGGGTCATGGTGATGTGGTCCACGGCATACGGCACGGTGGCGGTATAGCGTGTGTTATCCCAGGCCAAGCCGGGGACCAGCGTGGCGCCGGTCACGGCCAAATCCGACAGGGTGGCGAGCGTCGTCGTCGTAAAGGTCAGATCGTCGCCCCTTGCCGTGCCGGTCGCGCTGGTGGCAAGCACCCGGCAATGATATATGGTGCCGGCAAGCAAACCGGTGAGCGAAGCGGCAGCATCCGCTGCACTCATGCCGGTGAGCGAGGCGGGCGTGCCGCTGACGGTGGACCCGTAAGCGGTGGTCAGGCCATATTCAAAGGCAATGCTGCTGTTGAGGCCGTTGGCAATCACCCGACCGTTCAGGGTGGCGCTCGTGTCGTTGACTGCGGTGGCCGCGAGGGTGGTGGCCACCGGCAAAGGCGGAGCGGCAAGCAAACTGATGACATGTGACGAAAGGGGACCACTGCGGATCATTGTGAGATATTCACCGGTCTTGATCGCTGCTGTATTTGTCACCACCGGCACGCTGCGGCTGGTCGTGCTGTTGTTGCCTAACTGACCACTGCTATTGTATCCCCACGCGGTCAGGGTTCCGTCCGAGCACAGGGCCATGCTGTGGGAAGTTCCCGCCGTGATCGTGGTAATGGTCTTGTCGGCGAGTTCCCATGTGTTATCGACCGTGATCGGTGACGAACGGTTGGTGGTTGTGCCATCGCCCAACCGACCACTGTCATTGTATCCCCATGCGCACAGGGTGCCGTCCGTGCAGAGGGCCATGCAGTGGGAATTTCCCGTGGCAATCGCCGCGACCGTCTTGCCCGCCAACACTCCCGCGGTATTCACCAACACCGGCGCCCGCTCGAAAGTGGCGCTGCTATTGGCTCCCAGTTGGCCATAGTCGTTCCCCCCCCATGACACCACGGTGCCGTCCGAGCACAACGCGAGGTTGTGACGACTTCCCGCTGCCATGGTTTGCACCCGCTTGCCCGTCAGTACTCCCGTCGTGTTGACCATCACCGGTTTCAGGGATGTCCCGGTGATGCTGTTGCCCAATTGACCTTGACTGTTGCTGCCCCACGCGGCGATGGTGCCATCCCCGCACAAGGCCAGGCTGTAATAAGAACCGGCGGCCACCGCGACCACGGCTTTGCCCTGCAACACTCCCGCTTGATCCACGAGGACCGGCATGGTGCGAGTGGCCGTGCTGTTGTCACCCAACTCACCGGAACCATTCGATCCCCACGCGGCCAGCGTGCCGTCCGAGCACAGGGCGAGGGAATGTTGGTCACCTGCGGCGATGGCCGTCACGATCTTGCCGGCGAGGGCACCACTTATATTTACGGCAACCGGGATCGGGCTGGAGCTGGTGCTGTTGTTACCCAGTTGACCATAGGAATTGCCACCCCATGCGGCAATCGTTCCGTCCGAGCACAAGGCCAGGCTGTGGCTGGAACCACATGCTGTGGTTATCACCGTCTTGCCGGCTAGCGCTCCAATCTGGTCCACAGTCTTTGGCACGGTACTATTGTTTGCGGTGCCGTCACCCAACTGGCCGCTCGCATTGTTACCCCAAACCAACAAGCGCGTATTCGCCCATTGCAAAACCAGATCCTTGCCCGTGCCACCGGAGTAGCTGGCGATGAATTGATAGATAGTCCCATTGAATGGCAGGTATACCCACTGGCCCTGCGCCAGATTGGCAAATGTCCCTTGGATCGGATCAATTCCGGTCGTCCTCACCACCGTTAGAATGGTCCCGGGAACCGGCGCATAACGCAGCGCGAACGTGGCAGTTAGACCGGCGGCGTTAAAGCAATCGGCGGTCACGGGCACGGCCGTGGCCGAGTCGAAAGCCAGCACTTCCGGCACCCGCGTCACCGTGACGGTGTAGGTCCGGGTGTTCACGCCATCACCGGCATCGACCACAATGGTGATTGGATTGCTGCCTACCGCCAGCGTGATCGCTTTGCTTGCGGTTCCGGATGCCACCACGGATCCGTTGACCTTCACCGTGGCCTCTGGGCGGGTGGCGACCGGGGTCACCGTGATGGCATCGCTGGCATATGGCACCGCAGCGGCGTAGGCGGAACGGGTGGCGGACATGGCGGGTGCCAATGTCCCGCTACTCAACACAATATCTGTTAGGCCGTCTTGGTTGCCGGTGGTGAAAGCCAGGTCCTGGCCGCAGGCAATGCCACCGACACCTGATGCCACAATCCGGTAGTGATAGGTGGTGCCGGGAAGCAGGCCGCTGAGAGCGGCGCTCACCGCCGTGGGAGTGGTGCCGGTGACGGTGTCGGGAGTGGCGGCGGCGCTCGTGCCGTAAGCGGTCGTCCGCCCGTATTCAAACGTCACCGTAGTAGCGGTGCCGTTGGCGATCACCTGGCCGTGGAGCGTGGCGGAGCTGCCGGCCACCTCGGTCGCAGGCTGGGTTTCCAAAGTTGGCGGTGGTGGCGAGGCCACCCAGGCCAGACTGTGCATGCTCCCGGCACACACGGCGGCGATGCGCTCGCCAGTCCGCAGCGCGCTGCTTGTTACCAAGACGGGAGTACCGCGGTTGGTTGCGGAGTTATCACCCAACTGGCCAGCGGAGTTATAGCCCCAGGCAATCAGGGTGCCGTCATTGCAGCCCACCAGGTGGTGGTCCGTCCCGCTGGCCATGACCGCAGGCGTCTTGTCTGTTAGAACACCGGTGCTGGTGACCAATACCGGCGTGGTCTGCGCATAGGTCGTTAGCCCGTTGCCCAATTGGGAACTGCTGCCATAACCCCAGGTGGCGAGTGTGCCATCGGAGCACCGGACGAGACAGGTGTTAGAGCATGTGCTCAGGCCGATCACGGTCTTGCCTGTTAGCACACCCGAACCGACCACGGCCACCGGTTCAAACCGCCCGGTGGTGGTACCATCACCGAGGTTGCCAAAAACATTGTAGCCCCACGCGACCACGGTGCCGTCCGAACACACCACCGCACTATGAGCCTCACCCGCCGCGATCGCAGTGATGGTTTTGCCAGTCAAAACGCCCGTCTGAATGACCCGCACGGGCGACGACCGGGTGATGTTCGTGCCATCGCCCAATTCTCCTAACGTATTGAAGCCCCAAGCGACCAGCGTGCCATCGGTACACAGCGCCAGACAGTGTTGTGAATTCTGGGTGGCAGTGGTGCCGGTCACCGCGATGATCGCTTTATCGGCGAGCACCCCGGAACGATCCACCAGCACCGGCTTGAGGCGCTGAACGGTGGTGCCGTCTCCGAGTTGGCCTTTATCATTGCCTCCCCAAGTGGCCACGCTGCCGTCGGCACACACCGCGACGCTGTGCTTGCCACACGCCGCCAACCCGATGATCGTCTTGCCAGCCAAAACGCCGGAAATATCGACCGCGACCGGTTCCACGCGGTCGGTGATGGAATTGTCGCCAAGTTGCCCATAGGTATTATCTCCCCAGGCTGCCAGCGTGCCGTCCGAGGCCAGCGCCAAGTTGTGGTCACCGCCCGACACGACCCGCACAATGGTCTTGCCGGCCAGCACACCGGGCAGCACCGGTGCGGGCACTGATCGGCTTACCGTCGTTCCGTCACCCAGATTGCCGTTATTGTTGGCCCCCCATGCCAGCAGCCTGCGGTTGGCCCACTCTAACACCAAATCGTTGCCGGTGCCGCCGTAATAGTTGACGACAAATGGATAGTCTGCGCCACCAAAGGACAAGGTCACCTTCTGCCACTGCGCCAGATTGGCAAATGTGCCGACGATCATGCCGGGGCCGGTGTTGTTGACGACAGTTAGATTGGTTCCCGGGGCGGGCGCGAAATCTAACGAGAGGCCTGGCGCATCGCCGCTGGCCATAAAACCGGCGGCGGTTACCGGAATTTCGTCCGCTGCATGATAGACGAAAGATTTTGGCACGAAGGATTCCGGCAGGCGCGTCACCGTCACGGTGTAGGTGTGCGTGAGGATCCCGTCCGCCGCAGTGACTTGCACGTTAATCCCAGTATTGCCGACGGCCAGGGCGAGCGGGTTGCTTGCGGTGCCGGTTTCCACCGCGACGCCGTTGACTTGCAGCGTGGAGGTGGCGTGCAGTGTTTGTGCTGTCACCGTGATGCTGTTAGCGCCAAACGGCACGGTGGCGATGTAGCTGGTGACATTGCTCGTGAAGGCGGGCGAGAGCGAACCCGTGCCCAACGCCAGACCGGACAGTCCCGCGAGGTCGCTGGTGGTGAACGTCCGGTCATCCCCATACGTGGTCCCGCCGCCATTGGCCGCCCTGACCCGGAAATGGTAGGTGGTGCCCATGAGCAGGTTGCCGAGGCTGGCGCTGGCCGCCGCGACCTCGCTGCCGATGACCGCTGCGGGGTCGGCCGCCACGGCGATCCCATACGCGCTCGTCAGGCCGTATTCGAACGACACCGCGGCGCTCGATCCGTTAGGTTTCAAGCTGGCATTCAGCGTGGCCGTGGTGTCGCTAACAGAAGTTGCGGCCAAGGTCGATGCGCCCGCCCGCTGGGGCGAGGCGACCAGGCCGAAGCTGTAAGTGGCGAGCGGGCCGGTCATTCCGGCGACGAAGCGTTCGCCGCCGGCCAGGCCCGTGGTGGTGACGGCCACCGGCACGCTGCTGGAGGTGGTGCTGTTGTTGCCTAACTGACCGATACTGTTATAGCCCCAGGAGGCCAGTGTGCCATCCGCGCACAAGACCAGGCCTTGGGCGTCGCCCGCAGCCACGGCGGTGATCGTTTTGTTAGCGAGCACGCCGGAGGAATCCACCAACACCGGAACACTGCTGTCGGTCGTGGTGTTGTTGCCTAACGAGCCGGAGGAATTGCGGCCCCAGGTGGCCACCCTGCCGTCGGCGCACAACGCCATGCTGTGTAATTGTCCGACCGCCACGGCGACGGGAGTCCTGCCGGCGAGCACTCCGCTGGTGTTGACCATTACGGGCAGCAAGCTGTCGGTCTTGTTGCCGTTGCCCAACTGGCCGTATGTGTTAGATCCCCAGGCGACCAGCGTGCCGTCGGCGCACAACACGAGATTGTGTTTCGTCCCGGCCGCCACCGCCACCACCGGTTTGCCGGTCAGCACGCTGCCCGCGCCCACCGCCACCGGCACCAGGCTCGGCACTGTGCCGCCATTGCCCAACTGGCCGCTCTCATTGGCACCCCATGCGGCGATTGTCCCGTCCTCACACAGCGCCAGGTTGTGGTAGGAACCCGCCGCAATGGCGACGATCGTTTTCCCGGCCAGTGCGCCCAGGTCATCCAGCGCCACGGGCACCAGGCTGCGTTGGGTGCCGGTATTGCCTAACTGGCCCGAGGTGTTGGAACCCCAGGCGGCAAGGGTGCCGTCGGAGCACAGGACCAGACTATGATAGGATCCCGCCGCCACCGCGACCACCGTCTTACCGGCAAGGTCACCCGACATGTCCACCGCCACCGGCACGGTGCTCAAGGTCGCTGAGTTGTTGCCTAACTGGCCTTCCGCGTTGCGGCCCCAGGCCGCCAGGGTGCCGTCCGCGCAGAGCGCGATGCTGTGTGAATTGCCGCACGCCACGGTGAGCACGGTCTTGCCGGCCAGCACCCCGGTATTTTCCACGGCCACCGGTGCCGCCCGGTTGGTCTGGCTCTTGTCGCCCACCTGCCCGGATCCATTGTATCCCCAACCCGTCAACCGGTTGTTCGCCCATTGGAGCACCAGGTCATTGCCCGTGCCGCCGTAATAGTTCGCCACAAACTGATAGGTGATCCCGTTGTAGTTCAGGGCCACCGGCTGGCCTTGCGCCAGGTTGTCGAAGGTGCCGCGGATGCATCCAATGCCCGTGTTGTTGACGACCGTCAGCACGGTTCCGACCGGCGGCGCGAAGCCAAGGGTGATGACCGCCGGGTTGCCGGTGGCGACAAAACCGGCCGCGGTCACGGGCACGTCCGTGGCGGAGTTGAAGGCAAACTCCCCGGGCACCCGCGTCACCGTCACCGTGTAGGTGTCGGTGATGCCGCCGGCGGAGCTCGTCACTCTAACTGGAATCACCGTGTTGCCCACGGCAAGATGGATCGGACCGCTGGCCGTGCCGGACGCCACGGCCACGGAGTTGACCGTCACGGTGGCACCGGCTGACGCCACTGTGGGTGTTAGAGAAAGGTGGGTGGTGGCAAACGGCACGGTGACCGCATACGCGCTGATCCGGCTGGAAAATCCGGGCATCAGGGTGCCGGAGCCGGGCACTAGGTCCGCGAGCGTCGCAAGTGTGCTGGTGGTGAACGTCATGTCCTCGCCAACACTGGAGCCAAGCTGGTTGGACACCACCACGCGATAATGATAGATGGTGTCCGGCTGCAGGCCGTCCAGAACGCATTGCACCGCAATCTCGCCAACGCCAGTGACCGGAGAGGAAGCGGCGGAAACACTCCCTCCGTATGCGGAGGTCAGACCGTATTGAAAACTCACCGTGGTGCTCACTCCATTGGGCCGCAACGCTGCGTGCAAGGTGGCACCCACATCGGTCACTCCTGTCGCCGCCAGAGTCGTGGTTGACGCCGGTGGCGGCACCGCGACCACACGCAGCACCAAATCATTGCCCGTACCTCCGGAGTAATTGGCCACGAACGAATAGATAATCCCCTGGTATTCGAGCATCACCGTTTGTCCCTGCACCAAATTGTCAAAGGTGCCGCGGATTGGTCCGGACCCGGTGTTGTTCACCACCATCAGGCTGGCTCCCGCCTGCGGTGTGTGGCCGAGCGAAAGCGGTGGCGCATTCCCGAAGGCAAGGAAATCCGCCGCCGTCACCGGCACGCTGGATGCCGCCGGCCAGGCAAACGCCGCCGGCAGCCGGGTGACGGTGAGTTGATAGGTCTGTGTGTTAGCGCCATTGCCTGAGGTCACCACCACGGGAATGGTGGTATTGCCCGCCACCACCGCCACCGGTGCACTGGCGGTGCCGGAAGCCGCGGCGACCCCATTCACCTTCACGGTGGACGAGGCATCAGTGAGTGTCGGCGTGACGGTGATGGCCTCAACCGAGAACGGCACCGTGGTAGAATAGCCCAGCCGATTCATCTCAAAGTCCGGGAGGACGGCTCCGCTGTTGGTTGTTAGGTCCGCCAGGGTGGCCAGCGTGCTGGTGATGAACGTCATGTCCGCGCCTTTCACCGTGCCGCCCACGCTTGTGGCAATCACCCGATAGTGATAGGTGGTGCCGGCAACCAGCCCGCCCAGCACATAACTCGCGGTCTTGTCGCCCGTGCCGGTGACCGGCGAAGGCGTGGCGGTCACCGTGCTGCCATACGCCGTGGTCAAACCATATTCAAATGTCACGGCGGTGCTGATGCCATTCGGTTGCACGCTGGCTGTTAGCGTGGCCCCGGTATCCGTCACCGTGGTGGCGGCCAAGCTCGTGACCACCGGCGGTAGCGGCAAGACCACCGGTGGTAGCGGCGAGGCCACCAGAGCCAGGCTGTAGTAGGAACCACCCACCACTGCGGTGAAGCGATCGCCGGTTGCCAGGGTGCTGGTGTTGACCAACACCGGCACGAGAACATTGGTTGTGCTGTTGTTGCCTAACTGGCCATAGTTGTTGTATCCCCAAGCAGCCAAGGTGCCGTCCGAGCACAACGCGAGACTGTGGTAGTTGCCGGCATTGATACTGACTACTGTCTTGCTGGCGAGCACGCCCGTGCGGTCCACTAACACCGGCAGGTTGCTGGCAGTCGTGCTGTTGTTTCCCAGTTGGCCGTAATAGTTGTATCCCCACGCGGCCATGGTTCCGTCAGAACACAAACCCATGCTGAATGAGTATCCTGCGGCAATCGCAGTGACCGTCTTGCCAGCGAGCACACCCGAGCGGTCCACCAACACCGGCACGCGACCGCTTGTCGGACTGGCGACACCCAATTGCCCCCAGCCATTGCTACCCCATGCGGCCACGGTGCCGTCCGAGCACAGTGCGAGGCTGTGAGCTGAATCGGAAGCCGCAGAACCTCCTCCCGCAGCAATGCCAACCACCGTCTTGCCGGCCAGCACGCCCGAGCGGTCCACCAACACCGGCACCTTTTTGTCCGTGGTGCTGTTGTCGCCTAACTGGCCTTGGTAATTGTATCCCCATGCGGCCAGCGTCCCGTCCGAGCACAGGGCGAGACTGTGTGCGCCCGCGGCAGCCACGGCAATGACGGTCTTGCCGGATAGAACTCCAGTGCGGTCCACCAAGACCGGTACCTTTGCGCTGGAGAATGCTGAACCGTTATTGCCTAACTGGCCGTTGTAATTGTATCCCCATGCCGCCAAGGTCCCGTCCGAACACAGCGCCAGACTGTGGTGGTCTCCCACCGCCACGGCGATGACGGTCTTGCCGGCGAGCACTCCCGACCTGTCCACCAGCACTGGAATACTGCTGGACGTTGTGCTGTTGTTACCCAATTGGCCGGTGGTGGCATTGTAACCCCATGCCGCCAGCGTGCCGTCCGCACACAATGCAAAACTGTGGTTGGGCCCCGCAGCCACGGTCATGACTGACTTGCCCGCGAGCACTCCTGTTAGATCGACCGCCACCGGCAGACTGCTATTCGTCGTGCTGTTGTTGCCCAACTTGCCATAGATGTTGTAACCCCACGCCAGCAGCCGTGTGCTGGCCCATTGCAGCACCAGATCATTGCCGGTGCCGCCGCCATAGTTGGCAACGAAGGTGTATGTCACTCCGCCATACGTCAACTCCACCCGCTGCCCCTGCGCCAGATTGCTGAAGGCCCCTTGGATGGCGCGTGATCCGGTGTTGTTCACCACCGTCAGGTTGGTTCCCACAGGCGGCGTGAAGTTCAGCGCAAATGTGGCAGTATTACCGCTGGCCACGAAATCACCGACTGTAACTGGCACATTGGTGGCCGCGTTGAAGGTGAAGGTCTGCGGCAAGCGGGTCACCGTCACCGTGTAGGTCTTGGTGATGATGCCGTCCGCAGCGGTGACCTCGACGTCGATCGGGTTGTTGCCGACCGTTAGGTTGCGCGGGCCGCTGGCGGCACCTGACTCCACCGGGATCCCGGCGACGGTGACCGTGGACCCCGGGTTCAGCACGACCGGAGTCACGCTCACGACCGTTGTGGCGAACGGCACGGTGATAATATAGCTCGTGTTGATAGAAGAAAATGCGGGCGTGAGCGACCCACTGCTCACCGCCATGCCGGCCAGGGAGGCCAAGGTGCTGGTCGTAAAGGTCATGTCCGCACCACGCGCCGTGCCTCCGCCATTGGTGGCAATGATTCGATAATGATAGGTCATGCCAGAGGGCAGCGAGCTGAGAGTCACGCTTGCCGCAGTGTCACTCGTGCCTGTTAGGACAGCCGGGGTAGCGGCGACGGTG
Organism: Akkermansiaceae bacterium; assembly: GCA_903888515.1. Lineage (GTDB taxonomy): Bacteria > Verrucomicrobiota > Verrucomicrobiia > Verrucomicrobiales > Akkermansiaceae > Luteolibacter. The sequence continues at coordinate 9,626 of CAISTY010000268.1, read as the reverse complement.
GTGCCGTAGGACGTCGTAGGACCGTATTCAAACGACACCGCAGTGCTGTTAGCCTGGGCATTCACACTGGCATTGAGGGTGGCGCCCGTGTCGTTGATCCCGCTTGCCGCCATGGTCGTCGCCAGCGGTGGCGGCGGGGATGCCACCAGTGCCAGGCTGTGAACATTTCCGGCTGCCACCGCCGTGATGCGTTCGCCCGGCCGCAGTTCAGTCGTGTTGACCAGCACCGGCACATAACTGTCCGTCCAGGTGTTGTTACCCAACTGGCCATACATATTATTTAACCCCCCCCATGAGGTGAGTGTTCCGTCGGTGCAGAGTGCGAGAATGTGCGTGCCACCAGCAGCTTGGGCTGCCGTTGTCTTGCCGATGAGCGCGCCTTCCGGTATTAGCAAGGTTGGGATGGCGATGGACGTCGATACGGACTTGGATCCCAACAGGCCATAGGAGCTGAATCCCCAACCAACCCGCGTGCCGTCCGTGCAGAGGATGAGACTCGTTCCTGCGCTTGCCCCGAGCGCAGCAATGGTTTTTCCGGAGAGCGCTCCCGATTGATTCACCCATACCGGTGTTGAACTGGTCTGGAAGGTTCCGTCGCCCAAATTGCCACCCCATACCGCCAGCGCACCGTCCGTGCACAACGCCAGCGTTTGCCCTCCCCCGGCCGACACGCACGAAATTGATTTTCCTGCAAGCGCACCCGTTTGGTCCACCAACACCGGAATTGCGCTCCGCGATATTGTGTTGTTGCCCAACTGGCCGGAATCATTCGCGCCCCAAGCTGCCAGGGTGCCGTCGGTGCACAGAACCACGCTGTGATCCCCGCGAGTGGAGATTGCAACCACCGTCCTGCCGGAAAGCACGCCGGTTCGGTCCACCAGCACCGGCACTGTACTAGATCCGAACGTATTATTCCCTAACTGGCCGCTTGAACTGGATCCCCATGCGGCCAAGGTTCCGTCCGAACACAGCGCGAGGTTGTGCTGCGAGCCGGCTGCTACGGCGATGACCCGCTTGCCTGCAAGCACCCCGCTTTGGACAACCGCCACTGGCACCTTGCCCGCGGCTCCATTATTGCCCAACTGGCCATAGGCATTGTCACCCCAAGTTGCCACGGTTCCTTCCGCGCACAGGACCAGACAGTGGGAACTTCCCGCAGCCACGCTGATGATGGTTTTCCCGGCCAGAACCCCCGTCATGTCCACCGGCACCGGACTATTAGCTGTCGTCGTGGTGTTGTTGCCCAATTGACCACTGCCATTGTAGCCCCATACCAGCAACCGCGTGTTCCCCCATTGCAGCACCAGATCATTGCCCGTGCCGCCGAAATAGTTGGCCACGAATGGATAGTTCACGCCGCCGTAGGTCAAAGTGACCGCCTGCCCCTGCGCCAGATTGGAGAAGACCCCTTGGATCGGACCTAACCCCGTGTTGTTCACCACGGTCAGGTTGGTTCCCGGTGTCGGAACATAGTTCAGGGAGAATGTCGCCGTATTGCCCGTGGCCAGGAAATCATTCACGGTCACCGGCACATTGGTGGCGGAATTGAAGGTGAACGTTTGGGGCAGGCGGGTGACGGTCACGGCATAAGTCTTGGTGTTGATGCCATCCGCGGCGGCGACCACGGTGTTGATGACATTGTTGCCCACGGCGAGGTTGAGCGGGGTGCTCGGCATGCCGGATGCCACGGAGACTCCATTGACCTTCACCGTGGAAGTGGCGAGTTCCACCACCGGAGTCACGGTGATGTTGTCAACGGCATACGGCACTGTGGCAATGTAGTTCGTGGTGTTGTTGGAAAACGCGGGTGCCAGCGTGCCGCTGCTCAAGGACATACCTAACAGCGAGGTGAAGTTCGTGGTGGTGAAGGTCATGTCCTCACCCTTCACGGTGCCGCCCGCACTCGTGGCGATGACCCGATAGTGGTAGGTGGTTCCGGAGGGCAGGGCAGCGAGAGTCGCGCTGGCCGCGGTGTTGGAGGTGCCGGTGACAGACGCGGGCGTGGCCGGGATGGTAGTGCCGTATTTGGTGGTGAGGCCATATTCAAAGGACACGGCGGTGCTGAGGGCCTGGGCGTTCACGCTGCCATTCAGGGTGGCGCCTGTGTCGCGGATTCCCGTGGCCGCCAGGGTCGTCGCCATGGCCGCCGGCGGCGAGGCCACCAGTGCAAGGCTGTGTGCAAGTCCGCCCTTCAGCGCGGCGAAGCGCTCGCCCGGCCGCAGCCTGCTGGTGTTGACCCAAACCGGCACGCTACTATTGGTCGTGCTACTGTTACCCAACTGGCCATTGTTATTATATCCCCAGGTGGCCGTGTTCCCGTCCGAACACAACGCGAGACTGTGAGAGCTGCCGCATGCCACGGCGACAACCGTCTTGCCGGAGAGCACTCCCATTGAGTTGATCGCCACCGGCACGTTGCTGCTGGTCAGGACGTTATTGCCCAACTGGCCATAGATGTTATATCCCCATGAGACCAGGGTTCCGTCCGTGCACAGGCCCATGTTGTGGGAAGCTCCTGATGCAATCGCGGCGATCGCCTTGCCGGAGAGCGCGCCTGTCCTGTCCACCAGCACCGGCACACTGCTATTGGTCGAACTCTTGTTGCCCAACTGGCCATAGGCATTGTATCCCCAAGTGGCGATGGTCCCGTCCGAGCACAAGGCCAGGCTATGGGAGTTGCCACCGGCAAGCGCCGTCACCGTTTTGCCGAGCAGCACCCCTGTTCGATCCACCGCCACCGGCACGCTGCTATTGGTGGTGCTGTTGTTTCCTAACTGACCGTAATTGTTATATCCCCATCCGGCAATTGTCCCGTCCGAGCACAAGGCCAGGCTGTGGCTGCCGGCAGCGGCAATGGCAATGATCGTCTTGTCGGAGAGCACGCCGGTTTTGTTGACCAACACCGGCGCGGTGGTTTGCGTCGTGCTGTTGTTGCCTAGCTGGCCATAGTTATTGTATCCCCATGCGGCCAGGGTTCCGTCCGAGTACAATGCCAGTGAGTGGTCGCCTCCGGCAGCTATGGCAACAATCCGCCTGTGGGAGAGCGGGCCGGGTTGGCTCACCAGCACCGGAACCAAACAATCCGTCGTGCTGTTGTCACCCAATTGACCATAGCCGTTTTCTCCCCAGGCGGCCAGGGTGCCATCGGCGCACAGTGCAAGAACATGAGAACTTCCCGTGGCGGTGGTCATGATCGTTTTTCCGGCAAGCACACCCGTCATGTCCACTGCGGTCGGGAGCAAACTGTTGCTGCCGTCATTGTTTCCCAGTACGCCGCTGGCGCCGGAGCCCCATCCCAGCATCCTTGTGTTCGCCCATTGCAACACCAGGTCATTGCCGGTGCCACCGAAATAATTCGCCACAAAGGCGTAAGTGATCCCGCCATAGGCCATGGTCACTAGCTGCCCCTGCGCCAGATTGCCAAAGGCGCCTTGAATCGGATTGGAACCTGTATTCTTGATGGCGGTTAGATTGGTTCCGACCGCCGGCGCGAAGTTCAATGCGAAATCCGCCGATTTGCCCGCGGCCGCAAAATCACCCGCCGTCACCGGCACCGTGGCGGACGAACTGAAAAGATAAACCTCGGGCGGGCGGATCACCGTCACAACGTAGGTTTTCGTGCTGGCGCCACTCGCAGCGGTGACCACGATGTTGAGGGTCGTGTTGATTCCGGTCAGGGTGATGGGGGCACTCGTCGCGCCGGACGCCACCGCGATGCCATTGACCTTCACCGTGGACGTAACAGATTCGGCAACCGGAGTGACCATGATGCTGCCAGTGGCCGATGATACGGCGACTTCGTAACTGGTGTTGATGCTGGAAAAGACCGGAGCCAGAGTGCCGCTGCTCACACTCAAACTGACCAGCGAGGCGAACGTGCTCATATTGAACGTCCTGTCTTCACCGGTCACCGTGCCGGCCGTGCTCGCGGCGACAACCCGATAGTGATAGGTGGTTCCGGATAGCAATCCACTCAGGGTCGCCCGCACTGCCGTTGCAGTGGTGCCGGAGAGTGCCGCGGGCGTGGCGGCAACAGTGATGCCATAAGATGTTGTTAGTCCATATTCAAAGGTGACGGTGGTGCTGGTGGCATTGGCATTGACGTTGCCGTTCAGGGTGGCACCCGTGTCGGTGATAGCCGTCGCCGCCAGCGTGGTGGCAATGGGTGGCGGCGGTGCGGCCACGAGCACCAGTGAGGACGCAAATAATTTCCCGGAAGCGCCCGCGACAAAGCGCTCGCCAGCCCGCAACGCGCTCGTATCGACCAGCACCGGTTCATAGGCGGTGGATGTGGAGTTGTTACCCAACTGGCCGGAGGAATTATACCCCCATGCGACGAGCGTGCCATCCGCACACAAGGCTTGATTGCCTCCTTCAGCAATTGCCACAACCGTCCTGCCAGCGAGCACGCCGCTGGTATCCACCAACACCGGGTAATAGGAATTAGAGATGGCGTGGCCGGTGTCGTTGTGGCAGCCCAACTGGCCATACTGATTACTCCCCCAGGAGGACAAGGTGCCATCCGAACACAGCACGAGGCAGTGTCTCGCGGCGCCCATGGCAATGATGGTCTTGCCGTAGAGCATCCCGCTCATGTTCACCAACACCGGAACCCGGCTTCGATCCCAAATGCGGTTGCCTAACTGGCCAGAACTATTGGTTCCCCATGACGCCAAGGTGCCATCCTCACACCGCACCAGGCTGAATTCGGTCGCGGCAACCCCGGCGACGACCTTTTTGCCGTCGAGTACTCCGGCGGTGTTGACCAGGACCGGCACCAGGCTATTCGTGATGCTGTCGTTGCCCAATTGGCCGTATGAATTGCCACCCCAAGTGGCGACGGTGCCATCCGAACAGACCACCAGATCATGATAGTATCCACCATAAGAGTTGTGATTGATTCCAGCAGAAACGGCTATGACCGTTTTGCCGGCGAGCACTCCTGTTTGATCCACCAGGATCGGCACCTTGCCCCTCGCATAGCCCCATGTCACCAGAGTGCCGTCCGCGCAGAGCACAAGATTGTGGTCGTATCCGGCGGAGATGGCGGCGATTGCTCTGCCGGCGAGGACGCCCGTCCTGTCCACCAGCACCGGCACGCTGCTGTCAGTCGTGCTGTTGTTGCCCAACTGCCCGCCAACATTGCATCCCCAGGCCGCCAGGGTACCGTCGGCGCAAAGCACCAGGGCATGGGAGATACCCACGGCGGTGGCAGTGATCGTCCTGCCCGCCAGCACGCCCGTCATGTCAACGGGTGTCGGCACGGTGGATTGCCAGGTGCTGTTGTTGCCCAACTGGCCATCGCTGTTAGATCCCCACGCCAGCAATCGCGTGTTAGCCCAATGCAGTATCAGGTCATTGCCGGTGCCGCCGAAATAGTTCGCCACGAAGGAGTAGGTGATTCCGCCATAGGTTAGATGCACCTTCAGCCCCTGTGCCAGGTTATCAAAGGTGCCTTGAATAGGACCGTATCCGGTGTTGTTCACCACGGTCAGGTTGGTTCCCACTGGCGGCGCGAAATTCAGGGTGCAATTCGCCGTCTTGCCGGTGGCCACAAAAGCATCCACCGTCACCGGCACGGTTGTGGCGGAGTTGAAGGTGAACCCCGCCGGCAGACGCGACACCGTCACCGTGTAGGTCAGGGTATTGGTGCCACCCGCGCTGACCACGAGGGTGATGGTATTATTGCCCACCGCGAGATTGATAGGCGCGCTGGCCGCGCCGGAAGCGACGGTGACGTTGTTGACCTTGACGGTGGAAGTGGCGAAGGCGGCAATGGGAGTCACGGTGATGCTGGTCGTGGCATTCGGCACGGAGGCGCTATAACCGGTGATGCTGCTGGAAAAACCAGGAGACAGCGTGCCGCCGCCCAATGATAACCCGGACAGGGTGGCTGCGGTGCTCGTGGTGAATGTCATGTCCTCGCCCGTTACCGTGCCGCCCGCACTTGTGGCGACGATCCGGTAATGGTAAGTCGTCCCGGCTAACAGACCAGCGGGGGTGGCTTGTTCCGCCGTGGCGCTCGTGCCGGTGGTGGACGCCGGGGTGGCGGAGATGGTGGTGCCGTACGCGGTAGTCAGGCCGTATTCAAAGGACACGGTGGTTCGGCTGCCGTTGGCAGTCACGCTGCCGTTGAGGGTGGCCGCCGCGTCGAGCATCCCGGTTGCCGCCAAGGTCGTGGCCATGGGCAGTGGCGGCGAGGCGGCCAGGGCAAAGCTGGTCGTATTGCCGCCGAGGAAATCCACAATAAGTTCGCCAGACCTCAGTTCGCCCAAACCAATCGCAAGGGGCACACTGCTATGCTCTTTGGTGAAGGCACCTAACGAGCCATCGGAATTGTATCCCCATCCGGCCAGGGTGCCATCGGAGCAGAGCGCGAAACTGCGAACACCTCGAGCGTGTATGTCGGTGATGGTCTTGCCAGCCAGGACGCCCGAGGTGTCCACCAGAACCGGAACGCTGCTGTCGGCTGCGTCACTCATGATTGTGCTGTTGTTGCCCAACTGGCCGTAGAGATTGTATCCCCATGCGGCCAGGGTTCCATCAGAGCACAAGGCCAGGTTGTGGTAGGATGTGGAGATTGCGGTGACCGTCTTGCCGGCTAGCACCCCCGTCCGGTCCACCAACACCGGCACGCTGCTTTGTGTCTTGCTGTTATTTCCCAACTGGCCGTTGCCATTGCCACCCCAGGACACGAGTGTGCCGTCCGCGCACAGCGCGAGCGAGTAACTCCCTCCCACCCCAATGGCAGTCACCGTTTTTCCAGCAAGAACTCCGGCCGTGTTCACCGCCACCGGCACGTTGCGGTTCGTCAAGGTATTGTCGCCGAGTTGGCCGGAAGCGTTGTCGCCCCAGGCGGCCACGGTGCCGTCCGAGCACAACGCCAGACTATGGGTTTCACCCGCCGCCATGGCGATGATCGCCTTGCCTGCGAGCACGCCCGACCGGTCCACCAACACCGGGACTTTGCTGGAGGCCGTGCTGCCGTTGCCTAAGCGCCCGGGGTAATTGTCGCCCCATGCGGCCAGGGTTCCGTCGGAGCAGAGCGCCATACTATGATTCTTTCCGGCGGCTATGGCGATGATGGTCTTGCCTGCGAGCACTCCGCTCGTATCGACTCCCACTGGCACGCTGGGAGACGACGCACCGTTATTGCCCAACTGGCCAGCAGAGTTGGTACCCCATGCGGCCAGGGTTCCGTCAGTGCACAGTGCGAGATAGTGCTCGTCTCCCGCAGCCATGGCGCGGATCGTCTTGCCTGCCAGCACACCTGTCATGTCCATCGGCAAGGGGAGCCCGTAGGGGATCGCGCTGTTGTCGTCCGTGGCATAAAAGGGCCATTTCAGCACGCGGGTGTTCGCCCATTGGAGCACCAAGTCATTGCCGGTGCCGCCGAAGTAGTTGGCCACGAATGCATAGTGGATTCCGCTGCGGCTCAGGGTGACGGTTTGCCCCTGCGCCAGGTTGGAAAAAGTGCCTTGGATGAACCCCAAGCCGGTGTTCTTCACCACGGTGAGGTTGGTGCCGACCGCAGGCGCGAAGTTCAGGGTGAAATTCACCGTATTGCCGGTGGCCGTATAGCTGGCGGCGGTGACCGGCACGGTGGTGGGCGCGGTGAAGGTGGCCGTGACCGTCGCTGCCGATAGGGGCAAGGCGGACAGGAACCCGGCGGCTAACAGACGGCAGAGCCATTGATGGAGGGATTTCATGACGGGATTCGGTGGGATGGGTGCTTGATAACGACCTGATGGATGATGGATCAGAACCTGAAGGTGGATGATAGATTGACGGTGTTCTGATTGTCAGCATCGGAGCGGAACTCGATGCGATAGCCAAGCGCCACGCTGATGGCATCGTTGATATTGTATTTGGCTCCCAGACCGATGAACCACAAGTCATTGGACAAGCCGTCCACTTCGGCCTGCATCGGGCGGCTGCCCGTGGCAAAGCGGGCGGTGATGGCTTGCGGGTTTTGACCGAGTCCGGTACTCGCTCCGAGCTGGCCCCACAGGGTGAGGTTATGAGTGAGGTCGGCCTCGGCCAAAATGCCGAATTCAGCCAGCGCCGAATCATAGTGGTTCCGGTCCACTGCCAGCGCGATTGGGGAACCAGGAGTCATGCCGGTGGTTTCGGTGAATGAGTCCGTCGAGCCGATGCCACAACGCAGGTTGGCCGACGGCATCAACCTGAAGCGGTCGTTTTGATAGATCACGCCTTCCACACCCATGAAGAGTTCCAACGCATCATTGTCCACGTCATCAAATCGCACCAGACCCGGGGTCCAGCCCGCGCCGGTTGCGGAAGCACTGCCCCTGGTGCCATCAAATGTATAACTGCCATAGGAAATTCCGGCGGTGAATCGAGTATGGGTTTTCTCATCTAGCAGGATTTCTCCCAGAATCCCGAGCGACCAACCGGAGCCATCGGCGTAAATCAAGGGACCGTTCACCTTGCCATCATCGCCGGCGAAATACGCGGCCAACCGGACGCGATCGGCTACCGTGGTCCGGGCTCCAACCATGATGCCGAACCCGCTGAGATCATAGTCGGCCTGGTTATGGGAGTTATCTGTTTCCACATCGAAATAATCGGTGGCGGCGAAAAGCTCCCATGGGTGTCCGGTGGGTTTGACAAGGCCTGCGTCCTTGCATCCTCCCTTGCTATCGGACTTGCTTTCGGGTGTGCGGATGATCGCCAGCGCCGGTGCGGATAGAGCCGTGCGTTGATGGGTGCGGATGGCTTGGATCGCATAGTCCGCGAGGCCGGCATAGACTTCCGGTGACAGGCGGTTGAGAAGATTCGCATTCAGGCCGGTGGGCGAGAAACTGGCTGTGAGCGCCCATAACAGATCCGGGTTACTGCCATCCGCGATGCCGCTGGTGATGTGATATGCAGGGCTGCCGCCAGGGGTACGGATGACATTGGGTTTTCCCGGATCGATCACGTCGTCGTAAAGCGCAATCCAAGTGGAGGTTTGGTTGGCGGTGGAGCCAAACAATTTGTTACCAGAGTTCGTGAAATCGGGGATCAGGGTGACGTCGCCATTGCCCGGATTGAACAAAACCGCACCATCGAGGTTCTCGGAGAACGTGGTGAAATTTCCGGAATAGGAACCGGCGTCCACCACATTGATCGGCACGAACGGCGCGATATCTGCGGTACCCACCTGGTTGAGTTCCAGCGTGCCGTCAAAACCAGCGGTGCCGGTAACACCTAACACATCGTGGTTGGCAGAGGCAATGTCGATCTTGAGTTTACTGTCAGGCAAATTCGAATTCGTAAAATCGCCGTTTACTTGCAGCGTGCCGAATCCGCCCGCTCCGCCCGGCGCGATGGTGTTGTTGTTGTTCAGATTCCCTTTCCACGTGCCTGCCTCCGTGCCCGAGGTGGTGAGCAGTTCGTAATGCTGGGTACCACTGGCGATCAGGGTAGCACCGCCGGCAATGTCCAGATGGGTGGTGGCGGTGCCGAGGGTGCCGGTGTTAGTCAGCGTGCCGGTCTGCACGTTGACCGCCAGCGCGCCGGCGGTGCCGGTGATACCCACCGCGCCGTTGCTGTTGAGCGTGCCAAGGCCGAGGTGGCCGGTGACGCTGGTGCCGTCGTTCAGGTTGTAGGTCGTGGCGGTG
>CAISTY010000267.1 GCA_903888515.1 Akkermansiaceae bacterium | reverse complement strand
CTCCGGTCCCTGGTGCAGCACGAAGGACAGCACCGGCGGCAATGGCAGCCCGTGCTGGCGTTCGTGATGAAGCAATATCTCGGTAATGTAGGCCAGCAAACGCAGCGGCATTGCCGGATCGACCGCCGTCTGGTGCTCGAATAAATTATTGATCAGACAAATAATCAGGAATCCAGTTGCGGATGCGTGTCTTGCGCCGGAGCGCGAGTCTCCCGACTCGCCGCCAATGAACCGCCGCCTTCAAGTGATCTGTCTGTGTCCAGCCCGATGCATTCACGCTTCATGTTCCGGGGAATCCTGATAGCGAGCAAACCGCGGATTTCATGGGGTGGGAAATTGTTGATTTTGCGGTCAAGACGCGTGGGCGTCGATTGCGAGCTTGATGGAGGCGTAGGATTCGGTAATGGTCTCGGTTGTATTCTTAATAACGGTTGTCAGGTTGGCGGGTTTCACCCCTGCCTGGCAACCTCCTGTCATCTAGCAATCCGCTATCTTATCACAATGGAGTATTGACCATGAACAAGTTCCTTTACTCAGTCGTCTGTGTTCTTGCCGCAGGTCTCGTGGCCCCGCCAATCAAGGCTGCGCCGGCGGACGACATCATCCAGCTTGACGCGAAGGCGGCGCAGATTCATGGGAGCCAGGCGCGATTCATGGTCGTGGAGGGCATCGGCAACATCTGCTCCTGGATCGAGCCAAAAGACTGGCTCTCGTGGGAGTTTACTGCGGACCAGCCGGGCGAGTACGTCGTTGAATTGAAGTATTCCTGCCGGGACAGTTCGCAGGGCAGCACCTTCGCCATCAGCGCCGGCGACCAGAAACTGGACTGCAAAATCGCCGAGCCGACCGGCACGTGGGACAACCACGAGATCATGAAGCTGGGCAACCTGACCATGGCCCAAGCCGGCAAGCAAACCCTCGCGCTCAAGCCCACCAAGAAACCGGGCGAAGCGGTGATGAATCTCGTATGGCTCCGCCTGATCCCCGTCGGCCAGTATGCCGCGTACATGGAGCGCTCCGCCAAGGAACGGCAACCGGGCGCGAGCGATCTCGCCTGCCGCGTGTTCGTCGTGCCAAATTTCCATCCGGCGAGCTGCGGCTGGCTCGCTGACTTTTCCACCGAGCGGAACTATTGCGCCAACAACTACCTCGATCATCTCGACCGGGTCCGCGACGACCGGAACTATGCGTTCGCGCTCTCCGAGGTGAACAACCAGATGGCCATCCTCGAATTCTGGCCCGATCGCTTCGAGGAAATCAAACACCGCCTCCGCGAAGGCCGGGTCGAGTTGTCCAATGCGTTCTTCTTGGAGCCGACCATCAACCTCTCCGGCGGCGAGGCGTTGGTAAAATCGGGCGTCGAGGGGTTGCGCTGGCAGCAACAAGTGATGGGCGTGCGGCCGCGGTTCGCGTGGATGATCGACGTGACCGGCACTCACGAGCAAATGGCGCAGATCACTGGCGGCCTCGGTTTGGAGGCGCTGGTTTATTGCCGGCATAACCCGACCGGCCGCGCGCTGCATTGGGCCGAGTCGCCCGACGGCACCCGCGCGCTGGCCATCTCACCCGGCCATTACAGCGAGTGGGGGCCGGTCTTCAACTCGACCCAGCCGCTCAGCACTGCCCGGTTTCGCGGCATCGTCAACGACCTCAAATTCCGGTCCGACCCCGCGCAGTTGCCCGCCGATGAAATCAAGCAGCGCCGCAGCATCTGGGGCGGCTCGCCGCAGCGCGCCCCCGCTGGCGCGCCCGTTATAATCCTTGCCGGGAGCGGTGATTACAGCCTCGCGCCGCGGCGCAAAGAGTACCCGACCGAATTCCTCCAGCAATTGAAACCGGTCGCACCGAACGTGGACGTGACCTTCTCGACGCCGAGCAAGTATCTCGATGCCGTCCTGCCTGGCGTGAAATCCGGCAAGCTCGAACTGCCGACGATGCGGGGCGGGACCGCATTTAGTTTCAATGCGTTCTGGATTCAGAACCCGCGGGTCAAGCAAGCGTATCGCCGTTGCGAGCAGCAACTGCAGGCGGCGGAGAAACTCGCCACCATCGCCAGCCTCAAGGCCGGGTTCGCGTACCCGGTCGATCCGCTCTACCACGCGTGGCTGCTGATGCTGCTCAACATGGACCGCAACACCCTTTGGGGTGCCGCGGGCGGCATGGTGTTCGAGCATCCGACCTCGTGGGATGCCAGCGACCGGTTCGCCACCGTCGAAAAGATCTCCAACGACGCGCTTACCGGCGCGATGCACAAGCTGGCCAGCACCGGCCAGACCGTCACGCTCTTTAACCCGCTCAACTGGGACCGAGAAGATCCCGTGGCCGGCATGGGCAAGATGAAATTGAGCGGCCTGGCCTTCCATCCCCTGAGTGCCGGCGAGATTGCCGACAAACCCACGGCCATGATGGCCGTGCCACTCATCGAAACCCGGTACTACCGCGCCACGATTGACACCAACACCGGGGCGCTCGTCAGCCTCAAGCTGAAAGCGTCTGGCCGCGAAATGCTCGGCGGCCCGGCCAATGTCGTCGTCGCCGAGAAACCGAAGGTGCAACACGGTGATCCTGGCGATTATATCGTGGATCGCGAACTACGGCAGATCGTCACCACGTCGAGCCAGTTCAAACCCACGATCCGCGCCACGACCGGCAAGCTCGGAACGACGTTGGAAATCGAGTCGGAGTTTCACGGCGGCGGCAAGCTGCGGCGCATCGTGCGGTTCTACGACGATTATCCGCGCATCGATTTTGAGACCGAACTTCACGACATCCCGGACCGCACGGTGGTCGTGGCCGAGTTTCCGTTGGCCGAGGACATCACGGAAGTCCGACGCGGCATCCCGTACGGGTTCTCGCACGGCGCGTGGTCGAAGCCCAATCCCGACCTGCATGGCTGGACCAAAGGCATCGTGCCGGCAGTACGCTGGTCGCACTACACTTTGGCTGGCGGCGGCGGCGTGGCGTTGCTGGACCGGGGCGTCACCGGCCGTGAACTCACCGGGCGCACACCGATCATCTTTCTGCTCAACGCCACCGACAAATACAACGGCTACCCCAACGCGTGGCTCAGCGGCAAGGGCCTGCACAAACTTGAATACTCGCTCGTGGCGCACGACACGCCGTGGGAGCAGGCACGCATCCCGCAGATGGCGTGGGAATACAATTGCCCGCCGATCCCGATTCCCGGCTGTGCCGCGGCGGCGGTGAAGTCGGTGCTGCAGACGTCGGACAATGTGATCGTCGAGGCGTTGCGTCGCGAAGGCGGGTTCATCGAGATGCGCCTCGCCGAGTGTTTCGGCAAGGCCGGCCAGGCCAGCGTGACGGTGCATCTGCCGCACAAGCGCGCACAACTCACCGATCTTGTTGGCAACAACCCGCAGCCGATCAGTGGCGGACCGACGTACCAGTTCCCGGTGCGTCCGCAGCAGATCGTGACGCTGCGGTTCCAAACCGCCGAGCCGGTGGCGGAGATCAAGCCGCTGCTGAAGTGGGATGAACTCGTGCCGGCAAACAAACTGCCGATGCTCAAGAAGAAACTGCCCGAAGCCAAGGGCCATCCCCCGCGGGGGAGTTAGGAGGGCGCAGGGCTCATGGCGCACAAGTTGAGAGTCGAATTTGTGTATAAAGCCCAGGGTCCGGCCACCGGCTGTTTCAACGACCTTCACCCCGAAAGCAATTTTCTAACAATCAATAAAATGAGCAAGCATCTATTCAGCAGACGTGGTGCCGCCAAGGCGTTCCTGTTTTTCACGTTCGGAGTGATCGTTGTTGGCGCCGCGCCGGCGGCGCCGGTGGGAGCCTTGGACAAGGACCCGGTTTCGCAGGAGCTGCGGAAGAAGTTCGCCGCGTGGCGCGGGGAGCGTGATGCGGTCGAGAAGAAACAACAGGACTATTATCAACAAGGAAACAGGCAAAAGCAACAGGAGCAGCGCCGGAACTTTCTGCCGGGACAACAGCAGGGACAACAGGATGGCAATCAAGGCGACTTCGACAATATCATGCCGGCTCCGAATGATCCGGAACTCTGGCCGCTGTGGCGCGATTGGATGACGCAGTGGCGCAAAGACCAGCGGGCGGCGCTGGGCTACGACGATTCCTACTACAGCCACGAGGCGTTTGCGTGGGTTTCGTCAAACTACGTCTCATGTTTCGCCATGCTGTGGGACTTGACCTTGTATGATCCCTCGGCGGGCAAATACACAGTTGACGCGTTCGTGGAGCACGGCCGGAAGGAGTTCGGCGGATACGACAGCCTCGTGCTCTGGCATGCTTACCCGCAGATCGGATTTGATGACAGGAATCAATTCGATTACTACCGGGACATGCCCGGCGGCCTGGAAGGCTTGCGCGACCTGACGAGGGCCCTTCACCAGAAGGGAATCAAGGTTTTCATTGATTACAACCCGTGGGACTCCGGCACCCGGCGGGAAGGGAAATCCCATGCGGATTTGCTGGTGGAGTTGGTGAATGCCATCGACGCGGACGGCGTCTATCTCGACACCTGGCACGAGGGCACGGCGTTGCGGGCCAAGTTGGATGCCGTCCGGCCCGGTCTGGTCCTCGATACGGAAATGCCGATCCCGCTGCGGAATATCGCCGAACACCACATGTCCTGGGGCCAAAGCAAAACCTGGAGGACATGGGAGTTCGAGGACAGCCACGCGCCGGGCGTGTTGAAAAGCAAGTGGTTTGAGCGGAGGCACGTGGTGCGACCGACCAATCGGTGGATCAAGGACCGTACCGGCGAACTCCATGTGGCATGGATGAACGGCACCGGAACGTTGGTTTGGGAGAACGTTTTCGGAGTGTGGAACGGGTGGGACGCGCGGGCGCGCTCCATGCTTCGTTCCATGCTCCCGATCCAGCGTCGCTATGTGGACTTGTTTTCCGGAAATGGGTGGACGCCGCTGGTGGAACACCGTGGCGACAAGGTATTTGCCAGCCTGTGGGAAGGGGGCGGCCTGAAACTGTGGACGCTCGTCAACCGGGCGGACGAACCTTACGGCGGGAATCTACTGGCCGTGCCGCACACGCAGGGAACCCGCTACTTTGATCTCATCATGGGCGTCGAAATCAAAGCGACAATCAAGGAGTCGGTCGCTTTCATCGACGGGAAGATGGACGCAAGGGGAATCGGCGGCTTGCTGGCGCTTCCCGAAAAGGCGGTCACCAAGGACTTGGATCGGTTTCTGCTGGGGCAGGCCGAGATATTCAGTCGCAGAGACCCGGATGCGCGCGCTGCCGCCAGGAATCATGTCCTCAAGCCGATCTCGCGAACGAGGAAGTATGATAAGGACAACTTGCCCCAGGCCATGGCTGCCATCGACGGCGGCATGGTCGAGCTCGACGTCGTTTTTCTGGGCGGCGGCGGCCGACCGTTGGGCCCGGTCGGATTTCATGACGAAATCCCCAAAAAGCGCAAACTGGAATTATCCCCCTATGCCATCGATGTCACTCCCGTGACGAACAAGCAGTATGCCGAGTTCCTTCGCGCGTCCGGCTACAAGCCGCGCCATGGAGAGAACTTCCTGAAGCATTGGATTGACGGCAAGCCGCCCGCAGGCAAAGAGGACCACCCCGTCGTCTATGTCGATCTGGACGATGCCCGTGCGTATGCCCAGTGGGCGGGCAAGAGACTGCCTACCGAAGAGGAATGGCAATATGCGGCCGAGGGGCCGGAACACCTGAAGTATCCATGGGGAAACCAGTGGCAGTCGGGCGTCTGCAACGACGGCAAGAGCAAGGGAACCACGAGCGTTTATGAGTATCCCGGGGGGCGTTCGCCCTTCGGTTGCCACGACATGTGCGGCAACACCTGGGCATGGACGGAGAGCGAGCGAAGCGACGGACGAACGCGGTCTTGCTGCTTGCGGGGAGGCTCTTTTTTCAAGGCCGGAGGTTCGGAGTGGTACCCTGCCGGTGGACCGGTGCCCTGCAATGGCGCAGCCAAGTTCCTGCTGATGTGGCCCGGCCTGGATCGCTGCTCGACGATCGGCTTCCGCTGTGTCGTGGATGTGCGCCCCATCCAATGACCAGACTGTCTTTTCAGTTCGATGCCGATCATCCGGAAAGACCCGTTCAGTTTCAATGGAAGCAATCAAGCGGATTTCGCCAAATAAACCACTCCCGAATTATGACAGGACGAGAGCTCACGATGGCCGCCATCAAAGGAATCCCGCACGCGCGGGTTCCCGTGGCACAACACAACTTCACCTTCTGCGCGAGGCTGGCGGGTGTCACCATGGAGCAATACCGACGCGATCCCAAGCTGGCCGCGCGGGTATTGGCGGATGCTTCATACCAATTCGGATATGATTGCATCATCATTGATTTCGATACCTGTTCATTGGCAGAAGCGATGGGTGCCAGCCTGTCATTTCCGGTGGATGCACCCGCGCATGTGAGTATGCCGCCGCTTCAGTCATTGAGCCAGATCCGTGATTTGCCCATTCCTGATCCCCATCGGGACGGGCGGTTGCCATTGTGGTTGGAAACGACGCGGGAATTGAGGAAAATCGTCGGCAATGACAAGGCGATCATGGCGCGCGCGGACCAAGGACCTTTCGGTTTGCTGTTTCAACTCAGAGGACACGAGAACCTGATGATGGATGTGATGGATTGTTCCGTAGAGGAGATGGAAGCAGCCTTGGAAATTTGTGCTCAAGTGGGTTCTGGATTTGCTCGTGCCCAAATGGAAGCGGGGGCAGATCTCACATCCATTGGTGATAGTGCTTCTGGGGAGTCGCTTATTTCCCCCGCGCATTACCACCTTTATGGAGGTCCTTTTCAAAAACGCTACAAGGAACTCCTTGGTGATGACTGCTTGAGTCTGCACATCTGTGGAAAGACCAACAATATCATCGAAGGTATGGTGCAGTCCGGGTGCGAAGTGCTTGAGCTTGACCACTGGAATGATCTGGAACGCTCGCTGGCAGTCATTGACCATCGTTCCTGCGTGTTCGGTAATCTGGATCCCTCCAGCGTGCTGAGCCAAGGAACCAAACAGCGGGTTTTGGATGCCAGTCGCGAAGTGCTTGAGCATGCCAAGGCGAAGACATGGAAATTCGTACTTTGCCCGGGCTGCCTTGCCAATGCGGATGTCCCCCCGGATAACATCCACGCCATGACCGAAGCCGCATCCTGTTGGGGACAGTATGACAAACCACCCATAGGCTAACCATGAAAACCATATCATCTCACGCGCGAAAAAAAGCCCGGTTGATTTCCAACAAAACAGTCGAAATGACTGTCACCTGGCAGTAAAGAAAGTCACCATGAAGAAGAAACGGCTTGGGATACTGTGTCTGGGGGGCTTGGGCTTGCTGGCAGGAGCCGCGGCACGAGCCGAGACGGCCCCGGCGACCAGCGGGTCGGTCGAATGGCAGCGGCTGCCGGATTTGCCCGAGGCCCTGGGGTTGGGCGGACCGTTTGCGGGCGTGTCGGGCGGGGCATTGATCGCGGCGGGTGGCGCCAACTTTCCTCGCGGCATGCCCTGGGAAGGCGGCCCGAAGGTCTGGTCCGATCACATCTATGCGCTCCCGCAGACGGACGGAGCCTGGAAAACCTGCGCAACGAAACTGCCGCGCCCGCTGGCCTACGGCGTGTCGCTTACCACCGACGAGGAGGTCCTTTGCCTCGGCGGCGGCGACGCCCGCGAGCATTACGCCGACGCGTTCGCCCTCCGGTGGGTCAATGGTGAGGTATCCTTCAGCTCGCTGCCCCCGCTGCCGCGTCCGGCGGCCTTTGCGTGCGGCGCGTTGCTGGGCCGGACAGTCTATGTGGCGGGTGGCCAGGAGACACCCAACGCCACCAACGCGCTCAAGACCTTTTGGGCTCTCGATCTGAACCAAGCGCCGCCGTTGCGGCGGTGGCAGGAACTGGAACCGTGGCCCGGCCCGGCGCGAATCCTGGCGGTGGCGGGCGTGCAGGACGGCTCGTTTTTCCTGGTGAGCGGTGCCGACTTGGTCCCGGACCCGGCCACCGGCCAGCCGCAGCGGATCTATTTGAGCGATGCCTATCGCTACACGCCGCGCAAGGGCTGGCGAGCCATCGCCCCGGTCCCCCGGCCGGTAGTGGCCGCGCCCAGCCCTGCGGCGCCGTTCGGGCAGTCGCACTTGGTCATCTTCGGCGGCGACGACGGCAGTTACGGTGCCGACCCGTCCCGGTCCCCTGCCGGCGGGACCGGGAGTGCGTTGGCGGATCATCCGGGATTCTCCCGCGCTGTGCTCGCTTACCACACGATTACCGACACTTGGCGGGTGATCGGGCAGACACCGGCACCACGCGTGACCACGCCGCTGGTGCCTTGGGCCGGCGGCTTTGCCGTGCCCAGCGGCGAGGTGCGGCCCGGGGTGCGCTCGCCGCAGATCGATTTGGCCCGGCCCACCACATCACGCGTCAACTTTGGCTGGGCGAACTATATGACCTTAATCGTCTATCTGGGAAGCATGGTTGTCCTTGGAGGATGGTTTTCGCGCCGGAACAAGACGACCGATGACTTTTTTCGCGGGGGCCAGCGGGTCCCGTGGTGGGCTGCCGGCATCAGCATCTATGCCACCATGCTCAGCTCAATCTCTTTCATGGCCACTCCGGCCAAAGCCTACGCCACCAACTGGAACTATTACCTGATGGTCATTGCGATTGTGCTGGTACAGCCGGTGGTCGTTCTGTTTTACCTGCCGGTCTTCCGGCAACTGAACGTTACGTCGGCCTACGAGTACCTCGAAAAACGATTCAACCTCGCGGTCCGTTGGTTCGGATGCGTCTCGTTCATTCTACTGCAGGTCGGACGCATGTCCATCGTGCTCTACCTGCCGGCGCTGGCGCTGGCCACCGTCAGCAACGTGGACATTTACACGTGCATTGTTTTGACCGGCGTGCTTTGCGTGATCTACACCATGCTCGGCGGCATCGAGGCCGTGGTCTGGACCGACGTCGCGCAAGCCGTGATCCTGCTCGCGGGCGTGATCGGGTCCCTGGCGCTGATCCTGTTCCAAAGCGAAGGCGGTCTGCCGGCGTTCTTCGGTTCCGCGCACGGCCACGCCAAGTTCCTGGAGAACCTTGACTGGAGTTGGGATCTGACTGCCGCCACGGTGTGGGTAGTCCTGGTGGGCAACCTGTTCTCGAACCTGGTTCCCTACACGGCCAGCCAGGACGTCGTGCAACGCTACATCACTACCAAGGACGCGCGGCAGGCGGCCCGATCCATTTGGACCAACGCCGCGATGGTAATGCCGTCCACGGCGCTGTTCTTCCTCATGGGCACGGCCCTTTTCGTCTTCTACCGGAACCACCCCGAGCGCCTGGACCCGATGATGCCGACGGACGCCATTTTCCCGCTGTTCATCGTGCGCGAACTGCCCACGGCCCTTGCCGGGCTGGTCGTGGCCGGCATTTTCGCCGCCGCCCAGTCGACGCTCGCCAGCAGCCTCAACAGCGTCGCCACCTGTTGCATCATCGATTTTTACCAACGCCTGCGGCCCGGCATCGCCGACCAGGCAAAGTTGCGGATGGCCCGCTGGATCACGTTGTGGTTGGGTCTGGGGGTCACGGCCGTCGCCTGCGGGCTGGCCCGGCTGAACATCGGTTCCCTCTGGGATGCCTTCATCGGGATACTGAATCTGACCGGCAGCGCCCTCGCCGGATTGTTCGCTCTGGGGTTGTTCACCCGCCGCGCCAATGGAATCGGCGCACTGACGGGCGCAGTGGTTAGCGTCGCGGTGCTCTTTTATGTCCAACAGCACACACGGCTGCACTTCTTCCTTTACGCCGCTGTGGGCATCGCCGTGTGCTTCTTTGTCGGCTGGCTCGCCAGTTGTTGTGTCCGCCGCGAGCCGGAAGATCTCCATGGGCTGACCATCTATACGAGGGATCGCGGTCGTCCTGACACGTCACAATCTAACGAACGAGTTGGGCCGCTGCCATGAAGACCCGTTGCGTCCAGTCCCCAGAGTCCGCGGATTCTGCGCCTGCGTTGGTCGAATACCTTTCGGCAATCTCAGGACCCTTTACCTCTGGGAAGTGGGCGTGACACTGTTTTCGTGATCGTCGGCGGGGGGATCACCTAACAGGGAGTAGTGTAATACCAGTTCAGTTCCCGGAAAGCTGATTTGAGCTTCCATCGCCGTGATACCGGACCGCGCCATCACCCGCCAACCCTTTCAATTAGGCCATCCGAGCGAATTCCGAGCCTCACTCGCTATCTTTCGAGATCAAGAGTGCTGAGGCTACCACATGCGACTGTATGCGACAAGAGAAAAGTTCCCAAAACGCGAAAGTTTTTTCTTTTCTTGAACAAAATGTGAATTACCCTCCGTTCAGCAAGTGACTATCGCGGGCCGCCAACTCATCGAGAAATTCAATCGCAAGCATGCGAACTCGAAGTCGTCGCTGTCTGCATGGCTCGAAGAAGCCGAGGAATCCGAATGGAAAAGCCCACAGGACATCAAGGATCGCTACCGGTCTGCGGACTTTCTTTCCGGAGACCGCGTCATCATCGACATCGGCGGGAACAACTACCGCCTGAGGGTCCTTGTGCGATACCGAAATGGAGTGCTTCTCATTCAGAAAATTGGCACCCACGCCGAGTCTTCCAAATGGAAGCTGACGTGATACCAACACAACCAACACCATGAAACTGATCAAAACCTCCAAAGACCACGACGCTGCCCTCCAGCGCTTGGAGGAACTCATGCTTGCCGAGCCCGCCCCGGGCACGGCTGACGATGAGGAACTGGAACTCCTCGCCTTCCTCATCGAGGACTATGAAAAGCGCACCATCCGGTTTCCCGTCGCCACGCCTGCGGAAGCCATCCGGTTCCGCATGGAGCAGGCCGGACTGAAGCAACACGACCTTGTTCCTTTCATCGGATCAAAAGGCCGGGTATCCGAAGTGCTCTCCGGCCAGCGGGATCTCACCCTCGCCATGGTCCGGAAACTTCACGATGGGTTGGGCATTCCGCTCAAGTCCCTTGTCCAAGATGGGCCTACCGAACTGCCACCGCGTATCGAAACCGATCGCTATCCGGTGAAGGAAATGTTCCTTCGCGGATTTTTCGCGGCTACCTTCGGCACCGAGTGGTCCAAGGTTAAAGACAGGGCCGAGGAGTTGCTCCAGCAATTCTTCAGCGGTCGTCAGGATGCACCAATCAGCGCTCTCAACCGACAGGCGACGAGCAAGAGGTCAAAGGTGGACGTAGACGCTATTCACGCCTGGCGTTGCCGCGTGCTAGATCTTGCGGGCTCCCTCAACCTGCCGAGCTACGACCCCGCTGTGCTCAGCAAGGCATTCATCCGGCAACTCACCGCCTTGAGTCAGCTTTCCGACGGGCCGCTGCGGGTTCGGCAACGGCTCATGGAGGTCGGAATCGCGCTCATCCTGGAGAAACAACTGCCGGAAACGCACCTCGATGGTGCCGCAATGTGGCACCCGAATGGTTTTCCAGTGATCTGCCTCACTCTCCGCTATGATCGGCTCGACAATTTCTGGTTCACGCTATTCCACGAACTGGGCCATGTGGTGAAACACCTGGGCACAAGCCCGGGCGAAAGCTTTCTCGACACTGACATCGACGCAGCTGCCGAAAACCAGATCGAGCGGGACGCTGATCAATTCGCGATGGATGCCTTCATCACAGAAGAAGAGTGGGATAGGCTGGGATCCCTTAGCCTGGCTGACGAGATCAGATCTGCCGCCAAACATCTTGCCATCGACCCGTCGATCATCGCCGGTCGCCTGCGCCGTGAGGCCGGAGATTACCGGAAGCACCGCACCCTTATCGGCCAAGGGAAGGTCAGGAAGCTCTTCTGGCCTCACGAAAGCACCAACTGAACCGCATCCGCCATTGCCTCTTCACAACGACATCCAGGCATCAAGGGTGCCGACGACCGAACTCTGCCGGACCGTGCCGGATACGGCGATCCCCTCCAACCGCCTGACCTCAGCACAGTGCGCTCTCCTAGGCCTCACTGGTGGCTATCCCGTGAAACTCCGCTGGGTGAGTCCGGCGCATCTTCCCTACCTAGCTGGCATCGAGCCCATCATTTTCAACCATAACAGACGCCCCTGACTGGCCTCGCCCATGGCATCCGCACCACACGCCGCTTTTATCAACTCCGGTCTATTCCTCGACATCGAGGTAAACCCGGTTGATGGCGTGATCACGCAAGTGGGAGCAGTGCTCGGGTCGCGCAAAATCCATACTGCCGGCAAAGGTGTGTCCGGTGCGCTGCGGGAAATTGAAACGATGGCGACGCACGCGGTGTATATTGCCGGCCACAATCTGCTCGATCACGATTTGTCGGTTATCGCCAGGAGCCGGCCCGGGTCGCCGCTACTGCAGCTGCCGTCCATCGATACCCTCGTGCTATCGACGCTGGCCTACCCGAAACGCCCCTTCCATGCGTTGACCAAGGATTACAAGCAATCCGATGCGGAACGAAACAACCCCCTGATAGATTCCGAGGAATCCAGGGCGCTGCTTGCCGAATGCCTGGATCGCTTGAGCG
>CAISTY010000266.1 GCA_903888515.1 Akkermansiaceae bacterium | reverse complement strand
CAGGGTGCCGCTGGTGAGGGTCGTCGCGCCGGTGAACGTGTTGGTGCCGCTGAGAATCTGCGTGCCGCTGCCGGACATGGTGAGGGTCATGCCTGCCGTGGCACTGCCAAGATTGCCGGAATAGGTATTGGTGGTGCCGGTGCCGGGGTTGAGCGTCAACCCCGTGACATTGGAAGCCAAGGTCAGGTTGCTGGCACTGGTGAGGCCGCCTAAAGTCGGGGTATTGATGCCGCTGGAAAAGGCCAGCGTGCCCGCGCCCGAGGGATCCAGCACGCTGTTCTGGAGGGCTGCATTGTTGGCCAACGTGAGTGTGCCGGCACTGATCAACGTGTTGCCAGTATAGGTATTCGCGCCGGAGAGATTCAGCGTGCCTGATCCCGATTTTGTCAGGCTCCCGCCGCCGCTGATCACTCCGCTAGTGGGCAGAAGGTTTCCACTGTCCACGATGAACTCGCCGATGCCACCCGTGGCCAGGATGAACGTCCTTGTTGCGGGGTTAGTGGTTGAACCTGTCCCTGTGTAATGCAGGGTGCCGGTGGCACCGGTGCTACCGAGCGTCACAGTCGAGGCGCTGAGGATGGCATTGGTGATCGAGTCGACACTCAACGCGCCAGCCGCCACAATCAACGGGCCGGTGAAAGTGTTTACGCCGCCGAAAGTGAGCGTGCCCGAGTCGATCTTAGTGAGGCCACCACTGCCGCCGAGCACTCCATTGATGGTGGTATTTCCTGTGCCCGCGATGGTGAGAAGAAAACCGGCGTTGGTGATGGCATTGGTTTCCGTGAGAAGATTCGCCGAGTTGTTCGTCCACGTCTGCGCACCGGCCAGGGTGATAGTCACTGCATTGGTAGAGGAGCCGATGGTTACTGCTCCCGCCCCGCTATTGACGGTGATTCCGCTAGTGCCGAGGGTAAGGGCGCGAGTCGTGGTGCTGCTGCTCTGTAGCGTGGTCGTAGCGGTGTTGGTACCGAGGAAAACCAGGCCTGCAGCGGATTGGGGCGCGTTGAGATTGATCGTCTGCGCGGAGTTGATCGTGTTGGTGCTGAAATTGGCGATGTCCGACGAGGAGGGCACGGTGGCATCGGCGCCGGTGCCATCGACATTCAGATTCCA
Organism: Akkermansiaceae bacterium; assembly: GCA_903888515.1. Classification (GTDB taxonomy): domain Bacteria; phylum Verrucomicrobiota; class Verrucomicrobiia; order Verrucomicrobiales; family Akkermansiaceae; genus Luteolibacter. The sequence continues at coordinate 33,566 of CAISTY010000266.1, read as the reverse complement.
AGAAGTCGCCGTGCTCCAAAAGGTGCCGCCGGGGCCGTCCCAATAGATATTGTTAGCGGCGGGAGCGGTGCCGAGGCAGATGGTGATAATGCCTACCAAGAGCACGCTTTGGGGGAAGTGGTGATAGTTAAGGAAATTCAGGTGCTTGGGTTTCATGGAAATATCGTTTCAAGGTTGATAGAAGTCGGCGGCGATGGACGGCAGGCACATTGATAGAGGAGAAGGACGGAGGGATGGATGTTGGATTTTGGATTTCAAACCCGGGGCATGGCGTGTCTTCTTCGTGCTTCCTCTTTTCTTGGTTTTGAATTTCGTGATTTTCGGGTTTCGCATTCACCCATCACCGGATGGGACAAGTGGGTGCGGCGAGGTCGCCACGCCCTACCCTTCTCATTCGGCGCAGCAGGGCGAGGGCACCGAGGGCACCTAACAATGTGGTGCCGGGTTCGGGGACGGCGGTGATATTGACGAAGCTGTTACCGGTGCCGACGACCTGTTCGCCGGGGAAGTTAACACCGCCGGTGAGGTCGTTGTAATCGATCTGCCAGGTGTTGTTCGGGGTGGAGAACAGCGCGTCATCGGCCAGGGAGGCACCCCCATAGGCGAAGGTTCCATTGTTCCAGGAGCCGCTGTAGTTGATGAGCGAGAACTTGGCGCCGATGGCAAATGGAATACCGCCACCGGACGCCAGGTCGGCCACGGACAAGGTGACATCGCCCGACAGGCTCAAGCCGCTTCCGGCGACCTTCATGAGGTCGGCCGCGACAACCAAGGCCGCGCTGGAATCGACCTGATAGGCGAAGATGGCACCGGGGTTCAGAGTCAAGGCACCCGAGGCAAAGGTTTCGATGGAGCTTCCCGGTGACAGCGTGCCGCTCACATTGAGTGCGCCGGCGATGCTGCCGGTGCCGCCCAGGGTTGCGCCAGTTTCCACGATGACTGATCCGGCGCCATTGTTCGATCCATTGATGAGCAGGGTGCCGGCTTTCACGGTGGTGGCACCGCTGTAGGTGTTCGTGCCGGAAAGAATCTGGGTACCCAAGCCGTCCTTGGTGAGTGTCATGTTAGGGACCCCATTGGCAATGGCACCGGAATAGGAGGGACTGGCACCGACCACGGGCTTCAGGGTGATGCCCGTCACGGCGCTGTAGCCGGTGGTGATGACGGACGCCAGGTTACGGCTGCCGGAGAGTCCACCAAGGGTGGGGGCGGTGACGCCGCCCAAGGTGATGACGCCCGTTCCGGCTGTGTTGAGGGCGCTGTTCTGCAGCGCCTGCACATGACTCACAGTTAGAGTGCCGGAAGTCACGGTTGTGTCACCCGTGTAGGTGTTTGCGCCGCTGAGGGTGAGCGCCGATGTCGTGGAATTCTGCGTGACCGCGACCTGTCCAGTGCCATCGCCGATTACGCCGCTGATGACGACGCCACCAACGCCTGTGCCATTGTTGGTGATCGTCTTGGTTCCTGCGGAGTTGGCGGTAATTCCACCGGTGGTGAATAGCAAATTTCCAGCGGGGCCACTAACCATCAGACGGGAATCATTGGCGATATTCAAGCTGCTATTTAACAGAACAGGGGCCGAAACAGTGCTGTTTACAGTGTTGTTACCGGAGTTGCTGTATTCTACGGGCCGTTGTATCGTGGCACTGGAAGCGCCGTTGTCAAGAATCAGCGAAAGACCGGCGTTGGCCGCCAAAGTGTAGCTATTCCAACCGCCGCCTATACTATAATCACTATCACGGATCGTGAGCTTACCCAATATTCTGGAGCTGATATTGATGGTGACGGTTCTGGCGGCAGTAATGTCATAGGTCAACTCTGCCGTGGCTCCCGCGGCATCCGGCACGGCGCCGGACCAATTGCCGGCGGTACCCCAGTTGCCACTGTTATCGACGTTCCAGGTGGCGGCGTTGGCCGTGGCACCGCTAAAACACCCAATGGCAAACGCAAGCATGCCAGATTTATGATGACTGCGGAGGAGCGGATTCAGCTTGTCTGATTTCATGGATAGTGGATTCAGTTTGTTGGGTCGATGGAAATAACCGGGTAAAATTCAGGTTCAGCACATCTTCTCCTTATTTGGGATTTCGTGTTTGCTTTTCATCACTCGGTGGTGACGCTGGCGCGGAGGAAGCCTTTGCCTAACAGGCCTGAGGAGCCGTTGAGCGAGAAACTACGGAATTCGTAGTTGGCGGGATCGGTGAGCGGCACGCCGGGGTCGATGGTGGCGGCTGGATCGACGGGGGTGACGACGGCCGGGGAGAAATCCGTTAGACTGTAACTGCCCTCGATCGAGTAACGGATGCCCTCGGCAACGGGCGAGGTGGCGGAGCCGGCTGCGAACACGGCGGACTTGCGCACGGCAACGGTGAGCACGAGTTCGAGGGCGGAGTCTCCATTGGCGTCGGCGGCAAGTCCGAAGCTGAATCCATTGTCGGCACTGTTGAGGGGATCGCCGTTGAATGCGAACTCGGCGAGGTTGCTGGCACCGTCGTGGTCGGGATCGCCGCCGGGACTGGCATTGGCCGCGGGATCCCGGTCGGTGATGTTGGTTTTGGCCCAGGATTCAAACGGGGTCTCGGTGACAGCGGCGGTCCAGACCAGCACGACATCGTTTTTGGTGTCGGCACCGGGGACGCGGGTGACGGTGAATACGCCATCGGGGCCGCTGTAGGTGGTGCCCAGGGTGAAGACCTCGGTGCCGCCATCGCCGACAACGGTGCCGGAAAGATCGACGAGAACCCAGGTTTGGTTGGTGTCCCAAAAGGGATTGGAGAAATCGACCGTGGCACCGAATTTGAGATCGATGACGGCACCGGTGGCGATGGAAAATGTGCCGCCAGTGACGTTTACGCCATCAAAGACCGAGCCGTGACCGGTGTCGAGATTGTCGGTGAGTTCCCACTGGAGATGGGACAAGGCGGCGCAGACCAGACCACCCGAGAAGGTCATGATTCCCGCGCTGTTGCCAGGGGCCAAAGTGTTGTCTGCGGTCACGGTGACGAACGGGGTGATCGTGCCGCTGCCGCTGAAGGTGCCACCCGTGCCGCTGAACGAGACACCCTTGGTGAGGGCGGTGGCAGAGTTATAGTTGAACACGCCCGCACCTATCGAAATCCCGCTGGTCTCGTTGATCGTGCCGGCGGCGCCGACGCTCAGGGTGCCTTCATTCACCGAAGTCGCGCCGGCGTAGGTATTGACGCCGGTGAGCATGAGGGTACCCGCACCCACCTTGGTCAGGGTGCTGGCGGCGTTAGGGCCGTAATTGCCTTGGATCGTGGTGTTTTTCGCCCCGCCCACCGTGAGTTGAACGGCGGATCCCGCAATCTTCGTCGCACTTGATAGAACGATGTCCCCGCCGCTGGCGACCATGCTCACGGCGGCCTCCATGGTGAGCGGCCCCTTATATGTTGCCGCAGTGGCCGAGCTGTTGGTCAGCGCGCCGCCGGAGCCCACGCCAGTGCCGCGCAAGGTCAGTGGCTCGGCCGTGCCTAGCGAAAACCCATTGAGGTCGAGCGCCGCGCCGATTTGCGTGCCGGTGGCCCCACCCGTGGTTCCCAGCGGGCCATTGGTGCTGTCGCCTGCGGATCCCAGCTTGAGCGTGCCGCCCTCGATACGGGTGATGCCGCTGTAGGTGTTCGCGCCGGAAAGCGTCCAAGCGCCGGTGCCGCTCTTATACACCCCCCCCACGCCGATGCCGATGACGCTGGCAATGCTGCTGTCCGTGGCGCTGCCCTCGAGCCTCATATCATAAGCCCCGGAAATCGTGCCGATGTTAGAAATGTTGATGTCCCCGCCGGTGGCGCCAATCCTACTGTTAGAACCCAGCGTGATCAACCCGGCGTAAGTCGCCGCCGTGCCTGAGCTGTTGATCAGGGCCCCATAGTTATAAAAAACCCCGGGACTCACTTCGACACTTGGGCCGATGCCATTCAAGGTCAGCGCTTCGGCCGCGCCCAGCGTGATCCCGTTGAGGTCGAGCGCCGCGCCCGAGGTTACACTGGTGCCCGCAGCGGTGGTGCCCAGTGGGGAGTGGGTCGCAGTGCCGGCCGCACCCAGCTTGAGGGTGCCTGCGGAGAGGGTCGTCGCGCCGGCGTAACTGTTCACACCCGACAGGGTGACCGTGGCTGCGCCGGACTTTGTGAGAGTGCCGGACCCGCCCAGCATGGCGCTGATGGTGCCTGTGCCATTAAGGATATAACTGGTGCCCGTCAGGACCCCCGTGCCGCCGGTGATGGATCCCGACGTCAGGGTCACCACCCCGACACCATCGTTGTAACTGGCGATATCCAGGATTCCGCCATTGACCGTGACGGCACCGCTGCCCAGGGCGTTGTCGATCCCATAAGCCAGCATGCCGCCGCTGACCGTGGTAAGGCCGGTATGGGTATTAGCACCGGCGAGGGTCAGCGTGCCCGCCCCCGTCTTGGTCAGCGCACCATTGGTCGCCGCACTCGCCCCGGAAATAGTTAGATTCCCGGTGGTGACGTCGATGGTGCCGGTTGTTGCCGCGGTAAGCGTGAAGTTGCGGTCGGTGGAGGCGCCTGCGCCGGTGTATTGGAGCGTGCCGCCATTGAACACAAGATTGGCCGCCAAAGCGGACGCCGCTCCTAGATTGTCGATGGCACTGATCGCCAGGGTGCCGCCGCTGATCGTCGTGACTCCGCTGTAGGTGTTAGAGCCGCTGAGGATCACGGTGCCCGTATTGGTCTTGGTCAAGGAGCCCGATCCACCGAGGATGGCACTGATGGTGCCCGTGCCGGTAAGCGCATAACCGGCACCCGTCAATATGCCGGTGCCCGTGATCGAGCCGGATGCCACGGTCACCGCACCGACCGTGGGGTTGAAGTCTGAAACATCCAGGATTCCGCCGCTGACGGTGACGGCACCACTGCCCAGGGCATTTTCAATCCCCAAAGCGAGAGTCCCATTGCTGACCGTGGTAAGCCCGGTATAGGTATTCGCCTTGGAAAGTGTCACAGTGCCGGCATTGGTCTTGGTGAGAGTTGCGGTGCCACCCAGAATGGCGCTGACGGTGCCGGTGCCATTGAGGACATAACTCGTGCCGGTCAAGACCCCCGTGGTTCCGGTGATCTCACCGGATGTGAGAGTCACGGTGCCCACCGTATCGTTGAAAATTGAAATATCCAGGATGCCGCCATTGACCGTGACCGCACCCGTGCTCAGAGCGTTGTCGATGCCATAAGCGAACGTGCCGCCACTGACCGTGGTGAGGCCGGTGTAAGTGTTAGCTCCGAAAAGTGTCACGGTGCCCGCATTGGTCTTGGTAAGCGTCACGCCGGCACCGCCCAAAATTGCGGAAACCGTGCCAGTGCCGTCGAGGGCATAACTGGTGCCCGTTAGAATGCCCGTGGTGCCGGTGATCGAGCCGGATGTCAGGGTCATCGCGCCGACCGTATCATTGAAGCTTGCGATATCCAAGGTGCCGCCATTGATGGTGACCGCCCCGCTGCTCAAGGCATTGGTGATGCCATAAGCCAAAGTTCCCTCAGAAACCGTGGTGAGACCGGTGAAGGTGTTGGCCCCGGAAAACGTCAAGGTGCCGGCACCCGTCTTGGTCAGGGCACCGGTGGTCGCCGTGACCGCACCCGCACCGGAGATCGTTAGATTGCTGGCACCGACGGTCACGTCGATGACGGCCACCTTGCCTGTGATGATGGAGAAGCTGCGGTTGGTGCCGGCCGTCGCGCCGGTGTATTCGAGCGAGCCGCCGTTGAACACGAGATTGGCCGCCGAAGTTGCCGCCGCGCCGAGATTGCTCGCAGCGCCGCCATTGCCGATGGTGGCGACTGACAAGATACCGCTGCCCAGAGTGGTCGCGCCGGTGAAGGTGTTCAGTCCGGTGAGGGTGGTGGTGGTGGCAGCGCCGCTCTTGGTGACGGTGCCACTGCCGGCGAGGATGGCGGACGCGGTGCCCGTGCCATCAAAGACATAACTTGTAGCCGTCAACACCCCCGTGGTGCCGGTGATCGAGCCGCTTGTTAGAACCACCGCCCCGACGCTATCGCTGAAGCTTGAGATATCCAGGATGCCGCCATTGACCGTGACCGCACCCGAACTCAGGGCATTGGTGACTCCATAAGCGAGCGTGCCGCCGCTGACCGTGGTGATACCGGTATAGCTGTTGATGTTTGTTAGACAAAGGGTTCCCGCGCCGCTCTTGGTGAGGCCGCCCGTGCCCTGGTTGAGGACTTGGCTGACGGTGAAGATGTTGGCGGCATCGTTGATATCCAAGCCGACGGTTTTGGTACTTGTGAAGCTGGTTGTGTGAGTGCCGAAACCGGTCATGGCCGTTCCGGTGACCTGCAAAGTGCCGCCGTTGAAGACCAGCGCGTTGGCATTTCCAAGGTTGACGTCCCCGGAGACACTCAAAATGCCAGCCGTAAGGGTGGTCGCCCCGATGAAGGTGTTGGTTGCGTCGAAAATGGTGGTGCCGGTGCCCGCCTGGGTCACCGCGCCACTGCCGGAAATGACGCTGTTGAAGTCGGTGCCTTGGGTGATCGGGTCGGAGCGGTCGAAGACGAGAGTGCCATTGTTGACGATGGCGCTGCTCGGGCTGATTGACCCGCTGGTGCCGCCGTTGCCGAGTTGCAGGGTGCCCGCGCTCACGGTGGTGGTGCCGGTGTAGGTGTTCGCGCCAGAGAGGATGAGCGTCGATGTGGCGGAGTTTTGCGTCACGGCAAGTTGGGCACTGCCATCGTCGAGGATGCCGCTAAGTTCCGCCGCATAAGCCCCCGTTCCTTTGTTGGTGAGGGTCTGGTTGCCAGCAGAATTGACGCTCACGCCTCCGCTGATCAGCAAACCAGCCGGGGCATTATCGCTGATGTCCAGGCTGTTGTTGAGCAGCAGCGGAGCCGAAATCGTGTCTGCGGCGGCACTCGCGCCCGCAAGAGATTTGTTGATTTGGGCGTTGACCAGCCCGTTGTCGAGAATCAAGGAAGCACCACCGCTGGCTGCCAGAGTGTAACCCCAATAGGCTGTACTGGGATCGCCGATATTGAGAATGCCCACCGTCCTTGAGGTCGTATCGAGGGTGACGGTCTTGGGGCCGGGGGTCAATGCGGTGTAAATATTAAACGTCAACGACGCTGTCGAACCTGCACCGTCGGGCACGCCACCGGACCAAGTGGCGGGATCGCTCCAGTTGCCATTGGCATTGACGTTCCAGGTTGCGGCGCTGGCCGTAAGAATGGTCCCCAAGAGGACCCATAACGCAATGCGGACAGAATGATTCGAGCTGGATAACTTACACAGTACGGATGTTTTCATGGTGATTGGATGCGACGGTTCAATGTTTTCCGCATTCAAAACACCCCTCGAGTGCAGCCGCACCTTCGAGCTTTTTCAAAACGCAATGCGGGTTATTTTGTCATGTCCATATAAAGCACGCCATTCGTCGTATCGTGATATCGGTGTCATCATTTCGACCACAAGCGGGCGCGATGCCGCACCATGCAGAAACGTGACAACCTATTGGATTTGGGCGGGATCAAAGGGGGAGCCAGGCGTTTGCCTGACTGGCAAAGCCAAGACAACAGGCATTTCTTTTCCGCGGCCAGAGTGCGGAGGAATTCGTTGTCGCCCACGAGTTTCTGGTTCTCGGGATTCGCCTGGTCCTCACGGATCAGGGTCGAGGTGAGAATCACGATTTTCACTCCCGCGGCCTGGGCCTTGTCCACGATCGCGGTGATGTTCTTTTTATGATTCTCCAGCGGCACGCCGTTCACGCCATGCCAAACGTCATTGACGCCGCAGCTCAAGGTCATCCATTGCGGTTTTTATTCAACACACCACTCTCGCCTGCCTGCTTCAAGGTGCCCGCCTCAGCGCACCACTCAAGTGGACATTTCCCCTTCCTTGCAATCTACCAGATTGCCGGGCAGGAACGGGACGACGATGAGCACGACCGCTGTCGTGCCCGCATTCACCCAGACGAGGTTCATGAAGGTCTGGTCGAATTTGTCAAACAACCATGACCCGAGCACATCGGACAATGACAGGCCCCAGTTCCAGCAGGCAATCATCAATGAGTAGGCCAGCGCCTCGCTGCCCTTGGGTGTGGCCCTGGCGGCGAGGTCGAAGAGCGGCAGTTGGGCCAGCGTCAGTCCCAGACCGGCGGCCCCTTCAATAACCATGGCGGTGTTGCGCGAGACATAGCCGAGGTAGGCCATGTTGCTGGCAATGGTGCATACGATGGCCAGCGCCAACAACACCCGCAGGCGGAAACGCCGACATACAAACGGATAGATGAATGAACCAAGCAGGCCCATGCCGCCGTATATCACACTGAGGTTGCCGATGAACTGAGGGGTGAAATTCAAAGTGTTGGTCTGATAGTAGAAAAGTGGCGTATACAGGCCGGGCGCCACTTGGATCAGAAAGAACAAGCCACCGACAATCCACAGGGTTTTGCAGTTCCATGGCAGCAGTAGATTGACCTGCCGCCCCACCGCGCGCAACGCGTCGCCGGGCTTGTCGAACCGCGTCACCAGCGGCGGTTCCCGCAGCAGGAACCATGTCACCAACACCAGTGACAAAAACAAAAGCCCGCTGGTGATGGTCGTCCATCCGAACCAACAGCCGGCCAGAAAGCCGCTGGCCGGGCCGGCAATGATGAAGGTCATGTTGATGATCACCAAACGCAGCGTGCTGAGCCGTCCGGTCGCACCGTGTGATTGCGCCCCCTCGACAAGCAGTCCGCCGGTCACCACACTGGCAATCACCGCCATCACATTCAAGCTCACAGCCGTCGCTAACAGCGGATAGAAAGTCCGCGGCACCAGCCCCATCCCGAACCACAACAACCCGGCCAGCAACGAACTGAGTATCAGATAGTATTTGCGCCGGCTGCCGAACAGCGGCAACGCATCGGACAGCAGGCCGGCAAGCGGCTTGAGGCTCCACGGCAGCAGTGCCATCCACATCCACATGGCCATCTCCGTGGCCGAGAGACCGAGTTGATCTTTCAGCAGAAAACGGATCGGCTTTTCGCCAAGGCCCATCATCTGCCCCAGCGTAGTCACCAGCAGTCCCCAGCCCACCAGCGTCATGTAGCGTTTCAGGCTCATCATGGCCGCATCCTTGCCGGATGATTTCTAACAAATTGTTCGCTCCTGCGCATGCCGCTGCGCGGACCAGGGATTGGGAATGATGAGGCGGATGTTGTTGTCATGCCGGGAAACCCATGCTGCGGGACGGGCGATTTTCAGGCGCATTCCGGCAGACTCCACCTGCATCCACAAGGATCAATATCCACTCAATACCGCACCACCAGACGCATGAAGCGACTTGGAACGTTCCTATCGACCGTGGCCGTGCGGCATTGGTTGGCGTCCGGAGGATCAGAGAGGGGCACATTCGTCCAGGTCCTGTCTTTCATGTCGGTGCTGGTCTCCACTGCATACGTCACACCTGCGCTCCCTGCGTAAAATGTGAGGTGCATGTGAGTTCCATCGATCACCGGTTGGGGCATGCTGCCGCTCAGATTCGCGTGCGGATCCAGATTGAGGGCATAAGCCATCAACAGGTTCACCCCGTCGTTGTTGGAATCGGTTAGAAGGTCCGTAGTGAGGGTGAATCCATTCAACAACAACCAAGGGGCGACCGGGGTGGAATCGCCCAGACTGACGTACGGATAAGCAGTCCAAGGCACCACATCGAAACCCGTTTTGTCAGCGAAGCGATAAAGCGTGAAAGTCTTGGATGAATCGAAAACATTTGTTCCAAGGGCGGGAGCATTTCCCAGGCAATGCATGGTGCTCAGCGCGCCGCACGAAGCGAACGCATAATCGCCGATGCTGGTCACGCTGGGAGCGATCATCACGCTTGTCAACCCGATGCAATTCTGAAACGCGGAGGCTCCGATACTGGTCACACCAGCGGGAATCGTCACGCTCGCCAGCGCACTGCAATCCCCGAATGCACGATCCCCGATGCTGGTCACGCTGGTGGGAATCTTCACGCTCGTCAGCCCGCTGCAACCGGCGAACGTCTCGACTCCGATGCTGGTCACGCTGGTGGGAATCTTCACGCTCGTCAGCCCGCTGCAGCCTTGGAACGCATTGACCCCGATGTGGGTCACGCTGGAGGGAATAGTCATGCTCGTCAGCCCCTCGCAATAGGAGAATGCAAAATCCCCAATGTGGGTCACTCCGTCGGGAATCGTCACGTTTGTCATTCCGTAGCAATAGTAGAAAGCATTGTTCCCGATGTGGGTCACACCAACGGGAATCGTCACGCTCGTCAATCCGCCGCAATCGGAGAACGCCGCATCCCCGATGCGGGTCACCGGGTTGCCGATATCCGGCGGAAGCTTCGCCGGTATGACCACCGCCCCCTCCGCATCGGTGGGGTAGCCGGTGATCGTGACCTCACCCCCATTGACGGTGTAAGTGAAAAGTCCGTAAGTGTCAGCCGACAGGGCATTCACCATGCAGCACAGGATGGCCAGCGGCTCCAGCCAACGGGATTTGCCAGCGACTCGCGTATTGAAACCCGCTTGGCCGGTGGCCGATAGCAAGACAGTGAGCGGACCGGCGGTGCGTGGACGAATGTGGGTTGTGGTCATGTTTTCAGGATGCTGATTTACCAAGGCACATCTTTCCCAAACCACCTTGTCGGGACAATCCGCCCAAGTTGCTTGATTCTACTGGCGATCCTCTCAATCGTCAATTTTAGAAATGTTGATTTTTTGAAAATCCTGAAATGCCCGAACAAAATCCTTGTCACCGCAGAAAGGTACACGACTGCTCGCTTGACTTTGGCGACTGAATCACGGAAGTTGCGAGCGTCGGCGGGGGCAACCCGTTTGTGCCGACGAACTCAACCACATCAACCAACACAACATCATGGGCGACAAATCCCCCAAAGCAAATCAGAAGAAGTCCGCACAAAAACAGGTCAAGGCCAGCAGCGCCTCGCAGGCGAAACAACAGGCCTTGCCCAAAAGACAAGATCCTAACAAGAAATAGGACCGCCCGAGACGCGGGCATGCCTGCCTGCGCTTGTCGGATAGGGGGTGTTGCAGGATCATTCCAGATTCTGCACCTGCTCGCGGATTTTCTCCAACTCGGTCTTGGCTTCGACGATGGCCTGGGCGATCCCGGCGTCGTTGGCTTTGGCTCCGATCGTGTTGAACTCACGGAACAATTCCTGACAGAGAAAATCCAGCGCGCGGCCCGGCGCATCGGTGGCGTCAAGGTATTCACGGAACTTGGCGACGTGCGAGTCCAGCCGCGTGAGTTCCTCGCTCACGTCGCAGCGGTCCGCAAACAGCGCGAGCTCCTTGACCACGCGTTCATCCGCAGGATCCAGCCCCAGCCCGGCCTCACGCAGACGCCTCTCTAACATCTCCCGCTGGCGCACCGGGCGGGCCGGTGCCTCAGTGGCGATTTTTCCGCAATAGCCCACCAAGGTTTCGAGCCGCGCGAGCAAGTCCGCCTTGAGGTGATCACCCTCGGTTTGGCGCATGGCCGCCAGTCCCGTTAGAGCAGCAGCGAGCGCGGGTTCAATCGCCTGCCATGCGTCCTCGGCGTCGATGTCACCGCTGCCCGGATTCAGGATACCCGGTTGGCGGAGGTAATCGGATGCCGTGGGCCGCAACTCCTGACCGACGATTTGTCCAAGCTCGATGAAGGCATCGCGAAACGCCCGGGCCAAGGCCGCATCTAACTGAATGGCGGCGGCGGCTCCTTGGGCGCGTTCGAGTTTGACCACCACCTGGATGCGACCGCGTGAAACCACGCCGAGCACCGCTTTGCGGATGCGCCCTTCGAGTTCCGAGAGTTCGCGTGGCCCCTGCACCACGACTTCCGCCTGCTTGCGGTTGACCGAGCTGATTTCCACCATGGCATGCCACGCGTCCGTTGCCGAGCAACTGCGGCCAAATCCTGTCATCGAGTGCATGCATAAGTCTTGGGTGATGCCAGTGCAGCGAAGCAAGATCGAAATCCAATCGAGTGAATCAGCACCACCTTGGTTCGCCCACGGGAGACGGCGACGTTGAGCCGCGGCGGAACTCCTCAGCCTGTGTCATCGGAAAGATGCTTCAGACTTCCACAGGGCCTCCCGTGGGGGACGCCTGATTGCTTGTGATGCGCCCGGTCTCCCCCATTTCCCAAAAAAACTCATCTGCCACACAAAAAAACCTTGCGTGATCGCCTGAGCCGTGGTGTTCTCCCCGCCCGCCCACGGGGGTGGAACCACCAAATTTCCCAATACGGCCATGGCCTACGCAGTGATCAAAACCGGCGGCAAGCAATACCGCGTCCAACAAGGTACCCGCTTCGATGTCGATAAACTCGACGTGGAAGTGGATGACTTACTCGAATTCGATGTGTTGCTCGTCGGCGAGGGCGAAAACGTGAAAATCGGCACGCCGACCGTGGAAGGAGCTTCGGTGTTCGTCAAGGTCCTCAACCAATACCGCGGGCCCAAGGGGATCGCGTTCAAATTCAAGCGCCGCAAGGGATTCCACAAAACCAAGGGCTTCCGCCGCAGCCTGACCACGCTCGAGGTGACCTCGATCGCCGGTTGATCATCCACTCCTCACCCACCTACTTCCATGGCCCATAAGAAAGGACAAGGCTCCGTCAAGAACGGTCGCGATTCACGCAGCAAACGCCTCGGCGTGAAAAAATTCGGCGGCCAGGCGGTCATCGCCGGCAACATCCTCATCCGCCAGCGCGGCACCAAGGTGCATCCCGGCCTCGGCGTCGGCATGGGCCGTGACCACACGCTCTTCGCGCTCATCGATGGCAAAGTCCATTTCGACCGGGACGCCCGCCGCGTCAACGTGGTGATGGCCGCCGCCAACTGAGTTCATCCTCCCCCGAAAAATTTCCCTGACAAGCCGCTTCCTCCCAGGGAGCGGCTTTGTTGTGGCAACGTTAGATGAAGACCACGTTAGATGAACCCTTGCTCGCGTGAATCTTCGTCCACCTCGTCGTATTCCGGTGTGCCTATGCCTGCGTCGCGGATGCATTGGATTCTGCGGCGCACGCCGGAGCGGCTCTTCGGCCCGTTCACCAAACCTGTCACCCCGTCCACAACAAAGGGCAATAACAAGGCCACCCCGAGCACTCCGAGACCTATGCCGACACCGCGGCGCGCGCTGCGGTGCATCAAATCGCCTAGCAGAAGGCCCGCAGCCGCTCCCAGAAGCCCGGGAGCTGTGAGTGCGCTGGTTTCAATCCATGAGGGGGTCAATGCGGAATGCTCGTGTGACATGCGGCGATACTAGCGCCATCCGAACCTGAAAACAACTCTGGAAAACAAAATGTTGCTGATTCCTGCTTTCCCAAACTGCGGAAATGAGTGAATCTCCCGTTCGTCATGCCCATTCCTGCAAAAACCTTTGCCTTGATCCTTGCCGGTGGTTCAGGAACCCGCTTCTGGCCGCTGAGCCGCCACTCGCACCCAAAACAACTGCTCGATCTTTTCGGCACCGGCACCCTGCTCGAACAGGCCATCCGCCGCCTCGACGGCCTCGTCCCCCACGACCACATCCTCATTCTCACCAACGCCCTGCAACTGGATGCCGTGCGGGCCACCGCATCCATGCTCCCGGCAGAAAATATCTTTGCCGAGCCCGCCAAACGCGACACCGCCCCGGCCGTGGCGCTGGGCATCGGCCTGATTGCCGCACGCCAGCCGGATGCCGTGATGATGGTCCTGCCTGCGGATCATCTCATTCGCGATACCGCCGCCTTTCAAACCGTGATGCGTGCCGCACTGACCACCGCGGAAATGTCCGACGGACTGGTCACAATCGGCATTCACCCGACCTGGCCCTGCTCGTCGTATGGCTATATCGAACGTGGCGAACGTGCCGTCATCCCCGGCCTCGCTAGCCAGAATCCGGTCTTCGAGGTGAAACGGTTTCGTGAAAAACCCAGCCCGGAACTCGCCACCCGTTTCCTGCAACAGGGCGGCTTTTCATGGAATGCGGGCATGTTTGTCTGGTCCCTGCCCACCGTCATCCAACAACTCTCCAGCCACGCGCCCGAACTCGCCCGCTTCATCGCGGAACTCCGCGCCTCTAACAACATTGCCGCCACCATCGATGCGCGCTTTGCTTCTCTCCCGGCCACCTCCATCGATTACGCGCTCATGGAATCCGCCGACCGCGTCTTCAACATCGAAGCCACCTTCGATTGGGACGATGTCGGGTCGTGGCTCTCGGTCGCCAAGTATTTTGAAAACACCGGCAGCGACAACCGCGCCAACAATCCAATCACCCAACTCGATTCGTCTAACAACATAGTCTTCAACGCCCGGCCCGGCAACCGCATCGCCTTGCTCGGCGTGGATGACCTGATCATCGTGCAAACCGAGGACGCCCTGCTCATCGCCCACCGCAAGCAGGCGGACGCCATCAAGGATCTGGCAAAAATCCTGCCACCGGAACTGCTCTGAGAGAGATAGTGGATAGAGGATCGGAGATAGTGGATCGGAGATAGTGGATCGGAGATAGTGGATCGAAGATAGAAGATAGAAGATAGAAGATAGAAGATAGAGCAGCCCACGATCCACAATCCACAATCCACAATCCACAATCCACAATCTGAAATCCCACCCCCCCACCTCCCCGCACCCCGCACTCGGCATCGATCATGGCGATGCCCGTATTGGCCTTGCCGCTACCGATGACTTCGGCATCCTCGCCCATCCGGTGGAGACTCTCGACTGTAGGCTGATAGATCCACTTGCACGTATTGCCCGCCTGGCCGAATTACGCGGCATCCGCACCCTGGTGGTCGGGCTGCCCGTCCGTATGGATGGCAACGAGGGCAGTTCCGCCGCCAAGGTCCGCGCGTTCGCCAATCTCCTGCGCCAACGACTGCCGGATATTCCGTTGGTATTCGTAGATGAAACCCTGACAACCTCCAGCGCCGCCGCCAAACTCCGCGAGGCGGGCCGCAACGCCCGCCAGCAAAAACCCGTCATCGACCAAGCCGCCGCCGTGGAAATCCTCAACCTCTGGATGGAAGAAAACGCGGTCTAACAAGCGACTGTGCCCGCCGCTGCTCGATTCAGAAATCGCAGCGTAGCTGGAGCCTCTGGCTCCAGACCGTGTGCGGAGCGTCCCGCTCCGTGTCGGAAGTCACATTATTTTTCAATCTGGTATGAATTTCATCACTCTCACCAGTTCATGGGATTCCAAACTGCGCTAATTTCTTTGTAAGTTATTATTGACGCGCGTCAAAATAGACGTGTGTTCCTCGCTGGAGATCGCAATCAGTCGCATGGCAACATTGTCAGCCACGATCAAACCTCCGGCACCGGCCCGAGCACATCCGCCGACCAAAGGATGCGCCCCTCGGGTCCATCCGTGGCATGGTTCACATATCTCCAATACTCGCCCTTGGCCCGCGCCAGCCGCCAGCGGGTTTCGCCCGCCGCACGCTCTAACACCGCATAGCCGCCGTCCGCCAACGCCGCGATGTCCAGCTCTTTGCCATCCGCTTGCCGCCGGATCGTGCCAAGCTCGGAGCGGGCGCACTCGATATCGCTCCCCGCTTTTTCCCGTTCCAGAAGTTTCCGATCCTCTTCTAACACTTCCAGCGCGGCGCCGGAGTGAGCGTCCCAGACGCGCACGGACTTGTCAGAGGATCCGCTGACGATGCGGCGGCCATCGGCGGAAAGCGCCACGCTCCAGACCGTATTGGAATGGCCGGTGAGGACGCGGAGGCACTCGCCGGAGTGAGCGTCCCAGACGCGCACGGAATTGTCATAGGATCCGCTGACGATGCGGCGGCCATCGGCGGAAAGCGCCACGCTCGAGACCCAACCGGAATGGCCGGTGAGGACGCGGAGGCACTCGCCGGAGTGAGCGTCCCAGACGCGCACGGAATTGTCATCGGATCCGCTGACGATGCGGCGGCCATCGGCGGAAAGCGCCACGCTCCAGACCGTATTGGAATGGCCGGTGAGGACGCGGAGGCACTCGCCGGAGTGAGCGTCCCAGACGCGCACGGACTTGTCAGAGGATCCGCTGACGATGCGGCGGCCATCGGCGGAAAGCGCCACGCTCATGACCGGAGAGGAATGTCCGGTGAGGACGCGGAGACACTCGCCGGAGTGAGCGTCCCAGACGCGCACGGACTTGTCCCACGATCCGCTGACGATGCGGCGGCCATCGGCGGAAAGCGCCACGCTCCAGACCGGATTGGAATGGCCGGTGAGGACGCGGAGGCACTCGCCGGAGTGAGCGTCCCAGACGCGCACGGAATTGTCAGAGGATCCGCTGACGATGCGGCGGCCATCGGCAGAAAGCGCCACGCTCGTGACCGGAGAGGAATGGCCGAGTGACCAGACAGATTCGGGCAGCGAATCGAAGGGGCGGGTGGGCGGGAAACCAGAGAGCGAGTCCGGTGGCAGCGCTGTCCTCCAGGATTTCTCCGTGGCGGCATCCCACACCGGCAGATCGACTCTCAAACCCTCGATGATGGCTCCTGAAATCGTGCTGCCAGTGAGGCGGCACTCGCGGAAACGCCCGCCTTCCATGCGCGTGGGAACGCTGCCAGCCGTGAGATCCGCTTCTTCCAGCCCGCATCTCACAAACTCCGCGCTGCACAAGTCCGCGCCCTGCCAGCAGGAGCCGGCCATCTCCACATCATGAAACCGGGCGCGGATCAGCTTGGCCCCTGAAAAATCAGGGCGGGCGAGCCGCAAAGGGCGCTTGGCCGCGCCAACGAATTCCCAGGCGGTTAGATCGAGGCCACGGAAATCGCCATGCGGCGGCACAAAGGCGGATTCTCCGTTAGAGTGGAGACGCAACAGGAAGGCCAGCGCGTTTTCACTGCGGCCGGCCCGGCTTTCACCGAGAAGGATCGTGAGAGTGCCTTCCAATCGCGTTCTAGCGGAGGAGCTTTCCGCAGCGCGGTGCACAAAAAGCTCAGCCGCAAAATCGAGGGTTTCCCGGTTCACTTGTGGCAATGTCCACTCATCCCCTTTCCCTTCCTCCAGCGCTCTAACAAGATGGGCGGCGAGAAAGTATTCCTGCAGCGAGGTGTGGGCGAAGCGGAAACTGTCGCCATCCCAGCGGGCAATGAAAGTGGCAGTGCGAAAGTCCTGCAGCAGTTCATCGCGCTTTTTCATTTCCTTGAACGAGTCTCCATACAGCACGCGGAATGTGGGATCGGCGATGATGGCTTCCTTCAGCCATTGGCCGAGGCGCTCTGCGGTTAGACTTTTCGCGCCCTCGCGCCACATCCAGGCGGCGAGGCAGGCCATCAGACGTGGTTTGTCATCCTCATCGAAACGGTGCTTCGTTCCGTCCCGGGCAAGCCATGATCGGACAAGACTGCGGTAGAGGTCCACCGAGCGGATTTTGTTGCCGACCGCCAGGCTGCGGTCGAGATCGGGCAGGCTGGCACGCATGAGCGAAAGGCAATACGGGCGCTGGGCGAGATCGTGAAGATTATGCACCTTGCAGATGACATCGAAGGCGCGTTCCAAGTCCAGGCCGGGAACATTCGCCCTTAGATATGAGCGGATTTGATCGTCATCGAAGGGCAGGATTCTCAGGACCCGAAAGCGCGAACGCTGTTGCTCGGACGCCGTGGCATTGATAGCTCCGCGCTGGGCCTGGGTGAGAGTGGACGCCTCATGCTCAAAACTGCGGAAGTAATGCGTGCGGCACGCGATAAGCAGGCGTCCGGGTTTTCCGGATGACTTCTGAATCAGTCGTGGCGGCAGAACCTCCTTGAGTTGTGAGAAAAAGGCGTCGCCCTCTTGTGCGGAAATATGCACGAGCACTTCATCCAAACCATCCCAGACTAACAGCGCTCCCTGCTCGCGCACGGCCTGTAGCACCCGCTCCGGCGTGATTTTTTGATTGAGCGTGCTGCGGCTGAGCGTGGCCGTGAGGATTTCCTCCAGTTTTGGATTCGGGTTTTGTTTCAGCAGGCCGGATTCGTTCAGATAGCGCAAATCGATGTAGATGCAACTGCCCGGACGCCGGGCATTGAGGGACTGGGCCAGCTTGGCGCAGGTCATGGTTTTTCCCGCTCCGGCTTCACCCAGCAGGGCCATGTAGGCGCTTTCGTCAGGATCTTTCACCCATGCCTCCAGAGTTTCCAAAACGGGCACGCTGCCTTCGCCCGCCGCCTCCTCGGTGGCAGTGGCGGACTTGGCGAGTGCCTTTTCCGGGCGACCTAACATTTTGATGTATTCGCCATCCTCCGGCCGCCTAGCGGGTGTCAGACGACAAAGCATCTCCGATCCGCCAGCCGATGTTAGCTCATCTCGGAACGATGGAGCGGAGGGATATTTAGCTATCAGATCGGCGATATGATCGCAGAGGGCCTTGATGAAGGCTCCGCGTTCTTTCTTTGGAGTCTGGTAGAAGTCCTTTCCCTTGTAAGTGAAAATATTCGGCGCATTGAGCATGGGATGCTGGTCAGCACCCGGAGTGAAATCCGCAAGTGCCACCGGAATCGGATGCGCCCTGGCGGACGGCCCAATGAAATGCGGCAGTTCGACGGATTGGATGAACGGCCGGCTGAGGTAAGCGGGACTCACTAACAGAATTCCGAATTGCGACTCATTCATGCGTTGGCGAATGATGGCCTCATTGTCTTCGCCGGGAAGAATCCCGCCCTTTTCATCAAACCGCCAGAGGTTGACCGGTTCCGCAAACCGCAGTGGCAGATTCACTTTCAATTGATCCGTGAATTCCTTGCTGAGCTTCTGATCCGCCACGGCGAAGCTCACAAAGATCCTGGTCGCCCGCGCACGTGGCTCGATCACTTCATTTTCGCGATGCAGGTGGTTTTCGACATCTCCCGAATCGTAGGCAAATGGCAGCGGAGCCCCTTCGAAATAACAGCGGATCTCAGCCGCCTCCACACCCCGTGAATCAGGGCGGACAAGGTCGATTTTCAAGCTGGCAACAGCGGCGGCGTGAGCCAGAGATTTGCGGAATTCCAGCAGTGTGGTGCGCAGGGAGTTTTTCTTCACTCCGGGAAAGACGCGCTCCGCAATGGCGGCGAGGGTTGGCTCGCCGGTCCGCGTTTCTACCAGAAGATCGCGAAGCCGCTGGAGGCGCACTGGAAATCCACCGCTCTTGGAAGTCTGCGGATCGGTTTCTAGCAGGCGGTCGAGATTGGCAAGCGTGTCGTTGAGGTCGAGTCTCATGGCAGGAGGCGGGTTTGAGCGGTCTGGCGGGAAGAAAGGTCAAGGCAAAGGATCCAATTTGGGAGCTTGCGGGTGATTTCGAGAAGCGTGCCGCGCTCGAGCTTCGCAATCACCCGGAACGGCGCCGCAGATGAGGTGTTGTCGTAAATTGTTAGAGCGTCGGGCACATCAAGCAGGCGACGGAGATTTTCAATCACGCGCGGGAAACGCCCGGTGATCTTTTCATCCGGAACATCATGACCTCCCGTGTTCACCCGCTGGATCACACGGGCTATGGAATGCCCGGCGGATTCAAGACCGATGAAATGTGCGACCACGAAATAACCGCACTCGCCCGCTTGTCGCAGGAAATCAACCTTCGCGCCGTGGGGATCGCTGAGAACCGTCTCAAAGCCGAACGAACGCCGGGCACCAAACAGCTCTAACCGAACCGCCGCCGCGATCCCGGCCGCCTCGTATGCGTGCGCGGCCGCTTCCTCCCGCCCGAATTCATCAACGGCAATCTCATCCGCGTTCACGAATGGAATCGCTATGCCTGCCATGGCGATCCGGCGAAAAGTGGATTTCCCGGCCCCATTCGGCCCGCATATCACAATAAGAAGTGGCTGGTCAGAATTCATGGATCTTGCTTTTGTTGCGGATAATTGACGATAAATTACGATTGGAGCCAAGCGAAAAAACAAATTTTTTCGGGGGATTAAGAGGCGTTGGGCACGAAGGTCCGGCCTTTCATCATTCCTCGGGTGCGTTTCCCGTCTGGCGTGATGCGGATCATGCCGCCTGGATGCTCCAGATCGGGTTCAAAGAGAATTTGTTGATCGAGGCCGATTTTTTTACGCAGCGCTTCAGGGGTTTGGGTCTGAAATGCCGTCAGGGCGCCGAGCACTTGGCGGCGCATGGCCACATCTTCGATCGCATGAATGTCACCGGCGCAACGCTTGAGAACAATCGCGACTTGGGCGGGCATGATCACTTCAGCGGCACGCCCAAGCTTGGCCCAGTGTTCGATCTGGCCAGTCAGCGAGCGATCCGCCGCTCCAGCTTCCTTGCGGGCGGAAGCGGCGAGTTCAGCAGAAACCTTGATGGCGACGGCGAGAGACATGCACCTAAATGCGCCATAAAGTGGCAAAACGCAACCAAAATATTCATTTGCGTGAAAAAAAATCTGCCGCTGGTCGCACGCTATAGCCGAATTTCAACGCTGGGCCGGGGAAGCCAACCAAGCGCAGATCGGCCTTGAGCTACCCCCGCAATCTCCGCCGCGCATTACCTCCAACCTCACCCTCCAGTCCCCGGCCTGACTACTCCTGTAGTGAAGACCTTTGGACCCCGGCCTTGAAAACACTGGCATCATTCCAGATTTTAAAAATAATGTGACTATCGGCACGGAGCGAAACCTCCGCACACGTCTGGAGCCAGAGGCTCCAGCTACGCTGCGACTTCTGAATCGTCACTTTAAATCAAAGCGGAATCAGCCGGTCACCGACTCCACCAGTTTCGAAAGTGGTTAGACCAACCGTGGTTTCAGCGGCTATCAGCTCCAGACGCGGCGGCATAGAGCCAGCGCTGGGTCATGACATAGAGCACCCCGTTGGCAACGATTGGCGAGGTGGAGATCGGGGAATCGAGCTTGGTTCTTCCAAGGATTTTCAGTTCCTTGGCAGCGGCGAAAGTCCACAGTTCGCCGGAGTCGGTGCCCACATAGACCTTGCCGTCCGCCACCAGCGGCGAACTCCAGATCGGGCCGTCGGTTTCATGGCGCCACAACTCACGGCCGGTGTCGGCGTCGAGCGCGAAAATGCGGCCGGAGAAATCGGCGGTATATAAGATGCCATCCTTGATGGCCACGGTGGTCAGGCTGCGGTCGATGTCGGTGTTGACCCAGACCACGCCTTTGGTGGTGATATCTCCCGTCCCGGTGGCGTCGATGCACGCCAACGCGCCCCGACCTTGGCCGTGTCGTGGATCCTGGCCGACGCCCACATAGACACGGTTGTGATAGAACACCGGCGTAGCTATGATCTCGCTGGGACCGGTCACATTGTTCTTGTAGTCACCGATTCGTCCGGCAACGGCATTGACATCGAAGCGCCAGACACACTTCAGGATGCCGGACGTACCCGCGCTTGCCGGCGGCGCCGGTACGGCATCGAAGGCATAACAGACGCCGTCTCCGCCACCATAAAAAACCAAGGTCTTGCCGTTGACCTCACCCAATGCGGGTGAAGACCATTCGCCATGCAACATCCGGTGCCCGACCTGTTCGAAGTCGCGGGCGATCAGTCGGCCGGTGTTCTTATCTAACACGATCAGGCTCGGGGCGTCGGGATGCGGCACGTTTTTGTGCGATTTGTCCACGCCATTGGATGGACTGACAAACACCTGATCCCTATGCACAATCACCGAACAATCCGCAGCATCCTGCGGCCAGGCGGCAACGTCCTTTTCCGTGATCATATCGAAACGCCAGACGATGCCGACGGCGTTGGAATCTGTGGTCATCGGCGGCTGGTCCGAGCCCGCGATGTTGCGAACGACGTCCGGCTCCGCCCCGTGCAAGCGGCCCTCCGGATCGAGACAGAGCATTTCATCGCGATTCGTCACCACATACACGCGCCGGTCCGCCACCGTCGGCGTGGAACAAACACCCAGACTCATGTCGTCATAATTGAACTCCTTCCACTCCGTGACCATCCGCGGAATTGTTAGTTTCCACAACGCCCGTCCCGTCGCCTCCTCCAGTCCCATGACCGCTCCGCCCTGATTGCGGTCATTGATCCCTATGAAGATTTTCCCGTTCGCCACCACCGGTCCGCCATAGGCATGGGTGTTGAGCCGCAGCTTCCACTTGAGATGGGTCGGCTCAGCGGTGGCCGGCACCGCTACGGCGGAATCTGCCACTGATCCGTTAGGGATGAATTGCGTTGGCAACCGGGTCTCGTCGGACACCGCGTTGCGTGCGTCATTGCCGCACCATTGCGGCCAGTCGCCCGCTCGGCACGGCACCGCCAGCAAGGTGCCGCCCGTCACAGTCCATAGAATCATCCGCTTCATGCTTCGGTCTTGATGCAATCTCATATTCATAGATCGTTCACCCCTCGGAAATGCGTGGCGGCAAAGTCCCGGGCCATACGCGATCCCATCCGGGATCCTTTCACGGCTATTCTGCCAAGCCCACCAACGGCAGCAAAATATGAGTGTGCCGAGCGCAATGCTGTCGCCGAAGAGCAGCAGGGTGCCCCAGTCGATTCTGCTTGTCGAACCGCCGGGGGCAGTGGCGGCCCGGAAGATTCCGGCTCTGGAGTTTGGCCCCGTTTTTTTGGGTGGTTAAATCTGTTAGCTCATGTGGATTCCGCTGGTTGCTTGGTTAGGCGGCGTCGAAGAGTATGGCATAAGCCGCCACCGTGACGGCGGGCAGAAGTTGGTTGGAGGATGGTGTGCGCACTTGAGCCTCGCCGGTTCCAATGATGGCTTTTTCCTCGCGGAAGTTCACCTCGATGCCCCAGCGCCAGAGATAGTATTGCAGGAGTTTTGGGTTTGCCGCGCAGGATGGTTTTATTGGTATAACTCACGGCTACCATCATGCGGTCGCTCCGCGACCAAGAGGAGGTCCAGAAGATGTGTATAAAGACCAGGGTCTTCGCCATGGCTGCGACAGGCAGGCCGGTCCGGCTCATAGGCTCTTCCAACGGCCTTCACGTCACTCCACCTTTTTCCCGCGGACGGCATTTGTGATCGCTTCGCGGGCCTCGGTGGTGGCGGGGCTGGCGGGGGCGATTGCCTTGAGTTTCTGGTACGTTTCCCGCGCGCCGTCCATTTGGCCGGCCTGGATACTCAACTTGACCCGTCTCAGCAGCACCTCCTGCTCCTGCTGTCCGTTCAATCCGGATTCGGACAACTGCCCGCAGAGTGTGAGCCCGCAGAGGTAATCGCCCGCGCGGCCGAAGGCTGCGGCTTTGGCAGTCAAGTAATCCGGCGTGATGACAAGCATGGGGTGCCGTCGCTCCCAGTCCGTCAGCACTTCGAATGCGGCGTCGCTATCTTCACGGCCATAGTTGGCTCCGTAGCGGACGGAGCGCAAGGTGCCGGACAGTTGGGAGTGCTCGCTCTCATCCATCGGCCAGCCGTCTCGTTCGAGGTTCATGAGGAGCCGCTTGGCCTCGGCCTTTTTGCCGCAGAGCCAGAGGGCTTTTCCGAGGGCGGTTCTTTCCTCCACTTCAATCATGGCCAGATCCCGAACGAATTGCACGGGAAAGGTGAGGTTCAAGAATCGGTTCTGGTCGACATGGAAATACACCAGTTCCAGCCGGTGTACGCCCGGCTCGAGGCGAACGGCGCCGCGTTTCGGCGGCTGTCGCGCCGCCGTCTCCCGGTCCTGCACTTCGCCGTTGTCGATCACCAACTGCGAACCGGCGTGCAACCGGCTGCCACCCCATGAATTGAGGGTGAATTCATAGTCGCCGGCCTTTTCCACCTTGATGTAGCAGGTCAGTTTCAGGCCGGAGGGGCGGATCTCCCAACGCACCTGGCTGTCTTCGGCGAGCACCTTATGGCGAAGCAGGACTTCCTGTAGATGTTCATTGTCAACGTGCTTCAGCTTGCCCGTTTTGACCGGCTCCAACTTGTCGAAATCGGGTAGCTTGTCCCACTTCCCGTCGTAACAGGCATAGTTCACGCCGTTCTCGTCACAGGCCTCCGTCGTGTAGAGCGCGACGGGATAGCCTTCGAATCCCTTGGCCATTGGGTAAAGGCCGCACCACCGGGCTTCCGGAACGCGCGTGTATCCTTCCAGCCCGGGTATCTCGCGCTCTTGTTGCCCCGTGCCGACGTTCCAGAAGCAGCCGATGCTGCCGCCCAGAGAGACGAGCTGTTTGCTGTCGGGACTGAACTGGACGCACGTCACCGGACCGTCCGGCATCGGCGGCGTTTTCTCCCGCTGAATGAGCGGCACTTTCTTGCCCGACTCCAGATCCCACAGGCCGACGGCTTTCTCGCTGCTTCCCGAGGCGAGCCGCTTGCCGTCGGGTGAGAAGGCCAGCGCGAGCACCTCGCCCGGCTGGTCGCTCAAGACGCGCAGTTGCTTTCCGCCAGCCGCGTCCGAGATCCTGATTTGCGTCTTGTCGATGGCGGAAGCCAGGCTCTTGCCGTCGGGAGAAAAGGCGACCGCGTGGACCGCCTCGGCATGTCCGGTGAGCGTGAGCAGCTCGCTGCCGCCGGCGACGTCCCAGACCTTCACGGTCTTGTCGAAGCTGCCCGAGGCGAGCCGTTTGCCGTCGGGCGAGAAGGCCAGCGCGAACACCTCGCTCTTGTGGCCCGCCAGCGAGCGGACGGTCTGGCCGGTCGCCGCGTCGAGGAGCGTGATGCGGGAATCCTCACTGCCGGCGGCCAGGATTCTGCCGTCGGGCGAGTAGGCCAGCGAGACGATCCCCACCGACCCGACACCGATCGAGTTCTGCAGCTTGCCCCCCTTCTCGAAGTCCCACAGCATCACCTCGCCATACTGATGTCCCGAGGCATAGCGCGCGCCGTCACGGGCGATGGCCACCGAGAGGGGCGTGTTCGGCAGCATTCCCAGCATCATCAATTTCTCCGAATCCTGGCGCTTGCCTGTCTCCAAGTCCATGCACCGCACGCGTTGCTCAACCGCCCAGGCCCGCCGCTTCAAGTCGGCCGACATGACGGACCCGGCGTACTCGGCTTGGTACTCGTACGGGTTCAGTTGCAGCAGCCACGTAATCCGGTTGGTCGCGCCCTTCTTCAGGTGACTGGCGGGAATCACGATGTTGCCGTCGAGCCACTGCGCCATCCGCCCCAGCGGCTCGCCGTTGATCCAGACGTGCTTGTGGTGCGCCCAGGGGAGCCCCGTGTTGGGGTCCACGTGGTAAACCAACTGCTTGCCCTGCCAGTCCGCGGGCAAGTCGAACTGGTTGGCAATCCAGTATGCCAGGTTGTTCTCGTATCGCAGATCGATGGCCTTTTTCCAAAAGTCGTCGCGTGGCCGTGTGACGGGCGACCAGTCCAGTCCGGCGGTCAGTTCGCCCAGCTTGTCGGTGTCGGTGAGGCGGTGGTACTGGCGCGCCTTTGCCATTTCCCAGCGGTGGTTCAGGTCTGCGGCCGGTGCGGTCGCTTCGCGTTTGGCCAGCAGGGCGTACGCCTCGTCCGGTTTGCCGCGGACGGAAAGGTAATGGTCGGCCAGCGCGGAGACGGCGGTCCTCCAGTGCGAGCTGCCGGCCGGGGCGCGCTGCAGGACGGCTTTCAGAAGCTTCTCGGCGGCGTCGTGCCGGGCGGTCGTCGGACCGTGCGCCGGATCGCTGAAGCCCTGCGCGGTCTGCAGCAACTGGCTGTAGGGATAGGCCTCGATCAGCTCGTCGACGAGCTTCGCCAGCGCGTCGGCGAACCGGGGGCGGGCCCACGTCCTGCGCTCCACGTGGTGGCGGCTGAGGAGATCGTTGGCGTAATTCCAGCGTATCACCGGATACGACCAGTAGTAGAGGCTGGCCAAGTCGCGGAGCGAAAGCTGCTTGAGAACCTCCTCCTCGGCGCAATCCCAGATCATCAAGAGCAGATTGGGTTGGTGCATCATTTGCGAGCGGCCGACCGGCAGAACCATCTGGACATGGATTTCGCCCTCGGCGCGGGCGATCACGTTGCCCCCCGGGCCGCTAAGCACCTCAAGCTGGACCTTCTTCGCGCCGGGGCTCAGGTACAGGTGTAAGACCCGCTCGCCCTCGGCCGTCAGGCCGCCGCCGTACCGCCACTCTTTAACGCCGCCATCTGCCTGCGGTTTGAACTCGGCCGTCAGCCCGTCGCCGAAGCGCCAGCGGTAGACGGCGCCCTCGGGGCTGCCCGACACGTGCGCGGTGAAGTGGTACCAGGCCAGGTCATGCGCGGGATAGTAGCCCAACAGGTTGGCGTACTGGTTCCATGTGAACGAAGCGACCAGCGCCGGCTCGCGGCCTTCCATCGGACCGGCCATGCCGTCCGCCATCGGCTCCCACACCGCCATGTAGGGCTCCCCTACAGTGTGGACCTCCATCTCGCCGAATTTCAACCAATCCCGCTCATAATTACCCGCCTCCGTCCTCACCGGCTGTTTCCAATACAGCGCGGTGTGGCCTCCCGCGCCGGCAGGGCCATATCGCCGTAGGTCGAGGCGGTGGGGCCCCTTCTCAAGTTCGAGATCGAACATCCGCCAGCTATTCTCGCCGCGGAAATTCACGATCATCTGCCCGTCGAAAAGCAGATAACCCGCGGGTCTGATCGTGCACAGGAACCGGTACGAGCCGGTCGCCGGGATATGGAAGTATCCGGTGGTGCGGGAGAGCCAGGGCGGCGGGTTTACGATCAATTGCATGTAGTCCAACCGGTCGGCGTCCGTCGATTCGATCGGCAGGGTGCCGCGGTAGATCACGCGTGCCGGCCTGGGCTGCGCCGCCGTGACCCATCGCTCCTCTGCCGGAACCCCCTTGCCCGCCACCGCGGCGCCGTCCCACAGCTTCTGCCAGCCGTCGAGCGTTTCCAGCGCCGGATCGTAACGGTCCGGGAAGCGGAGTTCTTCGACCAGTTCCGCCTCCGGGACCCAGTCCAGCCGCTGCGGGTTCCGCGCGCGGTCGACCAGGTAGACCAGGTACTCCGCGTCTCCACTGGAACAGTCGAACAGGATCGACATCGGCTTGCGCGCCTCGGCCCAGACCACCCGGCAGCCGACCTGCCCGCCGGAGCGCCGGTGGACGATGGGAATCAGCCCGCTCGGGTCGCGCCCGGACAGGCACAGGATCGCGTTGGCGACGGCGGGACTGCGGGAAAGGAACCCGGCTTGATGCAGGCGCGCGCCGCCGGATTCGATCCGCAGCGTCTTCGCGCCGGGCGGGATCGCCACCAGGCGGGCCATTGCTGCCTCGACGCGGCTGTGGTTCTTCGCTTGGTCCCAACGGTGAATCTTCTCTTCAGGGACCGCTTCGCCGTCGATGAAAACCTTGGGACCGTCTTTCGCCCGCCAGGAAAACCATTGGTACTCAGGCTTGATGGCGTACGTCGCCGAACCGGAAGCCCGCAGGATCGGCCCGCCTTCACCTTCGCCCACGTTGTAATAGAACTTGGGATCCCACACTTTGCCTTGTTGCTTGAAGAGTCCTTCTTGCTGGGCGATGGTTTTCGCCTTCTCCTCCGGCTTGCGCAGATCCTGCCGGATGGCCGCCTTGGTCTTCGGGTCGAAGGCGAGCCCTTCGGTCGTCGCCAGCGGCTGCAGGTCGGCCAGGTAAACCTGCGGCGGCATCCGCAACAACGCATCCTTCACCGCCACGGTGACCGGAACCCGGATCTCCGCATCCTTGACATGCCAGGGTGCCGGTGGGACCGGTGCGACTGGCGGAACCGGCGGAACCGGCTGCTCCGCAGCGAAACCGGTGCCCGCGCCAAGCAGCACCGCAAGAATCATAACGCGAACCCCCAACGAATTCATCCGATGCATGCGTGTTGTCATACGATGATCCTTTCAATATCTTTCCGCGGACGGCTTGGGTCAGACTGTCAGCCGGTGGTCCGCGGTTTTCGCCGTCGCTGCCGCTCTAACGGAATGGTGAGCATGAGCCGGGTGCCGGCACCCGGCTGGCTTGCGATGAGCAACTCCGCGTCCAGCGCCTCGGACCGCTGCCGCAACGCGTGCAGGGTCGCCGGCCGCTCCAACTGCTCCGTGCCGATGCCGATTCCATCGTCCTGAATGGAGAGTTGGAAATGAGCGCCCGTGGCTTCGATCCGGATCTCCACCTTTGACGCCTTGGCATGACGCAGGATGTTATGCAAGGCCTCCCGGAAAAACAGGAACAAGTGGCGGGTCGACTCTTCGGCAAGCTCGACTTGCCATGCCGCTTCGTTGGCGGTGAATTTCCACTCCAGGATTTCGAGCATGATCGAGCTGGTCTCGCGCAAATGTTCGACCGTGCCGATGCGGTGATCGCCCTGCGTGCGGAGCAACCAGACGATGTCGCGCACAGCGCTCACCGTTTCCGCGGCGATTCTGTGGATGCGCTTCAGGTCGTCCGATGGGCCGGATCGTCCTTCTGCCAGATCGGCGAACATTTGGATGCTTCCAAGGTTGCTTCCCACCTCGTCGTGCAGGTCCCCGGCAATGCGTTCCCGCACCTTGATCAACTCGCGGTGCGCATGAATGCGGTAGCGAATCGGCAATGCGATGATCAGGAAGGCACCCACCAATCCCAGCACCGTGAATCCTGTTAGCCTGGTGCGCCGCCAACCCGCTATCAACCGGGAGGACTCGTCGCGCAATGCATGCAGACGGGTTTCAAGCCGCAGTCGCCGGTCCAGTTGGGTGATCCACTCGCGCGTCGAAACCAGGCGACCGTCCGGCCCGAATCCATCGCTGAGACCGGCACTGCTCCAGACGCGCCCCCCCGAGGCAATGATGTTGAGCATTCCGTCTGGAGAACGGACCACTTTCCCGAGTGTCAGGTTTTCGTCACCGGCCAGCACTTCCACTTCGCTCAAGGCGAAGAACGCGGGATAGTTGTCGAAGACTTTCCATAGCTCGGTGGCATCGATCCTCACATAACGTCCGCGGCTGGCATCAAAAGACACCAGCAGCGGATTGTGCCCGGGATTGCGCATCTCACGTTCTGCTATAACCGTCCACTGGCTCTGCTCTCCGGGTTGATTCGTTTCGGAAATCGAGATCGTCAATTTGCGGGGGAAACCGAACCCGCTTGGCAGATCCGAGGTCGGTTTTTTGGCCGGAATCAAGCGCACGGCATCCACCACAACGTTCGCGCCGAGGTCTACCGTCAACGATGCGGAGTCGCGTGCTTTGGCGCGGCCTTCGGAGATCCAACCGATATTGGCGTGCGCTTCCGCAGGAATCTCCGGCAATCCCAGCGGCGTCTGGCCATCGACGATAAATGCCGGCTTCCAGTGCCATGGAGCCGCAGGAGCCGCGCCACCCATGCTATGGACCTTGCCCCCCAAGGCGATGTTGCGCACACCTTCGAATACCAGCACCTCGGCCCATGCATGCATGAAATTCTCCTCACCTTCGGAGTCTGCAAACAATAATCCGGCGGAAATCCTCAATCCCGACGCGGCGACCGCCGGTGATACCTGATAGACAAAAGGATGTCCCTTGCGCACCGGATGCGTGTGCGTGTTCCGTTCCCGGGCGACACATGCCAGCACCTTGCCGCCCTCATCGATCAACTCCACCGTGAAGGCATCCGGCATGCCATATTGCGCGTCCAAACCCCTCGCGTCATAACGACGCGCCGGCACCAGCGCCACCATCTCCACCCGCGCGCTTGCCGGCCAATAAACTTCGACGGCATAACGGGCATTGTGCGCCGGTGCCGCCTGCGGGTGAATGCTGGCGTAGCCCCCCGTGCCGCCTTGATCATCTATCGGAATCCCCGGCAAGCCATCTAACTGGGGTGTCAGTTCGGCCTGCTCGTTTTGAATCTCCTTCCAGCGTCCGGAAAATGCCTCCGCCAAGCGTTCGTCCCACCCGGCCCCGCCAGCCGTCCGCGCATCCACGAGCAGCCACAACATGACGAAAACCCTGTGCATCAAGCCGAAATATCCGAACCGCATCGCTAGGACCATGGCCCGTGTGATAGCCGATCCGAGACCCGACTTCCAGCCCTATCCTGAAAAGGACATGTTTCCTTTTCAAGCGGATCCCCGCTAGCTCACCTCGCGACATCCCGATGTCCGGTCGGACACGCAGATGTCCCGGCGCATCGGAGCGGATAGAGGATTGGCGAACTGAGGCGAAGAAGAAAGTTTTTCGTCCGCCGCGTTGTCATTGTCGAGGATGTCGGTGTGTGTTGCGTAAAGGTAGCGCGGCCTCGACGCAGGCCGCATGCCAAACAGGGAGAACGCTTGATGCCAGGATTCGCCGGGCTGTCCGTTTCCTGTCGGTGCGTTCCCATTCCTTTGGCATGCGCTCCCATTTGTCAGAACATCAGTACGCGGATAGCTGTTATTGCTCAAGTCTTTTACCGCCATTAAGACTTTCCCTGACATAAGCGGGAACTTGTGGATTGTCTGTTCTCAACAGCCATTTCTCCCCTTGCCAGTCCACGCCGATTCCAAACTGATTACCGGAAGCATCGCACCCTTATCGGCCAAGGGAAGGTCAGGAAGCTCTTCTGGCCTCACGAAAGCACCAACTGAATGGGGCCCCTGACATTCTCTGGACTGCCGGCGGGGCATGCGTCAGGCTGGCGGCATGCAACGACTCTTTCTGCTCGACGGCATGGCCTTGGTGTATCGCGCGCATTTCGCGCTGATCGCGGCACCAATCCGCAACTCCAAGGGCGTGAACACGTCCGCTATCTTCGGATTCTTCAACACCCTGCTCGCGATTCTCGAAAAAGAAAACCCGAGCCACATCGGCGTGGCCTTCGACACCGCAGCTCCCACCATGCGCCACCTAAAATTCCCGGCCTACAAGGCGCATCGCGACGCCATGCCCGAGGAATTGGCGGCCGCCATTCCGCATGTGAAGCGGCTGTGCCGCGCGATGCACATTCCGGTGCTCACCCTCGACGGATTCGAGGCTGACGACATCATCGGCACACTGGTCAAACGCGCCGAAACGGATGGCTTTGAGTCGTACATGGTCACCCCCGACAAGGACTTCGCGCAATTGATCACCGCCCGGACGCGCATGTGGAAACCCGGCCGCAAGGGCAACGAACATGATGTGATCGGCCTGGAACAACTCCCCGAAATCTGGGGCGTGGCCGAGCCCTCCCAAATCATCGATTTGTTAGGGCTGATGGGCGATGTCTCGGATAACATTCCGGGCATCCCCGGCATCGGTCCGAAAACCGCGTGCAAACTCATCTCCGCGTTCGGCTCCATGGAGAATCTTCTCGCCAACACCTCCAAGTTGCAGGGCAAACAAAAAGAGCAGGTAGAGACCCACGCCACCCAGGCACTGCTCTCCAAGGACCTCGTCACCATCATCACCGACGTCCCGGTAAACGTGAACTGGGAGGATCTCGCGCTATCTCCGCGTGATGACAATGCCCTCAAAGCCCTGTTCCATGAGTTCGAATTCCGTTCCCTGGCAAAACGGTTGTGGGGGGGGGGAGCCGCCATCTCGCCGGCCGATGCCGCCATCCCGCCGGCGGATTTGTTCATGCCACCGGAGGACGGTGGAATTCCAACTGACGATTCCGGGCATGTGCCGGAGCCCGCAACCGAGTCCCTCACCCTCATTGAGGCACGCCGCACGCTGCGCGACGTGGCACACACTTATCATCTCGCCGATACCGCAGAACTCCAACAACAACTCATTGCCGGGCTTTCCCGGCAAGCGTCGTTCTGCTTCGACATCGAGACCACCGGACTCGATCGTTTCACCTCGAAGTTGTTAGGTGTGGCGTTTTGCTGGCAAGCCCATGAAGCGTGGTATCTTCCTTATTCCGACTCACTGCGCCCCGTTCTGCGCTCCCTGCTCTCTTCCCCTGCGGAAAAGATCGGCCACAACCTGAAATTCGATCTCTCCATTCTCCACCACCACGGCATTGATGTGGCCGGTCCGTTTTTCGACACCATGCTCGCGGACATCCTTGTTGCTCCGGAACGCCGCCACGCGCTGGACTATCTGGCAGGGATTCTCCTCAATTACACGCCCGTCAAACTCGCCGAAATCGCCAGCCCGCAAGCCGCCGCCGCATCCACACACACCGATGACCTGTTCGACTTCGCCGAGCAAACCACCGCCTCCAAGGATCTCGATATCGCCGCTATCCCCATCGGCAAACTCGCAGAATACGCCGCCGAGGACGCCGACGTCACGTTCCAACTCGCGGCGAAACTCCGTTGTTTGTTAGACAAGTCCGGACAGGGAAAAATCCTGCATGCCATCGAGGGACCGCTGCTGCCCGTGCTGGTCCGCATGGAAATGGAAGGCGTGGCGATCGATTCCGCCGCCCTGGCAACCATTGGCGACGAGCTGCAATCCCAGATCGACGAACTCACGCAATCGATTCACCGGCAAGCCGGCCGCCCATTCAACCTGGCCTCGCCCAAGCAGCTCGGGGAAATCCTCTTTGATCACCTCGGACTGGCGGACAAGGCGAGAAAAACCAAAACCGGACAATACAAGACCGATGAACAAACGCTCGCGACCCTCGAAGGGAAGCACCCCGTCATCAGCGACATTCTCGCGTGGCGCGAGGCTACCAAACTCAAGTCCACCTATCTCGACGCACTGCCCAACCACATCGTTGCTGAAACCGGGCGCATCCACACCCATTTCCATCAACTCGTCGCGGCCACCGGACGGCTTGCCTCGTCCGATCCCAACCTCCAGAACATCCCTGTTAGATCAGAGGCCGGCCGGCAAATCCGCAAGGCCTTCGTCCCGCGCGCCGGGGGCCGTCGGGACCGCGAGTCTCCGGACCCGCTCCTCTTCACGCTGCTCAGTTGTGACTACTCGCAGATCGAGTTGCGCGTGATGGCGGCGCTGGCCAACGACGCCACGATGATCGAGGCCTTTCACAATCACGCCGACATTCACACCATCACCGCCGCCAAGGTTTTTGTGATCGAGCCCGGGGATGTCACCCCCGACATGCGCCGCACCGCCAAGATGGTCAACTTCGGCATCATCTATGGCATCTCCGCGTTCGGTCTCTCGCAACGCCTCGCCATCCCGCGCACCGAAGCCGCCGCCATCATCGACGCCTACTTCCGCGAATACCCGACAATCCGCAATTATATGGATCTCACCGTGGCGGAGGCCCGCGAGAACGGATTTGTCGCAACCCTGTCAGGCCGCCGCCGGTATTTCCCGGACCTCAACTCCGCCAACCAGAACCTCCGCGGCAATGCCGAACGCGCCGCCATCAACACCCCGATCCAAGGGACCGCCGCAGACATGATCAAACTCGCCATGATCCGCATCGACACCTTGCTACGGGAGAAACCGTATCAATCGAAGATGTTGCTCCAGGTCCACGACGAACTCGTCTTCGACCTCGCCCTCAACGAACAGGACGAACTCGTCCCTCTCATCCTCGACGCCATGAAAACCGCCCTGCCGCTGCCCCACGGCGTGCCCATCGAAGTCGAACACGGCACCGGCCCTAACTGGCTGGCGGCACACTGAGGAACTCCAAAGGTGGCTATCAAATACGACCGTTAGAATTCGAGGCTTGGAAAACCGCATGGAGCGAAACAGAAAGCGACCCGGCCTGAAGTCACATATTGCGGGAAATTGCTTTCCCGGGGTAAAGGCCGGTGGAATAGCCGGTGGCCGGACCCTGGTCTTTATACACAATTCAGGGGAGCGATTCCTCGCTTGGTGTTCAGCGCGGGTTGGTTTTCCAAGGTCGCGGAGCGACCCTGGAGGGTAGCCGTGGGTTTCAACCCACGGTTCCAAGGGT
>CAISTY010000265.1 GCA_903888515.1 Akkermansiaceae bacterium | reverse complement strand
TCACAATGCCATGTGGCCGGGACTGGTCGGCAAGGGCAGCCCCGGTGCCGAGCCCTGCATTGACCTCGATACGATGCTCGACCTCACCGCCCGCGCGGAGGTCAACGGTGTGAGGTTCGATGGTGTGGACCTGTTCCTGTTAATGCTAGGAAATTGCTTTCCCAGTGAAGGCCGTTGAAAGAGCCGGTGGCCGGACCGGAGGGCGGGGAAATGGGGGTTGCTTGGGTCGCCTTGGGATCCGCGCCGGCACTCACCAGCAGTTTCAGCAGATCCACCCGGCCGGCCTCCGCCGCATTGAGCAGCGGCGTGAATTCCGCGCCGTCCCAAGCGTCCAGGTCGGGCTGGAGTTGCAGCAATTTTTCGACGAGCGCTTTGCTCCCGTCCTGGCATGCCATGTGGAGCGTGGTGACGCCGTGGGACTGTTCCAATTTGGGATCCGCGCCGCGCTCTAGCAACAAGTTGAAGATTTCATCGTTCCATGTCGCATGGTGCAGTGCCGGAGAGCCGTTCCCGCCCAAGGCATTGACCTTGGCGCCGTGGTCGAGCAGCAGGCGGATGATTTCCACATTGCCACCGAAGACCGCCACATGCAGTGGCGGGTCCACGGCGGGAACCTGGGCCGCATTCACATCCGCCTTGTGCGCGATCAGGACTTTAACCATCGCCGCGTTTCCCCACCGCACCGCGATATGCAGCGGGCGAAACCCCTGTGCCGAGGCTTCCGGATCCGCTCCCTGCTCAAGCAAATATTCAAGCGCCTTGATGTTAGGCATCAGAACAGCCGAGTGCAGGGGCGTGCATTTGGAAGTTCTCATGGTGTCTGAGATGTTTCCTCCCCGCTCCACGAGCAGGCGCAGGATGGCCAGGCGGGACGCCTCATTCTCAGGGCCGGGGGCAAGGCCGATGGCCAGGGATTTCTGCAAGGTTTTCAGCGCCTCACGGGATGCCGCCCTCTCGCCGCCCGGCCCATAAAGGGAAAATGGAGGCAGCCCTTTCGACAGAAAACCGGGGATGACCTCTGGATTGACAATCGAAGCGGCCCGCAGCATGGGCGTCATGCCGTCATCCGCCTTGGCGTTCACCTTGGCCCCGGCCTTGAGCAGGATTTTGACCATCGCCAGATTGCCCGTGTCCACCGCATGATAGAGCGGCGCGGCGCCCTTGTCTGCATCCGGCAGATTGACGAGCTTGGGATTTTTCTTCAACAGGCGCGCCACGGCCGCCACATCCCCGCCACGCACCGCGTCATGAATTTCCGCCGCCATGGCGACGGCGGAAAATCCGCAAATCAGGGCGGCGGCAAAAGCGCGGTGAAGACCGGAATGGCTGGCACACCAGGCAAGGCCAGCGTTCGGAGTGGAAATCGGGAGTAGGTGGGTAGGATGCATTGTTTTGTCGGTTAGGGGCGGCGTTTTTGCCGTTGGGAGGCTGGCTTGTCTGGCCGGTCTTGGGTCGGCTCCGGCTGGGAATTATCAGCGACGAGGGTCTGAAGACTGAGGGCTCCGGCATCACCGGGATGATCCGCCAGGACTTTGGCGACCGTGCGGCGTGCGCCTTCCAGATCTCCACCCAGTGCCTGTTGCACGGCGAAGATGCGCAGCCGGAAGGCGTCCAACTCCGGACGCCGCTGCCACTGAACATTTGCATACCAGATTTCGGCGGCCTTTTGCAGCAGCCCGATGGCGGCGGTACGAGCCTTCTCCGTCTGGCTGATCCGCAGGGAGACGGCAACGAGGTTGAGCAGGTATTCGAGATTCTCAGGCTCCAACTTCAGCGCGCGTTCCCAAGCCGCCTTGGAAGACTCCTTCTTCTGTGAGCAAAGCCCCACCAAGGCCTGACTGCGCCCGGTTTTCAACACCTTGGCGCGTTCCACCGCGAGGGTGTACGCCTCTGGGGAATCGGCCGTGATCTGCCCGTCCGGTTTCACTCCCGCATAGTGAATGCGCAGATCCCAGGCCAGGCAACGACGGGGTGCCAAGCGCACGGCACGGGCCAGAACAGTGGAAACGTCGGCAGTGAGCGGCGGATGCAGGCCATAAAAGGACGCAAGGAACACGACTGCGCCATACGCCTCGCAGGCAGGGGCAGCGAGGCTGGTGTCGGGGCTGTCACCCAACTCGCGCAGGCGGGCCAACACCTGGGTCAGCACCTCGTCCTGCAGCTTTTCCAGGATGTTCGACTCGGGCTTGCCCTCCGCATTTTTCGGAAGCAGGGAATACGCCGTCATCAACCGCAGCAGAGTCACCGCGCCGAGCGCATCGGGTCTGTCCCGGCAAAGGGTCGCCGCCTTTTTCAGGAGTTCCAGGCTTTGCCGATCCACCTCCGCTTGATCCGGTGCGGACTCTTGGCGCATGCGATGAAGGGAGTTGACGAAGAGCAGGACTTTGAGCCGGATCGCCAGATGCCGCAGGAAGGATTCCGAATCGTCGGGGGCGACTTCGATGGCCTTCAAGGAACTGGCAAACGTCTCACGGCCGAGATCAAAGATGGCTTTGGATTGCTCCTCGGACTGGGCCTGGAACTGGAGCGCCTCCTGTAGACGGGACATGTCCACTCCGCCTTCCGGCAGGTTGGCGACCCCTTCGAAGCATTTGAGCAGGATTGCCTGGCCCTGATGCTGCGCCAGGGCCGACCAGGACTCCCAAGCCTGAGGAGCCACTTCCGTGGCACGCAGGGCCATGCGTCCACCTTCCTCGGTGCCTCGCAGGCACAGGGCCAGGCCGGTGAGGCCCTGAAGATCCACGGGGTCCGCTTCCAAACGCTTACGGTAAATCGCCTCCGCGTCCTTGATCTGGCGGTCACCCTCGTCGATGCGGCCGCCGAATTTCAGGAGATATCCCAGCCGGTAACGACAGGCCGCGTCCTGTGGATCGGTGGCCGCCTGTCGCTGTAGATCTTCGATCTCCACCTGTAAAGGCTCAGGCCGGTTGTCATAGATCAGGCCCAGATGCTCGAAGATCACAGGCTCCCATTTGATGGAGTTGAAGTTGGCTCCCAAATGGTCGATCAGCCGCTGCCGCCGTTGCGCTGCGGTCAGCCCCGCAGCGGTTGCGGCCCCCCCACTTTTGTTACCCTCGGCAAGGCTGGCGTCCAGATTGCGTTGGGCGATCGCAAGTCCTTGTTTGGCGGCCTTGCGATACCACTTCTCGGCTTCGGCAACGTCTTTCTCCACGCCAAGGCCTTGGGAGTAGCAGATGCCAAGATTGTATTGCGATGTGGAATGTCCCTGCGCGGCCGCCTTGCGAAACCACGTCACGGCTTCGGCCAAATTTTTCTCAACCCCCTCACCGTCGGAGTAACGGAGTCCCAGACTATATTGAGCTTCGGCGAAGCCCTGCGCGGCGGCTTTTCGATACCAGGTTACGGCCTCGCTAGAGTCCTGCGCCACGCCGATGCCTTTCTGATATGACAAGCCGAGACTGTATTGCGATGTGACATGTCCTTGCTCTGCCGCCTTGAGGAACCACTTCGCCGCCTCCACTTCGTCCTTCACCACGCCTTGACCGTCACGATAATAGACTCCGAGATTGAATTGAGCACCTGGGTCACCGTGCTCGGCCGCCTTGCGATACCACTTCATGGCTTCCGCAAAGTCTTTCTCCACGCCTTCGCCCAGATAATAGCAGAGTCCGAGATTGTATTGAGCCCCGGCGTAGTCCTGGTCAGCAGATTTGCGGAACCATTTAACGGCTTCGGCAGCGTCTTTCTTGATCCCTTCGCCCTGGTAGTAGCAGAACCCGAGTTTGGATTGAGCCTGGGCGAGGCCTTGCTCGGCTGCCTTGCGATACCACTTCACGGCTTCGGCAAAGTCTTTCACCACTCCTTCGCCGTTTTGATAACAGCCTCCGAGATTGGATTGAGCCTGGGCGAGGCCTTGCTCGGCAGCCTTGCGATACCACTTCACGGCTTCGGCAAGGTCTTTCACCACGCCTTCGCCGTTTTGATAACAGCCTCCGAGATTGGATTGAGCTTCGGCGAAGCCCTGCCCGGCAGCCTTGCGATACCACTTCACGGCTTCGGCAACGTCTTTCTCTACGCCAATACCATGGAAGTAGCAGAATCCGAGATTGGATTGAGCGGCGGCGTAGTCCTGCCCGGCGGCCTTGCGATACCACTTCACGGCTTCGGCAACGTCTTTCTCTACGCCAATACCCTGTAAGTAACAGAATCCGAGATTGTACTGGGCTCCGGCATTGCCTTGCCCGGCTGCCTGCCGAAACCACTTCACGGCTTCAGCAACATCCTTGGCGATGCCTTCGCCGCTTTGGTAGCAGGCTCCGAGATTGGATTGAGCGGCGGGGTGGCCTTGCTCGGCAGCCTTGCGATACCACTTCACGGCTTCGGCAACATCCTTGGCGATGCCTTCGCCGCTTTGGTAGCAGACTCCGAGATTGGCTTGAGCGGCGGGGTGGCCTTGCTCGGCAGCCTTGCGATACCACTTCACGGCCTCAGCAGCATCCTTGGCGACGCCTTCGCCCTTGGCATAGCAGCACCCGCGATTGAATTGGGCTCCAGCGAAACCCTGCTCGGCAGACTTGCGAAACCACTTTGCTGCCTCGGTTGAGTTCTGCGGCACGCCATTTCCCTCGTCGTAACACAAGCCAAGGCCGTATTGACCGCCGGCATCTCCTTGGCCTGCCGCTTGGCGCAGCCACTTCACGGCTGCGGCAAAGTCTTTCTTCACGCCAATACCCTGATAGTAGCAGAATCCGAGACCGCATTGACCTCTGGCGTCACCCTGGTCAGCAGATTTTCGAAACCACTTCACGGCTTCCGCCGCGTCCTTTTCCACACCTTCTCCCATGGCATAGCAGGATCCGAGATTGGATTGAGCCGTAGCGTAGTCCTGGTCAGCAGCCTTGCGATACCACTTAACAGCTTCGGCATCGTCCTTTTTCACACCCATGCCCATGGCGTAGCAAGTGCCGAGACCGCATTGCCCTCTGGCATCACCCTGCTCGGCAGACTTGCGCAACCACTTTACGGCTTCTGTTGGGTTCTGCTCCACGCCTTGGCCGGTGGCGTAACAGCGGCCGAGCATCGCCTGGCCTCTGGCATCACCCTGCTCGGCCTTGGCTTGGTATTCCTCGAATTTCAGAGGATCAAACGTGTCGGCGGGGTTAGGCTTTGCGGAAGCCCAGGTGCCGCACAAACCCACTGATAGAACCAGCGTGGCAAGGCAGGATTTCATGCCCGTAAAACGATAACAACTTCCGGTTCGAAGCCATGGAAAATCCTTGTCCGGTGGCTTTCCAGGAAAGTGATGGGATGCCGGCCGATTGTTAGAACATTTGTTATCGAGGGATACGTTCATGGGATTTAGACAGTTAGGAATGGAGAAATGATGTTATTTAATGCTAGGAAATTGCTTTCCCAGTGAAGGCCGTTGAAAGAGCCGGTGGCCGGACCGGAGGGCGGGGAAATGGGGGTTGATATAAGTCGAATTATACGGTATATTATTGAACAGACCATCTTTTATTTGCATATCATACTTAAAATATCCACTATCTAGGATTCCGCTTACTGATATTGAGTTATCTCCGTATCCAAATCTGAAATACGAGTCTATTTTCTTGACTAATTCTAGATTTGAAGATATAGGGAGGGCTGGCGTTGGAGGCCTAACATAGGCCCTAGCTGGTGGGGCAAAAGTATTGATATCAACCCATAGCCCAGCATTTGGTAGACCATATGCAGGATTAGAATTATTTCCGGACACATAAATTCTATAGGCAGTATTATAATCTACTGGCTCATAGTTTACGATGTGGTCCGTGACATACCCAGCTGTATAATAATTTAATACTTCAGTATTTGTAATTTTATTTATTATTTTTATACTTGTGTCACAGGCTAAGTCAGTAAGGAATTCTATCTTTACAGATTGTTTTCCGGGCGTAGGCGATGAAAAATTTAATTGCGCCGCTATTGAATAAATCTTTGGTCGACCAGCAGTTGGCAATGTACTTGGTGCTTGATGATAATATCTTATACTTTCATTTGAGGCATTTATGTTATAAATTGAAAGTCCACCTAGTTCAAAACTAAAAGAATCACCAAGGGCGATTGTATCATCTGTCACGCTATGCGTGAGTGTATATATATCCTGTCTAATAATTGGTCCAGCATTTAATTGGAATAATAAGTTAGCTGGTATGTCTGTGTCCCAAGTAAAAACAGTTCTTAGCGCTCCTAGATATGTTAAATAAGTTACTTGAACATTCGTTATAAATGGGACCTGGAACACCCAAACTGGTGTTGTGCTTGAGACCATAGCTAGCGCGGTAGCCCCGCCAGAATTAGTAACTATAATTTCAAAAGTATAACGTGTCCCCGGTAAAAGACCATTAATTCTTTCACTATGTTGCCCACTTGCCAATGTCGAATTTATCTGAGGAGCGCTCCATGATCCAGAACCGACAACTTGATATTTTATAGAACTAGTAACAGCAGTACTACCTGCGGCCCACTCTATGTCTACATAGGAACTAGTTGGCCCAGTTGAATAAGCAGTTGCTTTTAAATTACTAAATGTAGGAGCTGCCATTTTACCACCACTTAACGGGTTTGAATTGTAATTCCATAGACCATCTATTAAACTTACCAGCCATTGGCTGAGCGAATACATCAATTACTTGTATTCTAGCTCCTTGAAACTCATTTACCGTGCCGTCCCAAAATTGTACAACCGGGATAGCCCCTAGGTTGTCTCTAACTGACCATTGTTTCATTCCTGAATAAGTAGCATACTGTACATCACTCCATTTCATTACCCTTACTTCATTGTCAATAAATCCTCTCATATAGATATCTTCTTGTTCTAGTGTCTGTACAACATTGCTATGTTGGAATGGAGACATAACATCCATAGATTCAGGATTTTGTGGGAAAGTATAGTCCCCATAAATTCCGCTGAATCTAAAAAGAATATTTGGATTTTCTATATTAGGCATTAGAATCTTCTCCTGTAGCCACCAGTCCTTTGGGCCTGCATGAACATTGAACTATTCAGTTGTGTCATTACCTCTTCTGCAATCTGTTTTGGATCTTTATCAGCACCATTAATAGTGATGGTATTGGTTACGTTGTTGTATCCACCACTTCTGCTGCCACCCTTTGTGACCTGTTCCCCGGCGTGTAGATAAGCAGGGCCAGACTTGTTAATCAGACCTTCGGCCTGCAGAGGGGTAGCAATAGCAGACTGAGCAGTGATAGAGTTATCTAGAATGCCCTTTGGAATCGGCAGAGTAAAGTTAGAAGGAGCATTAATTAGATTCTCCATAGTGTCATTAATAGTATTAAGGTTCTTATTCATAGTCTTAAGTTCTACTAACTGTTCTTCTTCAATTTCAGGGAGCTTCTTAAGCTCTGGCTCGTTTGGTTTATCGAATAGAGCGCCGAGTAACCCACCAGCCAAGGCTCCAACAGCCATCCCAACAGGACCCATGGAGGCACCCATCTGGGTTCCTGCCCACATCCCAGCTGCCGCACCCACAGCTCCACCAATGGTCCCCCCTAGTCCGGTTTTGTTTTGGGAAGCCGTTATCTGATTACCCATTGCGCCACCGGACACTGCAGCCATCCCATACCCTAACATTTTTGATTTATTCAACTTATCAGAGAATCCAGTCCCGGGCTTAGCTGTTTTTGTTTGGTTTAGCATTCCGCTATCAGACATAATCAATTTATCGGTCATAGACATAGGGAGTCCAGAACCTGATTTAGAAAGTAGCTCTGTTTTTTGCTCTTCTTGGGCACTTGAAATAGCGTTTTCTAAACTCAATTGATTAACCATCTCTTCATCAATAGAAGCCATATCAAGGTTCCCAAGAGTCGAGAAAGCAATTTCTGATATGGAACTAGATAGGCTACTCATCGTATCCTGATATGTTTCCTTCTTCCCTATATTGCGCCCGGAAGCTTTTTTGACAGCTGCCATTCTTTGGGTTGCTGCTTTAGAGGTTTGTGCGGACTGGGCTGACTCAGAAGCCTTCTTAGCAGTCAGATAGTCCCAATAGGGCATTTCCTTACCGTTTTTGCCCTTGATCATATCCGATCCTTTTGGTGTTTCCCCAAAAGGAAGCTTCGGGTCTTCGCCATAGTTAGCAACCATCGCTTCATAGTCAAATATTTGCTGGTTCAACTTTTGGGTTTCTGCTAGGCTAGCAGTAGCAGTTAGACCCGCCCCAGCTGCTGATCCAGCGTATCCTAATAACTTTGCTCTTTTTGGATCTAATGGGGAAAGTTCTCCAATTCCACCCATTAATCCTGTTGGAGTAAGTCCACCAGCTTCGTTCTCTAGTCGCTTTTGTATTTCTGCTGCTGCCTTCGTTGCAGCAAGTTTCCCTGGAGTCTCTGGGTCGGTGTTAAAAGCAATCTTGGCTAGATAATCTAGACTCTTATTTTCATAATATTTGTCTCCACCAAGGAGATTAGCTAGTGGATTAAATCCGGGTTTCCCACCGCCAGCTTCGCCAAGAACGGCTGCAAATCCAGATTCAAATACCTGATCTGTTAGTAGCCCAGTAAAGGCCCCGAATGCTTGTTGGCCCATGTCTTTTACTAGCACATTACCGGGGTTATTGTCTTTACGAGTTTTATTTATAGCCTTTACTGCATCGGCTCTTTGGTCTTGCAGCGCCTTAATCTCATTACGACCCTTGGCGGTATCTGCATAGCCCTTGGTAGCCTGTATCTCTTTAGCGCGAGCTATTTGTTTATCTATATAATCTATATCTGTTGTGGACTGAAGTTCGGCCTCTCCAACGACTATCCCCTTGGATAGCATTCCAGCGGTTGTGTTTTTTACCGAACTACGGATAATTCCATCAAAAAGAACCAACGAACGTAGAACTTCTCTAGTCCCTGCAATTTCTAGATTAAGCTTTCTACGCTCATCATTTTCTTCTTGGATGGCTTGACTGTGGGTCTTCCTTCCTTCTATTTCTTTAGCAGTAGCTTCTCCAAGTTTTCTAGACTGTACTATCCTTCCTTCTAGGGTTGATAGGTCATCTTCTTTTTCTTTAGTTAAAAATTCAGCTTTTTCTTTAGAAGTGATCTTTTTAGGGATAACATCGGATTCTAGGAATAGCTTCTCTTGTGCCGCCTTCTTTGTCCGTAGGTCAGCAAGATCAACTGCCTGCTGCTTCATTGCAGCTTCTTCTCTTGGGCCTGCCGCTTTAGTTGTAGTATTTTCAATATCGGTTAAAGCTAGATTATAAGCCGCCAAAGTATTCTGTAAGAAATTACTATCATAGGCTCCTAGAACCTTCATATTCCTAGAGTTAGTTGTTAAAGATTTATTCAACTCATAGTCTATTCTAGTAGGTTCTAGCTCTGAAGTCTTTGCTCTAAATGTGCGCGTCCTAGCGTTTCTCTTAGCTTCTGTTTGAGCAAGGTCTCCTCCCTCATTGACTCTCTGAACTGCTTCTTCGGGGACCCTGATCCAATAGTCAGCAATCTCTTTAGCTTTTTGGATATCTTCGGGCCTATTTTTTGAATCCTCCCCAACGGCTCCCCTAACGACGGCCTGTACGGCCTCATCTCTCTTGACCTGTTCTTCAGCCATTCTAGCTTTACGAGCAACCTCAGCTAGTTCCTTTGGATCCTTATACCGATCTTTGAGCTGCTCCTTATAGTAATTTTCCCTCGTCTCTCTACTTGCTAGCGTAACTTTTCTGAATGCATCGGCGGCCTCACCAATACCACCGGTTAGATTGGTAACAATTCCAACGTCATGTGTGGAAGCCTCCCTCTCATTTAATCGATAATCTAATATTCCTTTTTGCTTAATGTATTTTTCCCTATCTTCAGGGGACATCTTAGCGAGATCAACGCCTTCTTGTTTCGCTAGATTGATCAATCTAACCGTAGAAGATAGAGAATCTGTTGCTCTCCCGACGAAATTAAAGCTTCCATCTTTATTAGTAGGGTTTGTAAAAAGATCTACATAAGAAGCCCATGCTACCGAAGCCTTTTCCCATAACGTCCCACCACTGGCGACCCTTCCACCAAATTCCTCTAAGCTACCTGCGAGGGCTTGAGAAGCTTCTCCTAGTTTTTTGACTGATTCATTTTTATTTATCTCAGTTAACTGGCGTTCGAACTCTCCAAGTTGGGCAGAGATATTATCAGAGATTTTTATATTACCGAAAGCATCTCTTTCAAATATATTAGCTAGTTCAGGATTCCCTGTAGGGTTTCCTTTTTCATCCAAAGAACCCCTAGTTGCGTCTGCAACTATACCAGTTAATCTTTCGCTCATCTGTGCTCTATCTTGAGAAGTTATCTCCCGCTCACTTTTAGATGCAGCGTCAATCTCCATTTTAATATTTTTAGCACCAAAGATATAAGAAACTCTTGCCCCGCTATCTTGTATCATTTTTTTAGTAATTTCTTGAGACTGTTTTGCAAGATCTGTGGTGCTATTTAAAAATGTCTTTTTAAACCAAGGAGTAACTAACTCTATTCCTTAATGCTAGGAAATTGCTTTCCCAGTGAAGGCCGTTGAAAGAGCCGGTGGCCGGACCGGAGGGCGGGGAAATGGGGGTTGTTTATTCTTTCCTGCATTAATTTTCAATTCAATCATATTATTTGCATCATGTGCGGTGCTTGAATTTGAAATATAATAATCCCATTTTTTTTCTATACCTTCTGTTGTAATAAATGGTCCTTCTACTTGCATTTTGGTTTCGGCGTTTAACGTATTAATAATTAGGGTGAAAGGCAGTAATTTTTGTACTAATTTTTCTAGCATATTGGCTATTTTAGAGTGCAACTATATAAAATTTACGTAAAACTACTACTACTTAGTAAATATCACGAGTTCCCTTTTTAGTATATTAATGATTAATTGATTAATAAGTAAATAACTGGAATTATAACAAAATTGGTGAAAAGAAGAATAAACTTAGTAAAAAAAGAGAAATTATCGCTTGCGTTGATATGCAAGAGTACCAGCAAGTAATAATAAAAGTCCACTGCTAGGTTCTGGAATTGTTGGTACTTCTACGGTAACCTTATTGAAATTATCTCCTCCTAGAGAATATCCAAACG
Source organism: Akkermansiaceae bacterium (assembly GCA_903888515.1). Lineage (GTDB taxonomy): Bacteria > Verrucomicrobiota > Verrucomicrobiia > Verrucomicrobiales > Akkermansiaceae > Luteolibacter. The sequence goes on along the minus strand of CAISTY010000265.1, from coordinate 18,221 downwards.
AAGTTCCGGTTGCAAGGCCGAGAGCAGATTGAGTATCGGCTGGTGTGTATAACGTGAATATTATTGAGTTATTATCCGTAAACGGCTCGGGACTAGGGGGTAATAGTCCTATAAACCCGCAAGTATTATCGGTAATATATAGTGAGATAGTTGGTTGTGAGCTAAACCTATCATAGTCTAATTCTTCGAAAATATTGTTATTGCTTCCTGCATTAATGTGCCATTCTATCATATTGTTAGCATCACCGACGGTACTTGAATTAGATACATTATAATCCCATCGTTTTTCTAATATTGGATTTCCTAAAGTATCATTGCCGTTAGAAATATAATCACCAGTAGTTATGACTGGACCTTCTACCATCATCAACGTTGCTGCGTTACTTGGCATTGCATACATTCCTACTGCTAAAGCCGCAGGCATAAGAGTTTTACTTAAAATCTGTTCAAGTTGATTCATAAATATCAAAAGTCGATTTTTATTTATAAATATTATGAATAACGCTGTTAAGAATTATCGTTTACGATATAATAATGCTCCAGCACCAAGCAATACTAAAAGTCCGCTACTCGGTTCTGGAACTATCGAGGGTTTATTTATAACCTGTGAGCTAAATGAAACATTTCCTGTACCAGTTGCAGTTGCAAGGCCAGGAACAGACAAAGTAGTTGCTGAAGTGTAAATATAAATGCTTGTTACATTATTATTTTCTGTTGATGGTAATACTCCAGTAAAACCAAATGAGGTTGGAGTTATAGATGTTTTAATGTTACCACTTCCAGTATATGTTCTTGATATCGCTAATATTCCATCACTAATTCCAGCATTAATATGAAAATCAAACATGTCTTCGTTAGCATTGCTAATATTAGTAATATCATAACGCCATCGTTGTTCAAGAACGCCTGCACCATTAGGCAAGTAATCAGCAGTAGTTATTATTGGTCCATTCACTGTCATGACAGTCGCTGCATTTGCTGGAATAGAATACATTCCTACTGCTAAAGCCGCAGGCATAAGAGTTTTAATGCTAGGAAATTGCTTTCCCAGTGAAGGCCGTTGAAAGAGCCGGTGGCCGGACCGGAGGGCGGGGAAATGGGGGTTGCGGGGGAAAAGGGGCCAAAGCTGCGCAAAAACCTCAATACCGAAGCCGACCAAGGGGTTGGTTCGGCGGAATCATGCGCGGAAATTGGGGATTTCGTCAGAATCATGGGGAAATTCCTCAAACGCGAAAATAGCTATCCTGGCCGCGTTGCCAAGGATTCATTTGGAAAATCTTCGGTTAGCGGATTCTTGGGGTGTGGATGCCTTCGCGGTCAGGTGTATTCCAAGACGAGGATGCGGCCATCATCGAGCGGGACTTCGGGGGTTTTCCATGTTGAGGTTTGATCGAACCAGTCTGGGTCGGACTCTGATGGTTTCCGGGGTTGGTTGAACCAGGTGAGGTCCGGTTCGTCGTCGGGAATCCATTCCTTGATCGCCTGCCATGGTGGTTCGATAGGCTCGAAGGTCTCGATGTCGAAGGGCGGCCTGGGCGGCGGCGGAATGTCAATGATGCCCTCCCAAAGGCCGTATAGGCGGAGGAAGAATTCGATTTGCTCGGGGCGTTTCACGTCACCTGAGAGTTTCATGGGAGCTTTGCAGCAAGGGCATTGGAGAGGATCGGCACCCCAAACCTTGAGGATGAGGTCGCGCCATAAGGGACGCATGGCGCGGGCGCTTTGCTTCGGGGGTGCCGGGATGTGGAGGATTTCCGATTGATGATTGTTTATTTCGGATTGTTGATTTGAAGAAGGTGCCGGCGGACGGATGATTCGATCCGGAATGATAGATGTCATGCCGCGCATTCTGTTAGAATAGACGCCGTAGTAGCGCACGGTGTGCTTGGATTTGGGCGGGACATGGTCGATGACGGCGGCGAGGAAATCAGTGGCCTTGAATATCTCGAAATTCCGCTTGGTGGTGTGGTGGCGCTTTGATCGGTAGATGACGGTTTGGGTGGTGGCGTTCCAGGTGATTTTCTGGAGGGAGAAGGGATGGCGGAGCAGATACTCGGCAAGGCGTTTGCGACCGTCGGCGTCATGCGGGGCGACGGATTTTTCGCCACCACCATCAATGTGGAAGCCGCTGTGTTTCCAGGAGAGCAGGTCGGCGAGGCGGCTGGGGCTGACGTGTTTGCCGTCGCGGAGGGCTTGCAGGAAACGGTTGCGGAAAAGTTCGATGATGGGAGCGCGGCTATCGGCGGGCATGCAGTGGAAACGACCCACGGAGTCGAACAAGCCGTCGGCGGCAAGGACGTGGAGGTGCGGATGGAAGAAGAGGTAATCGCCGAAGGTGTGGACGGCGGCGACAGCGGCGAGTCTGCCATCGGGCAAGTTGAGACGGGCGCGGAAGGATTCGAGCAAGGTGTCGGTGGCGGTTTTGAACAGGAGATGGAGCAGGTCACGGCGCTTGCGGAAGATGCCACGCAGGATTTTCGGGATGGTGAAGACGAACTGGCGGTGGGGGACTTCGTGACAAACGGAGGTGGAGATCCATTCGGCGGTCTGGCGGACGCGGCGTTGGTGGCAGGCAGGGCAGAAGTGGCGGCCCTTGCAGGTGAAGGCGAGGAGGCGTTCGTGACCGCAATCGGGGCAGTGAAAGCGGAGGAAGCCAGCGGCAAGGTCGCCGCAGCGGAGGAAATTGCGCACGGTGGTGAAGACATTGGGACGGAGTGGCCCCATGGTGGCACGGTGGCATTTTTCGTAGCTGGCAAGGAAGGCATCCCAAGCGGCAGTGACGATTTGCCAGAGCGGCGAGGCACGGGGGCGGTGGGGCTGGTAGATGGAAGGCACAAGGAGTGTTCATAAGAACATTTCGTGTGCGCTGCAAGAATTCGTGCGAAGATTCGCTTTGGTTGATGGTTCGGGCGGGATGAATGCCGGGTGACAAGGTAGGATCTGACGGCGGTTGTTAGTCTGTTAGTTTTATCACATGGCATGTTAGCGATCTAACTGCTTATCGATCCCAAGCTAACAGCAATCTAGCCGACCGAGATAGTTAGAATGGCGACAAAACGAGTGTTTGAAGGCGTCGTAACCCATTGATAATGAGTAGGAAATCTATTTACGAACCCGTTCCAGTCCCCGGGTCCCCCCACCCCCATCCAAATCATGAGAAAGGTGTTTTTTCAACTTTACACTTTTTTTGCGTACGAACTTGCCACGAAAAGCGTCGGGTCAGGCGGGATGCGATTTCGCAAGTAACTGGTAATAAGCAGATTGCGACGGCGCGACGACCTCCTGATCAGCGATGATCTAGCAGAATCCGAGTGTAAAGCAGTGTAAAGTAAACAGCGGTTTTGTGGCGGTTTTTCGGTTTTGTGGCGATTTTGTGGCGGCTTCCCCACGGGGCCGATCACCACGAAAACTTGTCGGGCCGCCGTTCCAAGTTGCCGGTTTCCGCCACGACCGGCGCATCCGGGAAGAAAACCGTGGGCTCCCATCCGAGTTCCAGCCCTACCCGCTCCAGGGATGCGAGCGTTTCCGGCACGTCGGCGGGATGGGCGTTTTGGTGCTCCAAGGGAATTGGGCCAACCAAGGGACAGTGTAAATCGGCGACGGCTTCCAGCATGTCCATGACCGAGTGGTTTTTGCCGGTGCCGACGTTCAGGACTACCGATCCCGCCCCCTGCCACCGCAGCGCCAGTCCTACCGCCCGCGCCACGTCGGACACATGGGTCAGGTCGCGGCGCTGGCTACCGTCGCCGTTGATGATGACCGGCTGGCCCGCCTCGATCCGGCGGCGAAAGGATTCCAGGGCAAGGTCGGGTCGCTGTCCCGGTCCCCAAACCGAGAAGAACCGCAGGGCGAGAAACCGCAGTCCGTGCATGCGGGAGTAGAGGCGGCCCCACTGCTCGCCGTGGAGCTTGGTCAGGGCGTAGGGGCTGCACGGGTTGGCCGGATGGTCCTCGCGGGCGGGTAGCGGCGTTTCCGGGCCATAGACGCTGGACGACGAGGCGAGGATGAAGGTCGGCACCTCCATGCGGCGGCAGAAATCCAACAGGCGGATGGTGCCTATGACGTTGGTGAATTCATAACCGATAGGATCGTGGATCGACGGGCGGACACCGGCCAAGGCGGCAAGGTGGACCACGGCGTCGAAGCATTGGTTGGGCAGCAGGCTTTGGCGGATGTCGCAAACGTGGAATGCCACACCCTCCGGCAGCGCATCCTTTGGCGGGATGTAATCGAGGGCCGTGACCCGGTGGCCTGCCGCGTGGAGGTGCCGGACGACGTGGGTGCCGATGAAACCTGAGGAACCGGTGACGAGAACGGAGAGATGTTTGAAATCCATGCCCCGCACCGCGAGTCAACCGGCCTGCACTGTATTGGAATCGCGGGCAAGGTCGCGTCGTTGTCTGGCGAACGACTGCTGATTCACTTGGCAATGCTGTGAAAATCGATTATGTGTCCCCGCATGAAGACCAGCGACATTGAGAAGATCCGCAAAGCGAGATTGGAGGGCTTTGAAGCTGGCAAGAAGATGTCGCAAGAAGAAGCGCAGACACAAATGAGGCGGAACGGTTCCGTATCGAGTCCGAATCCCTGGTATCGAGAGCCCAAGAAAAAGGACGTTGCTAGACCGTGAAAAACTGACGGATTGGTTCGATCTTGGGGAAGGCGGAACCCTCCTCAGCCGCGAGTCAACCGGCCTGCACCAGGGCAACCAACCGCTCGACGTGGGCCGTCGTCAGCTCATTCGGCCCCAGCCTGACCACCCGCCAACCGGCGAGCGCTGCCTCCAGGTATTTTTCCAGATCGGCGGCGAAACCCGCCCCGCGGTTGTGGCGGCCGTTCACGTAGATGCCGCCCTCGATCTCGATGAGTGTGCGGCTCGGCAGGTGGGCGAAATCGGCCCGCCATTTTCTGACGGGGTGGAACCGGAACTCCTTTTCCAACGCGGGGCCACACAGCGCCCGCCACAGCAACTCAAAGCGCTTCTCCAGCCTGCTGGGCGGCTTGGCATCCCGGAACACCATGCGGGCACGGAGCTTCATCACAGGGGCAATTTCGCCTGATTTGGGTCGTCGATGGCGCACTCGATCTCATCCGTCATGATCTTGGACACGCGGCAAGTCACCTTGAGTTTGGTGGGCGAGTGCGAACGATCAAAAGTCATGCGGAACCCGAGGCTGAACTTGCCGTCTTCATCGGCGCTGTCCTCGGCTTCCTTGAAATGCGTGTTGAGGAGTTCCTTCACCGCGTCGATGGCGGCCTGGCATTCGGCGGGTTGCGGGCTCATAGCTTGAGTTGGTTGTAGATGTTGATGATGGGTTCGAGGTCGCGGCAGATCACCTCGCGCTGGGCACGGGTGGCGTTGGATAGAAACCGTTCGGCCTGGAGCCGCCGCCACCAGCAACAGATCCGGTTCACGAACGGGATGTAGTTCAACTGGCCCTTGTCGGCTGGGTCCGGCTCAAGTTCGGCATCGGTGGCGACCCGTCCGAGGTTGAGTGACTTGCGCAGGCGGCGGGTGCTCATGCGGGTGCCCGCCAGATCCTCGGCCTCACAGGTGGCGATCCAGCTTTGGATTTCGCCTTCGGGGAGTTTTGCCAACAGCCGGTGGTGCTCCCATGACAGTCGTTCGCTGCGCAACGAATAGGGAATGTTGCGGCTGACGTAGGCATAGTTCTGGAGCGTGGACAGGTCGAGTCCGGTGGCCTTGAGTGCGAATTCATAGTCCTGGTGCTTCACCCGCTTGTCGGGATAACCATCGATGCCGAACAGGCTTTGCTGCGCATAGACGAGCCAGTCGCCGACGATGAAGGCAATCGAAGTGGCCATCTCGCCGATGCTGGTGGCGAGTTCCTGCCATTCCTCGACGCTGAGTTTGCCGGTGATTTGCAGGCCGAGGCGGCTGACCGTGACTTTAGGATTTGGAAGTTTGAGCGGTTGGTTCATGGGATTTGGTGGATTCGATTCGCGCGGAGCGATACGACTTGCGCGCTGTCAACGAACGCATGGCGCGGGAGGGCCGCAGGTTGAGCAACTCGGTCAGTTCGACGCAGCGTTTCGAGACGGCGGCGCGGGTGATGCCGTGGCGCTGCGCGATGTCGGTCATCGAATCCCCGGAGTAGATCAGGCCGCTGACCAGGGCGACGCACTCGGCGGTGAGACGGGCGTTGCTGTGGCAAATGATTTCCGCAACCACGCGGCGGATCGCGCCATGCATCGATTCGCTGTCGCAGAAGGTGGATTCGTGTTCCGGCTCGGGTTCCGGCATCACGGCGGGGTCATCACCCTCGCGCATGAGCGGGCTGTCGGCGGCATCCCTCTTGGCGGATCCGTTGCCGTGATGGGCCACATCGGGCGTGGCCAGTCCCTTGGCTTCGAACTTGCGGCGTTCGTCCGGCGGCAATGAATCGATCCACTCCCGGTATTCGCGTTGGTATTCCGCGTCCTTGGCCTTTTGGCGCTGGCTGTAATCGTCGCGGTTCATTTGTCGGCCCAGGTGGTGCAGATGTTCGCCTCGACTTCGACCGGCACCTCGGGAAGACGGCGGCGGTCACCGGACGATAGACCTTGGCGACGGACAGGCCGCACCTCACCCGCAGCCAGAACTGTAGGCGATGATGCCGGATCGCGAGGGCATCCGCACTGGAACACGTTCACGCTGGCTCTCGGTCTTTGATCTTCGATTTCAGCCCTGAATTGACGTGTTCTCCGTGTTCCCCTTATAGGGAGGGGAACACGGAACACGATACAATTCCCGATTTTGGAACACATGAGAACACGGTCGGAACACGGAACACGATGGATCTTCATACTGATTTTTTGATGAGTTTGTAGGTGCATCGGGGGCGGAGCGTGAAGACGTGCTTCCTGCCATTCTTGGTAAGCACGATGTCGCCTTCCTCCTGAAGAAGCTGGCATGCGAGATCGACGGCTTGGGATTTGCCGAGGGTTCGCAGATCGCGTGCGGTCGCCTCGTTGTGTCCCTGGAGATAGGTCACGATCTTTTTCATGATCGCAGTCGGTCTAAATGCCCCGTCCTGACCTTCTGGTATGCGGAAAGACACAAGTGTCCGGTTGTCGCTGTCGGACGTGAAATGGACCTCCGCAATGGTCTGACCGACGCGGCCAACTCCGCCATTGCGGTCCTTGGCGACTGTTAGTTTCACGAACCCGGCATGCCCGGGCGCATAGGATTCAATCAAACCGATGTTGTAGGACACGCCATCGTAACGCCCGAGCTTGGCGCCCGAACCCCTGGCCCACCGGCCCCGTTCCTCGGAACTTTTGGATACGTGATCAGAGACCAGCACGGCAGCCCCGGCTTTCTCGGCAAACGGGCGCAGGCGTTCGCGGAAGAATTTCAGCACATCGCCCGCTTTATCCTCAACAAGCCCCTCGGAAGCCATGCTTTCTGCCAGGCCATCGAGGACAACGAGCGCTGGATGGTTGGTGGCAGCCCACCTTTGCGCTGCGGCGATGTCCTCAGGCGTCGGATTGTGCAGATAATGGCAGCGGTGGATCAAGTCGTCAGGATTGGCCCCGAATTGGAGGGAACGTCGCGTGAAACCCGCCGGAGTGTCCTCCGGGTCGATGTACATCACGGAGCCTCCCGCTTTCATCACGGCGATACTGATGGCAATCGCGATATTGCTTTTGCCGGTTCCCGGTTCACCGTGAATCTCATTCATCCGGCCTGCGTAGAGAACGCAGTTGGCTAGCCCTACGTCGGCGATGGTCGGAACCTCTGGCTCGCAACCATTTTCAATGAACGGCTTGAGGTCGATGAACAGGGTGGAACTATCGGCGGAATGCTCCCCCTCCCATAGCTCCCACGATTCCGCGCCAAGGCCGGTGTCTAACAGGGACTGCCGTCTGATCTCGCCATCGACGGTGCGTCGTCCATCAGGGCAGCGTGACAGGCGCGACGCGTTCCGGTTCTGCTTGTCCAGGTTACGGCCTTCGAACCAGCCCCAGATGATGGCGACGCGGCGCTTGTATTCCGCCTCGTCCGGCGCATCGACCCGGATCCATGCGTGCAGGCTTTTGTTGCCTGAATCTATCAGAGCCGCCACCGGCATGCCGCTCGCCATGATGGCGCGATACTGCTCCTCCTTGGGGATAGGCTGGCCTTCCTGATCGCGGTCGAATTCGACGAGCACATGACGGAACGCGGTGACTTCCTCGTTCGTGGCACCGTCCCGGCACATCGGGTTGATGCGCAGGAACAACCCGAGCTTGGTGCCGAAACACCTGTCGATGCCACCCTTCTTGATGACCCTCGCCTTCCACTCGGCCGCCGTGAGCGTCACCCCACGGCGCGGTGCGGTTTCGCCCTCATCGGATTCCGCAGCCGGCGCGATGGCGACGAATTCATCGGGTCGGAAACACGCGTCGATCAACCGGACGAATCCACCGTCCACCGGCTGCGGCAGCGGCAACACGCCGGTTTCGCTGCGCATGGGAGCGATGGCGGCACGTTGTGTCGCGGGGGAGGCCGCAGGCGATGGCCCGTCTGCCCCAAGCGGTTCGCGGGAAGTTCTGGCATAAGCCGAGCGGATCGTTTGGTGCGCCTCGCTTTCGGTAAGTCCGTCGGCGAGGGCCCGGGCCAGCAGTTGATCCTCCGCAGACTCGAGCGAATGACCTGCGTCGCGGAATTGGCAGGTGGCGTCAAATAGTTCGGCATTGCGCGTGCCTTCTGGCGCGCCCCGCTGGAGATAGTCGAGGGTGCGCCGTGGCAGGGATAGTCCTGTTGAACTGTAGCGCGGCATGGTGTTCTGTTAGTTCGGGCGGCGCTGCCGAATTTTGATCGCCAGAAATGCCTTGATTCCTTTGATGGGGAACTATCGGGGAAGTGCTGTCATGGTTTGTGTGACCGGTTCAGCTCCCTTCCGGCGCGTCCATTGCCCACACGATGTCGGCGATGCGGACGTCCACGCCGCGGTCCGCCGGGTACGGGAGGTTGCTTCCCACTGGTTGGCAGTCGTCGGGCGGCATCACATCCAGATGGATCCAACCAGAGGAAATGATCCTGGCCTCCACGAACCGGATGACCTCGCCGGTGCGCAGTTTCAGGGCGTAGTCGAAAGGGTCGGAGCACGCCTTGGCAAGCGCGTGGCTGCCGAGAAGTATCTTGGCCAGTTTATCACATTCATCTACCAAACAAGCTTCATAGCCATTCTCAAAAGGGGATAGTTTCATTGTGGGTTGATTTGGTATGAGTTGCGGATTTGGCGGCAGATTCTCCCTCGGTTGTTGGGGTGATCCAGGCTGCTACCTTGTTGCGTTTGCGGCCGTTATATTCCTCGACGGTGAGCCTGGCGGTGCCGCTGCGGCCGATCAGATCTTCGGCGTTGATTTCGACGCCCTCATCGGTGATGACGATGTCTCCGGTGGCGGCGCGGAAGGCGTCGATCTTCCAGAAGGAATTCGGAATGAAGACCAGGAAATCGTAGAGGTATGAACCTGCGGATGTCCTGAGCTTGAGTTCGATCATCTCATGACCGCTCTTGCTGATGGATTCGACGGCGTCAACGACTTCAACATGATGGTTGCCCGGATCGATGAAATCTGGGCGTTCGGTCGGGGTGGATGCTGTGTATGATGGCATGGTGTTAGTTAAGTTTGAATTTGTTTTGAAACAGGTGGATGGCGTGGCGCACATCACCGCATCGAGGAGCACGGACCATCTTCGGCTGGCACTTCATGAATAGGGTGCGGATGTTGTTGTGACACCACCGTCATGGCGTCGATGGCGGCGTCCAGATCGAGCTTGCGGTAACGGATCAAGCGACCCAGACGGATGAACGGGATGACACCCTGCATGCGCCACGTGTAAAGTTGGCGTTGGCGGATGCGGAGGTAGTTGCAGGCTTCCTCGTCCGTAAGGAGCGGGCTGCCACTGTCGATGGGGCGTGATTGCGTATCCATGCCGCAGTGGACCGTGTCAACCTGCACCAAGCGCGGGTGATTGCCGGACCGCCTGCACTGTACAACAACGGCGAACCCACCCCGCGATTGATGCGGAAATATCGGCGGCAATTCCGATTTGTGGCGATAGCAACAACCCCGATCACCTGGTCACGAAAAAGAGCGCACCGGCATCAGAACACAGAAGTTGCCTGACGGATCTGTGATGAGGCAGGGGGAGAGGTCGTCACACAGCCAAAGGGTGGACCCGATCATAAGCGCGTTGGCCAGAGGCTGGGGACGCAAGGAAATCGTTGTCGGCCGCCCTTCGATGGTGACCGGAATCTCGAAGATGGCTGGCGTTGTGTCTGGATCTTGTTGGGTGATGGTGAGGTGCCCTGGTTTTTCCCAGGTAAGGCGAACTCGCGTCGAGGGCCCTGTCAGGGCACGAAGTCTGGATACGAGCGGAGCCCTGTGGGTTTCCGCAATGGTGGCTGATGCTGGGAAACAATCAGGAATCACCGTCCGGTAATCGGGGTAATCTCCGATGCTGGTTTTGGCGATGAGCGTGTGGGCACCGGAGCGGAATTGAACACGGAAATCCGCAGCATCTTGCGGCCGCAGAATTTCAAAATCGCGAGTGATGACATCCGGATGCCCAAGCACATGAAGCGCAGCATTGGGCAGGACGAACGGACGATCCGGAACCCGTGCGGGTGCGCATGCCAGGTGACGCCCATCCGTGGCGACCAACACGCCGCCATCATCCGGCGAAAACAAAACGCCGTTGAGGAAGGAGCGGATTTTGTCTGTCGAGGCACAGATGGCCACGGTCTGGAGAGCGAGCAGTGTTTCCTTGGGGAAATGCGCGGCGTGACCTTCGATAACGGGACGCTCCGGAAAGGCTCTCGCATGTTCGGTTGGATACACGGTCCGGGCCTGCGATTTGTAGCCGATAACGGTGATCTTGAGCAAGGGTTTCCCAGGCTCGCCCGAGAAATCAAATTGCACGATCTTGCCTTTGCCCGCCCTTGCCGCGCCCGCCAGTGCCTTTGCCGGGATGAGAAAACGCGCGGTTGTGTCCGGATCGGTTGCGTTTGGGATTTCGGTTTCAATCCAGTGGTCGCCATCGGTTACGGCAAGCGTCATGGCCCCGTCCCTGATGGTGGCCAGCACATGGGTGAGAACCGGTGACTTGAGTCGATCAAAACGGAGCCGCGTGAGGATTTGACGGGCGGATTGAAGTTCGCTGGTGGAAACAAGGATCATGGGACGAATGCCTGTCGGCCCCTGTGGATCGGCTTCAGGACTTCCGGTTGGCAGCGGAACGACCCGGAATCTCTCATCTCCTGAATCCGCCAGATGACGTTTCAGTTCCTCGAATGCGGCGGTTGCCCCCTGAGCCTCGCACCAACATTCGACCTGCCCGAGATCTATCCGCGCAGGCTGATGTATGCTGACGAGCACCGCCTGTTCGAAATGGGTGCGCGACCGCCAGTGGACATAGCTGGCAAGCCGATCCTTCACGCAGTCGGTCGGCGAGAGGACGTGCAGCCGCCTGCCGTGAACCTCGACCTCGTCCGGTTCGCCGGGAAGGTCACCGCCAATTTCGACCGGAGCCATCGGAAACCGGATGGACAAATGGAGGCACCCGGGGTGGACAAAATCGCGATTTCGTTGCGCCGCGAATCCAAGCGTCCGGAGCATCTCAGGCAATTTACGGCGAGACAAGTCGTCGGGCACCATGTCCAGGTTGGTGGTGCGGTAACGCCCTCCCGTGTGGATGGCTACAACCGCGCCACCCACTAATACTGAGCCGATTCCGGCAGAATCAAGATGCCAGGCTACGTAGCGCCAGAGTTGCTCTTCCGTGCAGCATTTCCAATCTGGCGGGTTCATTGAATCATCGATGCGACTTGCATTGTAGGTCATAAGACATTTATTGCAGGTCATGTTTTCTTCACCGCTGCATGAGCTTTTCGGTGGTCGGGCGGCGGAGGCCGTGTTGCTGCACCTGTTTCACCATGGCGAAACCCACGGACGGGCCGTGGCGCGGGATTTTTCCGTGTCGTTGGTTTCCGTCCAGCGTCAACTGGAGCGTTTCGAGCGCTCCGGCGCACTGGTTTGCAGGCACCAGGGGCGGACAGTGGTGTATTCGTGGAATCCAAAATCCAGGCTCGCGGCGCGTCTGCGCGATTTGGTGGCGGTCGTCCACGAGGGAATGAGCATAGAGGCGAAGGAAATCCTCTTCAAGGAACGCAGGGCGCCCGGCGCGAAGGATCAACCTGCGATCCGATGAGCGCGGCGGTGTCGTGGCTGCCGGGTTGGCAACAGTTGCTTCGGCTTGGTTCACGGCGGGTCGTTGCCACCCTCTAACGCTTTTTTGATGTGCCGGTCAAAGTCCGACTCGAACAAGCGATCCTGGATGATCCGGTATTTCTCGAACTCACTTTCCGCAAACGCCTTGGCCACCACCTGGCTCACCTTGCCGGGATAATCGAGGATGTCGCGCTCGTTGAACTGGAGGAAGGCGTTGAGCTTGCCGGCCCAGTCTTCCATCGTCATGGGAATGTTCCGCTCCGCCTGATCCTCGGCGTAATCGAGATACATCGTCACGAACCGGTCTAACGACTTCAATTCAGCCTCGGTGAGGTAATTCTTTGCCACGACCACATCGAGCTTGAGGATTTTGCCATGCGGCGCGTGCTTCCAGGTTGTTAGACCCATCCGTTCCTTCGTGCTGTCCGCACGCTCCACGATCACCTCGGCGGCGGTGCGCCCGTGAATGGCGAAATGCAACTTGTTCTGCACCGTGGCGAAAAACGTCTGCGTGGTTGCCGCCTCCGGGCTGTAATCCATCGCCGTGGCATAGATGTCGGTGATCTTCTGATAGAACTTGCGTTCGCTCGCCCGGATTTCGCGAATCTCCGCCAGCAGGTCATCAAAATACGCCTTGCTGAAAAACGCCCCGTTCTTGAGCCGCTCCTTGTCCAGCACGTAGCCGCGAACGGCGAAATCCCGCAAGACGCCCGTGGCCCATTGGCGGAACTGAATGGCGCGGGCGGAATTCACCCTGAAACCCACGGCAATGATGGCATCGAGGTTGTGGAAATCGACATTTCGCGTCACCTCACGGCCACCCTCCTTTTGAACTGTTCGGAAATTCCGAATAGTTGCCTCCCGTGAGATTTCCTCCTGGGAATAGAGGTTGGCCAGATGTTCGCTGATCGTGGGAACCGTCACCTCAAACAACGCCGCCATCAGCTTCTGCGTCAGCCAGACTGTCTCGTTCTCCACGCGGACCTCGATGCCATCCTCGCCCGCCTGCCGGGTGAAAATCAAAAACTCGGCCGTGCTGTTGCGGATCTGAAGCTTCTTTTCGGGTTTCATGGCGTGTTCCAACTTAGGCGGATTCAATCAATGTGCCCCAGGGCCTTGAGGGTGTCGAGGATGGCGGTAATTTGTGTGGTGCGTTTCTGCGACTTGCGACCGAAACAGGCGGCGAGGGTGTCGGGATCCTGGCCGACAGTGGGCAACAACTTGCGGATGCGCTCCCGGCGTCGTGTGATCCTGCCGCCGCAAGCGTGGCTAGAGTCCAACAGTTTTTTTGCGCGGAGGCAAGGACTACCCGATCCGCATCCGTTCCAGGGCGGCGTCCAGATCGGATCTCCTGAATCTAACCGCCCGCCCGATTTTGAAGTACGGGACCAAGCCGGCCATACGCCAGCAGTAGAGGTTGCGTTTGCTGACCTGGAGGTAGGCGCAGGTTTCTTTTTCGGTGAGTAGTGGGTCGTGGTTGTTTTCGGTGCGCGGGCAATCAGTTGGCGTGTCCATGCCGGTGTTGGCCATGTCAACTGGTGGGGTGGTGACAAATGCGATAGGGAAATCAGGAACCGGAAATCTGTGTCACTCTGAATGGCTTCTATGCAAAATAGGGACTGAGCATTTTAGCCATTAAGAGAATCAGGAATCCGATGACCAGAAGACGATTCCTCCATACGAAATAAGTGTGGGCACTATTGGAGTGCTTTTTGCGAGCTTCATCCTCCGATTTTTCACGCTCTTGATATTCGTTAATAATGTTAGGCATTTCTGCACGCGTGATTATCCTTCCACTACTTGGTTCAATTCCGGATGCGATGGTTCCGCTCTCATAAGCATCGATCAGGCTTCCCTTCATTTCACCTGCTCGAAGGCAATCGCAATTGTGCCTATAAACGAGCATCGTCGCCTGAATCCGTAGCAGCCCGAAGAAGAACGACAGAAAGAGAAGAATCAGGCCAATAGGCTCCAAGGTTGCGGCATTCCAACACCATTTCGCGGGTTGATACTTTTGGAGAATATACGTCAGGATTGCGCCAGTGATCGTTGCCATGAAGTAGTCGAACTTGTCTTGGCTTTCCGTGGACCGTGCGTAAACCATCATGCTTTTTTCATCTGCCATGGTTGATTTTGGCGCTATTGGCATGCGAAAAGCAAGGGGGGCGACGACGGGGGGGTGGCGACAAATGGCGACAACCAGATTGCCACGGCGGTTCCAACTGGCCAAAATGGTGCAAAATACTGCTGGCCAACAGCGGCCAATTCAGGCCATTATCTGCTGTAACATGCTAATTATGAACGACTTGGAGACACATTCAAATCCTACTCCCGCAACCACTCTCAAAGCCTTAATCCTCAATGGGCTAAGGCTTTTTTATGTTAGGCTTGCATTAAATCTACATTATTTCGCAAAAACCGCAGCCCGATGCAGGCGGACGGAAACCGACGATAACAAACCAGTGCATTAACCACTGCATTAGTGTCGGCGGTGAACGAACGGCACCAATTCAGCCCTGTTCACCCGCGATTCTGAAGACCATGGGAGCCCACATCCATCCCGAAATCCACCCAAGGCCCGGTTTCGAGTGGAACTTCGTCGCACGCCGCCATGGGTCATGAAACCGAAAAAGCGTGAACTTCGCAGCACCCGTGGTGGAATGGCCCGGATGAGTCGAAACAAAGGAAGCAAAGCCACCAGCGGAGAAGCCGGCCTGACCCCGGATCCATTCGGGGCGCTGGCCGGGCTTGGCGATTTGCCGGCGGGACGTGAGGACTCGCAGGTTTCCCCTTCGGTCATTCCAAAGACCTCGCAACGGGGGCAGAAGAACACCAACCGGGGGCGGGTGGATATTGTCCGCCAGACCGCGCACCGCGGTGGCAAGGGCGTCACGGTGGCCAAAAATTTCACGGGCATCGGGCTGGCCGAGAAACAGGATCTCGCCAAGAAGATGCAGAAAGCCTGCGGGGTCGGAGGCACCGTGAAAGACGGCTGCATCGAAATCCAAGGCGACAAACGCGAGGAAGTGAAGCGCATCCTTACGGAGGCAGGCTTCAAACCGGTTTTCGCCGGGGGCTAACCGGCATCAATCTGCATTTGCTTCACCCCGATAATTCGCCCGATCAGCGGGTAATTATAATTGTCGTCAGGGGACAGTTCTAATTGTCGTCGCCCCATTTCCATCAGGCTGAGAGAAAAGTGGACTCAGGATTCCCGCAAATCACCCCAGAAAGAGTGAGCTGTTAGCTCGGATTCGTCGGGCATTTTGGGACGGGATGAGCTCAAACCGTTAAATTTCGATTTGTTTTTGCTCTGTTTGCAAAAAATAAATGCGGAACATGCGTGTTTTTCATCTTTTTGTTCGACATATGTAGGGGGGGGGAGTGTAGCTTGCGAAAGCAAACGAGCTGTTGACGTTCGGTCCCGCTTCTTGGCAATTTGCTGTCCATGAAAGCAATTCAGAAGCCCAGCAGTCAACCCATTCCACCCCGGCGTCTCTACACCACCAAAGAGGTCGCCAAGTTATGGAACATCTCAAAATGCAGCATCTACAAGTTGGTGCCGCTTGGAAAATTAAGGCCTATCATCAATATTGGAAAAGGCTGGATGTGGACCGGTGAAGAGCTTGGGAACGATGGCCCCTTTGATAGATTGTAAGCGGGGCGAGGCGATCACGGGAAACGGCCCTGCCTTCCTCCTCGGGGGTTGACATTATGGCGGGGACAGGTCGCCCAAGGAGCAAACCGTGATGGTTTCCGCGATGGGATAAGATTGGTCCACCGGTGCGACGATGAAGGTTTGCTCCGGCCGGATGTCGGCGATGGCCTGATGAAAACTGCGGGTCACGGTGGGGGCGGAAGAGGCTTTGAATTCGAAAGCCAGCCGTCGACTGCCCTTTTCCAGCACGAGATCGAGCTCGACTCCGGTGGCCGTGCGGTAGTGACTGGCCTGCCAACCGGGATAGGCTTGCAGGACTTGTTCCAGAGCGAAGCCTTCCCATGACGCGCCGAACACCGGGTGGCCGCGCAAGTCGCCCTCGGTCTCCAGGCCTAACAACGTGTGCAACAGCCCGCTGTCCCGCAGATAGATTTTCGGGCTTTTGACCAGGCGTTTTTTCAGGTTGGGCAGGAGCGGCGGCAAGCTGCGCACCATGTAGGTCTGGGCGAGCATGTCGAGATGGTGGCCGATGGTGGCGTGGGTCACATCGAGCGACTGGCCTAACTGCGACTTGTTGAGAACACCGCCGTGATGATGGGCGAGCATTTGCCACAGGCGGTGGAGCGACTCCGCCGGCACCCGGAATCCGAGTTGCGGAATGTCGCGCTCCAGATAAGTGCGGATGAATTCCTCGCGCCAGCGGAACGAGACCGCGTCCGTGGCGGCGAGAAAACTGTCGGGAAATCCACCGCGAACCCACAAGCGGGATAGTTCGGACTGCCCCACCTCCGCGAGTTGGAGCGGGGCCAATTCCACATGCGCGATACGACCCGCCAGCGACTCGCTCGACTGCCGGAGCAGCAGCGGTGAGGCGGAACCAAGCAACAAAAACCGCCCGGGCGTCCGGCGTCGGTCGATGATGCCTCGGAGTTGAGGAAACAGGTCGGGCACCCGCTGAACTTCGTCCAAGATAATCAATCGCTCAGCCAGGGGATCGAGAAACGCATTGGGATCGGTCAACTTGAGACGGTCGGCGGTGTTTTCCAAATCCAGATACAGACTCGGCTTTCCGAAGGACGAGTTCGCCAGAATGGTGGCCGTTTCGGATCGCGCTCGGTCGACGGTGCGTTTTGCCGATCCTTCGGGCCAACCACGTAGCATTGAGGCGCATATCCGCCGCTTGGAAAAGCTTGCCCCTCCCGGCCTTGCCATTGGTGGCGTGCTTGGGGCGTTGCACAGCTTTCCCGCACTCGATATCGTCGGTGCGCCGCGCTTGGACCTGTCCGTGCATTGCCCCGGCAAGCATCTGAACCTTGATTTCATCAAGGGTCTCGACCCTGCCCTGAAGCCGGTCACCGACCCATTGCAGCCAGCCACCCTGATCGTTCATGCCGTGCGTCACGCCGATCCGTTGTTCGTTCCACGGCAAGGAGGCCTCGCTTGGGCGGACCCCGTGGAATGTCTGTTAGATCTACACGAGGCTCGACTTGAAATGCAGGCTTCGCAATTCCTCGATCATCTCCAAAGCATCCGTCCCACCATTACATGAAGCCTGAACCCAAAGAAGTTTCGCCGCAGAAAGTGCTGGCCGAAGTCGCCGCCGCCATTCCGCCCGAGGTGCATCCGAATATCATCATCATCGGCAGCCTCGCCGCAGGGTATTGGTTGTTTCAGGGAAATGAGGCCTTCGGCGTCCGCACCAAGGACATCGATTGTGTTCTCTCCCCGCACCTGTCCGCCGTTGAAAAGGGTCGCTCGGTCGCAGAAAAACTGCTCGCGTCGAACTGGCAGCCTCATTTTACCGGCATTGCCACCTTCGATGCCCGTGAAAGTGCTTTTGGCATCCGCTGTGCTCTCCCTGGCATGATGGCCTTGGCCAACCTGCTAGAGCATCCATTCATCAGGACCGATCTTATCGAAGGAACCCGCGACAAGCGCAGTAACAAAGATCTCGGCCGTGCTCTCGCCCTCGCCCGGCTTTCCGCCGACGAAGCATCGGCAAGACGAGCCTGGTCAATCTGATCGCCCGCACGCTCGCCAGCCACCCCGCCGCCATCGAGGATGTGAACGGCCGGGAAGTGGGATTGGACGTCGCCCGCGAGTGGACCCGCTCGCTTGCCTATGCGTCCATGTTCGGCCCGTGGTCTATCAAAATAGTAAATGAACTCGACCGCTGCTCGAAGGATGCCCAGGACATGCTCCTCACCTACCTCGACCGCATGAGGCCTAGTCACGCGTTCCTCGGCACCACGAACCTCGACGTGACCAGCCTGACGGAGCGCTTCCAGACCCGCTTCCAATCGGTCCGCCTCCAGCCACCGGAAAACGAGGCTCTCGCGGC